>DATDPC010000135.1:0-21062 GCA_035292965.1 Dehalococcoidia bacterium | reverse complement strand
GTGCAGCAACCGACGCGCTCTTCGTCGTCGTTGAGGGCGCGACCGCGGCAGGAGCGCTGGCAGGCGCGGAACCGCCGCCCGACTTCGGTGCGGCGTCGCCGTCCTGAGAATCGAGGACGATGACCACGCGGCGGTAGATCACCGGCGGTGGCTCCTGCGGCGCCGGCGCCGGCGCGACCGGCGCCTCGGTTGGGACGCTCTCGACGACGGCGGCCGGCTCTGTGGTGGACGCTGCCCAGGAGCTAGGCAGGGCGAGCGCCGCCCAGATGATTGGCATCGCTAACAGGCTGGCGAACAGCGACGCGAGCTTGAAACCGAGGTACTTGGCGTTCATCTGTTAAACCCCGTCCCGGGAGCCCTAGTCGTCGTCCTCGGGCTCATCCTCATGTTCGGGCTCATCTTCGTGTTCGGCTTCGTCTTCATGCTCGTTTTGATCGTCGTCATCAGACGACGAAACCTGCGGCGGTCCGCTGTTACCACTCGAACCCGACGTGCTGGCCAGGCTTGTCGATCCGGCTGACGTGTTGTCAGGAGCCGTCGTCGCGGCGGCTCCTGGCGGAGCGGCTGTTGGGCTAGCCGGGGCCTGAGCTTCGGGCGCCTGGGATGCGGCCGGCGCGGCGCGTCGGGGCGCGTCGACGTAGACGTACTCGGTGACAACGATCGGCGTGACTTCGACAGGGGCCTGGGTTGGGCTGGGTGCCAGGGTTGCCTCAGCAACCGGCTCTTCGGCCGCGTCGGTCGTGCCGGCGGCGAACCAGCCTACTTCGCCGGCCAGCGCCACGACGAAGTAGGCAACCATTGCGCTGAGGACAATCGAAACGGCGAGTGCGTATCTGCGTGTCATTTCTTAGCCTTCCTTTCCTTGGCCGAAACGTGGCCAGCGTGATGTCCTGATCACCTCGCCATCGGCGAGGACGAAGAGTCCGGAGCAGTGATGGGCGTCGAGCAGGGCGGAGCCTTGCTCAACGCCGAGGATGACGGCGGCCTTCGCGAAGACGTCTGCCACCGCGGTGCTGGGCGCGATCACGGTCGCCGAGCTTATGCCGGTCTCGGCCGGCAGCTGGGTGCGCGGGTCGATCAGGTGGTGCGCCTCGGCGCCACCGCGCTGCCAGCGCCGCTTTCGGGTTGTGGAAGTCGCTATCGCCGCGTCGACGAGCTCAACGACCTCGATCTCATGTCCGTCATCCGGATCGGTGACAGCGACCCGCCAGGGCCTGCCCGTTGGACCGCGGCCGCCGGCGTAGATGTCGCCGCCCGCGTCGATCAAGAAGCCTCCCGTGTCGCGGAGGATCCGCGCCGCGTTGTCGACGGCGTAGCCCTTGCCGATGCCGCCGAAGTCGAGGCGCAGACCGAGAGGCAGCAGCGCAAGCCCCTCCTGCCTCAGGAGCCTCATCTCGCGCAGCGATCTCGACGCGCGAGGCGAAGGCGCCGGTTCGGCTCCTCGATCCTCGAGCAGCTCGAATGACCGGTCGTAGCCGGCTGCTTCGAGCTGCGCCAGGATCGCCGGCTCGAAGACGCCGCGCGTCAGCCGGTTCAGACGCCGCGCCGTGAGCAGCAGCTCCCGCATCGGTCGCGACAGCTGGACGAGGAGACCGCGGCGCTGGTTGAGCCTGGACAGCTCGCTCTCGGGCAAGAACCGGCTAAAGCGCGACTCGAAGGCGTGAAAGTACGCCTCGGCCTCGGAAGCGCGCCCGTCGCTCAGCCAGTCGACGAGGAGAAAGGTGACGTCGGTGTTCATCGCCCGGAAGGAACGCCTATACGCCAGCTCGTTGGTCAGCGTGAGCGTTGCGGCGGGGAGCGTTTGAGGCGGGCTCATCAATGGGTACATCTGCCGCGGGCGCCGGAAAGTGATGGGCAGGGGAACGAAACGCCAAAGTCGCTTCGCGACGCAGAACGCTCACAGAATCCTTACGCGGGCGCCCGCAACCCTCACTTATCCCTGATGGCGCCGTTTCTACACTGACTAGAGACCACCCGCGATGATGCAATCGAATACCGCGACATTCCGCCGTACAAGGCGCCGCCTTCGGGTCATCGGCCGGGAGCTGGCAGATGTCGTCAGCGCCGGCGCGCTGCTCCAGGGCGGCTTCGCCACCGTGTCGCTGATCCACACGCCGGAGCCCATCGCTCGCGCCGCCGTCGCCGATCCTGACGCGGTCACGCTCGTTCTGCTCGACGCCGCGTGCAGCGAGGACGAGATTCGCGCCGCCCTTGCGCAAGACGGCGGGCTGATCCTCGTCGCGACGCCTGACGCTGGTAGCCACGAGGCGGCCAGTGAGTCTGTGTTTCCCAGCCTGCAAGCGGTCCTCCTCCAGGCGACCGTCGCGAGCTTCTCGGCGCAGCTCGCGAACCGCGTGGAAGTGACCATTGCCTGAAGCAAGCAGCGAACGAGAGACCGACACCGAAGAGCCGCTGCACGGCGACGAACGCAGCTTTGTGCGCCTGACGCGAAAGCGCCCCGCGATCGAGGTCGAGCAGCCCGAGGTCCAGCACGGCCAGAAGCCGGGACAGCGCTTCGTCCGGTTGCGACGCCAGAGCGAGCGCCACTTCGAGCCTCAGGACGAAGGCACGATTCGGGCGACGCAGCGATCGCTCGCGCCCCGCAGCGGGATGGAGCATGCCGTCCGCTTCGTCCGTCGCGTCGCCGTCGGCGCGCCGCTCTCGACTGAAGAGATCGAAGAGCAGCGCCTCCCAAAGGCGAAAGCGCTCGCCGTCTTCTCCTCAGACGCGCTCTCCTCCAGCGCCTACGCCACGGACGAGATCCTCATCGTCCTCGTTGCCGCCGGCACCGGTGCGCTGACGCACTCGCTGATGATCGCCGGCAGCATTGCCGTGCTTCTGGCGATCGTCGCCTTCTCTTACCGCCAGACGATCCGCGCCTACCCCAACGGCGGCGGCGCCTACATCGTCGCCCGCGAGAACCTCGGCGAGGTGCCGGGGCTGATCGCCGCCGCCTCGCTCGCCGTCGACTACGTTCTCACCGTGTCGGTCTCGGTCGCCGCCGGCGTGCTCGCGATCGTTTCGGCGTTTCCGAGCCTGGAGAGCTACGGCGTCGAGCTTGCGGTCGGGTCGATCGCGCTGATCACGCTCGCGAACCTGCGCGGCATCCGCGAATCCGGCACGATCTTCGCGATCCCAACCTACGGCTTCATCGTCTCGTTCGCGGTTCTGATCCTCGCCGGCTTCGTCCGCGTCGCCCTCGACCCCGGCCTGCAGGCGACGGTTCCGGCATCCGCCTACGAACCGGGCGCGTCCGCGATCACGGCGTTCCTCGTCCTGCGCGCCTTTGCCTCCGGCTGCACCGCCCTCACCGGCATCGAGGCGATCTCGAACGGTATCCCCGCCTTCACGAAGCCGGAGTCGAAGAACGCTTCGACGACGCTGGTCTGGATGGCGACGATCCTGGTGACCTTCTTCCTCGCCCTGACGGTCCTGGCGCACATGCTGCACGTCCAGCCCGCCGAAGACGTCTCGGTCCCGGCGCAGATCGGCCAGACGGTCTTCGGAAACGGCCTCGTCTTCTACACGATCCAGGCGTTCACGGCGCTGATCCTCATCCTCGCCGCGAACACGTCCTACGCCGACTTCCCGCGCCTCGCCTCGATCCTTGCGCGTGACCGCTTCCTGCCGCACCAGTTCACCTTCCGCGGCGATCGGCTGGCGTTCTCGAACGGGATCATCGTCCTCGGTCTGGCGGCGTCGGCGCTCGTCATCGCCTATCAGGCGAACGTGACCAAGCTGATCCCTCTCTACGCGTTCGGCGTCTTCGTCTCGTTCACGCTTTCCCAGACGGGCATGCTGCGTCACTGGCGGCGCCTCCGCGAGCCCGGCTGGAAGCGGAGCATGCTGATTAACGGCGTCGGCGCGGTCGCGACGGCTGTGGTCGCGACGATCGTCGGCGTGACGAAGTTCGAGCACGGCGCCTGGATCTCTATGCTGGCGATGGCCGTGCTCGCGACGCTGTTCTGGACGGTGCACCGTCACTTTGCCCGCGTCGAACGCAAGCTGCGGGTGGAAGGCGTCTCGCTGTTCGGGACCAACCAGGCGCACCAGCCGGTGATCGTCCCGGTCGACGAGGTGAACCTCGCGACGCTGAGGACGCTGAACTACGGCCGCTCGATCTCCGACAACCTCACCGCTGTCCACGTCACGGACGATCACGCCGAAGGCCAGCGCTTCCGAGCGCTTTGGGAGTCAACCGTCGCCGACGTGCCCCTGGTCGTGATCGACTCGCCCTACCGGTCGTTCGTCGCACCCTTCCTCTCTTATACGGACGCGATCAGCGCGCGCGGGACGGGCCAGTTCCTCACCGTGGTCCTGCCGGAGTTTCGCACGACCTTCCCGTGGGAGCGCTGGCTGCACAACCAGTCGGCGCGACGCCTGCGCAACGCGCTGCACCAGCGTTCCAACGTGATCATCGCCGAGGTGCCCTACCCGCTCGAGGACTGACCGGCTCCGCCAACAGGAACCAGCAATTGCAAGTCGCGTCAGCAATTCGGTGACGTGTAGAATCAGTTCAACCTGAGTCTATTTATCGATGCAGCGCCACTGCAGGTTCGACATATGACAAGCCCCAGGCATCTCTACCTCATGGAACGCTACAAGGACGGCATCAGCGCCGTCATGGTCGCCGCCGATCACCTCACGGACGATCAGCTGGACATGCGGCCGATGCCCAAGGCGCGGTCAGCGCGCGAGGTCGTCCATCACCTCGCGGACGCGGAGCTGCACGACAGCATTCGCCTGCGCCGCATGCTCGTCGAGAACACGCCCGTCCTGATCCACTGGGACGAAGACCGCTACAAGGAGCGCCTCCATTACAACCGGCCGATCGCCGCGTCGCTCGATTCGCTGCGGACGAACGCTACCTCGAACATCGAGCTGCTGCGCCTCCTCTCAGACGAGCAGTGGCGTCGCGAGGGGAATCAGCAGCGGCCGTGGACCCTGACTGTCGGTACCTGGCTGGATGAGAAGGTCACGCACCTGCACAACTGCCTGATGGAGATGATCAACGCGCCGTCCGGCGGCCGCGTCCTGCCGGACACGGATGAGACGCGACGGGCGCTGGAAGAGCGCGCTAGGCGATAGCGTTTTCGGCCTGGGCGCCGACGGCTTCGTACTCGCGGGCAAGGTCCTCGTCGTGAGCCGGCCAGGACGAGTGGAGCAGCTTCAGCACGACCGGCGTAAGGATCGTCGTCACCAGCGTCATCAGGATCGTCGCGGAGAACAGGGCGCTGCCCACTGACCCGGCGGCGAGGCCGGCGGCGGCGATGACCAGCGCCACTTCACCGCGAGACATCATGCCGACGCCGATCAGCAGCGCCGCCTTCGTCGAGAAGCCGGTAAATCGCGCCGCGACATAGCAGCCGACGATCTTGCTGCAGACCGCCACAACGAGCAGACTCGCGGCGAGCGCCGGCGCATCCGCCAGGCTGTGGAAGTTGGCCTTGAAGCCGATCGCGACGAAGAACAGCGGAACGAAGAAGCTGTAAGCGACCCAGTTGAGGCCCTCCATCACCGTGTGCACCAATCGCGTCCGCGCGACGAGCAGGCCGGCCATGTAGGCGCCGGTCACGGCAGCAACGCCACCGAGACGCTCGGCGGCCCAGGCGTAGGCGAGCGCCGCCGAGATCACGATCGAAAGCTGCGCCTCTGTCGATAGATGGTCTTCCATGCGCTTCGCTACGGGCTGGGTCAGCAAGTAGCCGATGCCGAACGATGCCGGCAGGAAGATCGCCATCTTCATGATCGAGATCGCCGGGTCGCCCTGACCCGACATCGAGAACACGAACGCGAGGACGATGACGCCCATCACGTCATCGATCACGGCGGCGGCGAGGATCGTCGTGCCTTCGCGGCTCTGGAGCAGGCCGAGCTCCTTCAGCGTTTGAGCCGAGATGCTGACGCTCGTCGCGGTCAGAATCGCGCCGAGGAAGAGCGTCTCCTGCGCCGACAGGTTGAAAGCGAGACCGACGGCGACGCCACCGATGAACGGCAGGACGACGCCGCCCACAGCGACAAGGAACGCTGATGTCGAGACGCGCCGCATCATCTCCATATCCGTCTCCATACCGGCGACGAACATGAGGATGATCACGCCCACCTGGGAAAACGTCTCCAGCGTCTGGCTGTCGGCGACGAGGCCGAAGGCGGCCGGGCCGATGACGAGGCCGACGCAGATCGTACCGACGGCGGAGGGCATGCCGAACCGCTGCCCGGCGCGACTGGCAAGGTTGCCGGCGACGAGGATTAGCGCGAGGGCGAGAAGAATGTTCTCGTGGCCTGCCAGGGTACCCCTCCAGCTGGTACTGCTATAAGCGACCAGCTACCTCCAAAAGCTTAGCGATCGTCTGTTACATTCAGATGTCCATCAGTTGACTGTTTCGTTACGACAAGAAGGAGGGGTGGCATTTCTGCCACCCCTCCTTGGCGGGTGAATCTACGCCAGCCTGGCCTTTCCAGGCAGCCTAACCTCCGCCTCCACCTCCACCGATCGCCATGCCACCGGCGCCGACCGGCGACGGCCCGGGCGGAGTCGGCGTGTCACCGAACTCGTAGGCGCGAGCGCCCATCTCGTGAATGTCCAGGCCCTGGACCTCAACCTCCGCCGAAACGCGAATGCCGAAGAACATGTCCTGTATCTTCATGAAGATGAACGTCCCGCCGAAGGCCCAGATGATCAGCGTCAGCACACCGATGAGCTGCGCGCCGAGCTGACTCGAGTCGCCGTAGAAGAGGCCGGTTACCGTCCCTTCGACGCCGTTCCAGCCTGCGCCATACGTGCCGTCTGCGAACAGACCCACGGCGATGACGCCCCAGAGTCCGTTCACACCGTGCACGGAGAAGGCGCCGACCGGGTCGTCGATCTTCAGCACCGTGTCAACGATGCGGTACGCGAGGACGACGAACAGGCCGCCGAACGCGCCGATGACGAAAGCTGCCCACGGCGCCACGAAGCCTGAAGGCGCGGTGATTGCCACCAGCCCAGCTAGCATGCCGTTGCACGCCATGCCGGGGTCTGGCTTGCCCCAGGCGCCCTTCCACCACCACGTCACGAACATGGCAACGAGCAGGCCGGAGCAGGACGCGATCACCGTATTCACGATCACGGAAGCGATCCGCAGGTCGGTGCCCGACAACGTGCTGCCGGCGTTGAAGCCAAGCCAGCCGAACAGCAGGATGAAGACGCCGAGGATCGCCAGCGGAATGCTGTGTCCCGGGATCGTGTTTACCTTGCCGTCGCTGCCGTACTTGCCGATGCGCGGACCGATGACGATCGCGCCGGCAAGGGCCGAAAGCCCACCGACGGCGTGCACGACGCCGGAGCCCGCGAAGTCGACGTAGCCGTGACCGAGGTCAGACGACAAGCCGAGGTGCGCCAGCCAGCCACCGCCCCAGGCCCAGTTGCCAAACAGCGGGTACAGGAAGCCGGCCATGAAGAACGAGTAGACGATGAAGGCGGAGAACTTCCAGCGCTCAGCCATCGCGCCGGTAACGATCGTTCCCGCCGTGTCCATGAAGACGAGCTGGAAGAACCAGAGCGTCATCACGCCGACGTCGTAGGAGTCGCCGGCGAGGAACCAGCCCTTGTTTCCGAAGATTCCCCAGTCGGCCCCGCCCAGCGTCGTTATGCCGTCGAGGACGGCGGTACCACCACCGAGCGCGGCCAGCCCGCCGACACCGCCAAACATCAACGCGAAGCCTGTGATGAACCAGGCCACGCCTCCGATGGCGAAGATGACGAAGTTCATCATCATCGTATGGGCGGCGTTCTTTGCCCGCGTGAATCCCGTTTCTACCAGCGCGAAACCGCCCTGGAAGAAGAGCACCAGCGCGCCGGCCAGCAGCGTCCAGGTGAAGTTCACGCCTATCTTTGTCTTGCCAATCGCGTCGAGGACGACGGTCTCGTCGAACTCGCCGTCTTCACCGACGATGTCTATGCCGGTGCCCGTCTTGTCGCCACAAGGGTCATTCGCGCCTTCAGCTTTGCCGCCGCAGGGCTCCTGAGCGTATGCCGTGCTCCCGCCGTGGGCCATCCCCACGAAGAGAAACGCAGACAGCGCGACGAGTGCTGCCGCGAGCACGAGGACGATTCGTCCGTTTAGCCTCGCTGAAATGTTGTTCGCCATCAAATTGGCCCCTCCTTGCCTTTTGATTCTTGAGTTAACCGACGATCACGCTTTTGCTGCCAAGACCCTCCTTCCCCGCCTCGATCTCAGGCAGTCGACGCCGGAGAAACGGGATGACCTCCTTCTGGTGCTCCGCGAGGAGAGAGAGGTTCAGCGGCCGCAGTCCCGGGCGCCCAACGAGCACCAGACGCCGGCTCGCCGCGCTGTAGCCAACGAAATCGGTCCAGGGGCGGAAGACGACTTTGTTGATTCCCACACCCTCGCTGGACAGAGTGCAGCGGACCGGAATCAGCAGGATCAGCTGGGCGATCAGCAGCACGAAGAACTGGCCGCCGACGGGCATTTCGCCCGTGATCGTTGCGATGAAAAGGAACGCCGCGATCGCGTAGAGGTTCGTGCGCTGCATCTGGTAGCGCTCTACCAGTGACAGCCGGATCACTTTCTCCGGCTTACCCCGCGTCTTGGCTCCCCTTGGCAGGTAGACGCGCATCAGCGCGATCAGAAGCATCAGTCCAAACAGTCCCAAAATCAGCATGTCGACTCCTTCTCGCTCGCCCTGGCGAGGTGCAATGCAACCGTTGGCAGCGTTGCCTCAGGTCCAGTCACTTACGTTCTCCGCTTCGCGCGATTTGAGCAGGCCGTAGCCGCGACCTCGAACCGTCTCGATGATGTAGGGATGCGAGTTCGCCAGCTTGGTTCGCAGTCTGTGCACCAGGACGTTGAGCGCGCGGAGAGTGGAGCGACTTGAGTTGCCCCAGATCGCGTTTGTGATGTCGCTGTAAGAAATGACGCTGTTCGGGTACTCCGCCAGGAGGCGTAGCAGCTCCAGCTCGTGATAGCTCAGATCAACGACCTGGTCCGCGACCGCGACCCGATAATTGCCGAGGTTCAGCGACAAGTTGCCCAAGACTCGGACGCCGTTGCTGTCCGTGCCGCCAGAGACATTCGAAAGTGCCATCGCCAACGGTCCTACCTACTCCCTTTGCTGGAGCCTAGGGTCGAAAGATTACGGCGATGTGTCTTATTCGTTACTGGCTGTTACGGGCGTGTTAAGTGTGTGAGGAGCTTGGCTCTAGCCCCACGTTAGCTTCCGGCGTCTCGAATCGCAGGGGCGCCAGCAGGCTCCGGCTCTAGAATGCAGAGCGATGGAAGCGCAGCCAGACCTCAGGACGGGCGCGACCGAGGTCACGCCGCGGGCCGTGATCCTCGGCAGCGAGCACCCGCGGGCGCTCGCCGTCATTAGCTCGCTCGGCGAGCTCGGCGTCCCCATCGTCTGCGTCGATCATGAGGCTTCGAGCCGCGCTTCCTCCTCGCGCTTCGTGAAGAAGACGCACCGGATCAGCGCCGACCCGGCAGAGGCGCTCGCCTTCATCGTCTCGCTGGGCGAGCGCGGCGGCGGCGTCCTGATCCCGACCTCGGACGAGTACGTCATCCTCGTCTCCCAGAACGCCGAGTTGCTGGCGCGGCATTTCGTCCTGGCGGCGCCGGCCTGGGACGTCGTCGGCCCGCTGATCGACCTCGCCCGCTGCTACGCCCTCGGCCGGGAATGCGGCCTCAAGACGCCGAAGGTCTTCAAGCCACGCGACGAGGCGGAGCTTCGCTCGATCGTCGCCGGCCTCGATCTGGAGAGGCACGCGTACTTGCTGAGGACGCCGCCGGCCAGCGTGCCGGCCGATATCGCCACGGACCGATTCACGAAAGCGGCCGGAACCGACGCCCAGTCGATTCTGGACAACTGCCTCGATATCTACTCGCGGTTGGGCGAGTTCCCGATTATCGCCGAGGTCATCCCCAGCGATGCGGACGGGGGCATCGGCGCTCACCTCATCGTCGACGCGAACCACGAGGCCGTCGTCGCCTACTGCATCAGGCGTCTGACCATCGACTACTCGCGGGACGGCTTCACCCACCCGTACGAGCTCGGCGCCCACGTCTACTGCGAGAGCGTCCGCGACGAAGAGGCCCTCGAAGCGGCGAAGCGGCTGGCGCGACGCGCCGGCTACGTCGGCGCCATCGCCGTCGAGTTCAGGCGCGACCACCGCGACGGCAGCCTCGTCCTGGTCAAGGCGGACGTCTGCCTCGCGCGCGAGCTGAGCCTGTCGCGGGCGATCGGCCTCGACGCGCCGGCGGCGCTCTACCGGATGCTGACCGGCGGCCCGCGACCGGTGGCAACAACCTACCGCGAAGGCGTCGCCTGGCTGTGGCTGACCGCCTACTTCAGCACGCTCTGGGTGCAGCGCTCCAACCGCCCCGTGCTGCGCGAGCTTGCCTCGACCATGCGACGCTTTCATCGCGTCCGCGCCCTGGCCTACTGGAGCCCGCGCGACCCGATGCCGTTTTTCGCCGACGCTGTCATGTGGCTCAAGCACGCGATACCCCGCGGCCTGCGACAGCTCTTCGGCAGCCCCGCGACGACCTCGAAGGACCTGGCGACGGGCGACTGAGTCAGGCGATATCGATGCGTCTCGACCGCATCAGAGCCTTGATCTGGTCCGCCAGACGAATCGACAGCGCCACGATCGTCAGCGTCGGGTTGGCGTAACCACCGGTGGGGAAGACGGAGCTGCCGGCGACGAAGAGGTTCTCGACGCCGTGGACGCGACAGTCGGCGTCGACGACACCACGCGCCGGGTCGGCGTGCATTCGTGTCGTGCCCATGTGGTGAAAGATGCCGGCCGGGCTGGTGACGTTGGACGTCGCTTCCCCGGCGGGCAGGCGCAGCACGCCCAGCCCCGAATCGGCGAAGGCGGTGACGAGCAGCTCCTGCACGCGGCGCAGGCTGCGTCGATCGGTCTCGCCCCACTTCCAGTAGACGCCCGCCAGCGGCCGGCCGAAGGCGTCGCGGTCGTCACCGAGCACGACGCGATTCGCCGGGTCGGGCGCCAACTCGGTCTGCAGCTCAACGCTGAACGAAGCGAAGCTCCGCCACTGGCCGCTGCGCTTCGACCAGCCGTAACGGCCGCGGTTCTCCTGCCGCGCCAGCGCCATGACACCGTGCTCTTTGAACGCGGCGCCGCCGATCGCCGCGAGGCGAGGGAGCTGAGGGACGACCTCGCGGACCTTGGCGGCGATGTCGTCGGGCAGCCTGCCGCGGCGCACGGCGCGAGCGGCGCGGGCGAGCGACCGCAGCGCCTTCTCGAGACCGGGGTCCAACCTCGCCTCGATCCGGGCAGCGCCGTTGAGCAGCCGCTCTTCGCGCATCAAGGCCTCGGCGATGTTGAGCTTCGCCATGACCCAGGCGCCGTTCACCCGGCGCAGGTCATACAGGGCGGAGCGCTCCAACAGCTCCGGCGACGCCGGCACCAGCTCACCGCAATCGACGTTGTGGTGGTCCATAAAGAACCGGCCGACGAGGTCATGCTGGTTCCCCAGCCCGTTCGGCTGCTGCGCCGTCGAGAGCAAGAGCAGACGCGCGTTCTCGATGCCGCCGGTGGCGAGGACGAAGAGAGACGCCGTGACACTGTGGCGGCAGCCGTTCACGCAGGCGACGGCGATGCGCTCGACCGCTGCGCTACCGGGGCGTTGTTCAATGCTGGTCACGTTCGCGTGCAGAACGAGGTTCAGGTTGGGGCTGCGTCGCAGCTCTTCGAGATGGTCGCGCGTGAAGACGCGGTGGTGACCGTACTGCTCGACGCTGGTCGTTAGCCTGGCTTCGTCGAGCGGCCACGGGCGCGCGTCCGGCTCCGTCCAGTCCTCGACGCGATAGGTGTACGGCCCGATGTCGCAGACCCGCTGGGCGCGCTCGTAGAAGGGATCGATCTCAGCCTTCGTGAACGGCCAACCGCTGTGGGGGAGCCAGTCCCGCTTCTCGAAGTCGACGGCGCTGAGCGGCAGGTATCTGACGCCGCCGCCGGCTTCTGTCGTGAGGACGTCCCAGGCGTTTGCGGCGCCGCCAAACTGGCGCCTCGTCGCGGCGGTGGGCGGTTCGAGGTCGCCGCCGACGTTCGAGAGGCGCTTCAGCGCCTCTGTCTGTGGCTCGAAGTCGAGGCCGACGGACTCGAGGAGGCAGACGCGAAACGATTCGCCGAGCAATTCGCGGGCGAGCGTGATACCGGCCGGCCCGGCGCCGACGATGCAGACGTCGCTCTCGATCAGGGTGCCATCGGCGAGCTCGAGGGCGTCGACGATCATCGCGACACGCCGGACTGGTTGCAGCTAGGAAAGGAGTTGCTCATAGGCCCTCACGAGCCGGTCGGTCGAGGCTTCGACGTCGTAGTTTGCCTCGACGAAGGCGCGCCCGGCGGAGCCCATCGCCTGCCAGCACTCTGGGTGCTCGACGAGAAACTCGAGGCGCTCCGCCACGGCCTCGACGTTGCCCTCGGGGACGAGGAAGGCTGACTTACCGTCGAGCACTCCCTCCCCAATGCCGCTATGCAGCGTCGACACAACCGGGAGCCCCACGGCCTGAGCCTCCAACAGGACTTGTGGCAGGCCCTCCTCATCGCCGTTGGACGCTCTCTGGCTCGCGAGCAGAAAGATGTCGCTGGCGGCGTACTGGGCGCGAACCTCGTCGTCGGTCATGTCGCCCAGCAGTTGTACTTTCTCGGCGAGACCCAGCGACCTTATCAGCCTCTGGAGCCGCCCGCGAAGATCGCCATCGCCAACGATCGTGTAGCGCATCTCAGGGTGCTTCCTCGCCACGAGCGCGAACGCCCTGATCGCCGTCTCGAAGCCCTTCTTCTCCACCAGCCGCCCGACGCCGAGGACACGAATCGGCGCGTCCTTGCGGCGCAGGTCCGGCCGGTACGGAAACGCGGCCACGTCGATGCCGAGGGCAAGATGCAGGGCGCGGTCAGGCGGGCAGCCTAGTTCGATCAGCCGGCGCCGCATGCGGTCGGTTATGCCGATGCAGAGGTCTCCCTGGGCGAACAGCGGGGCGTAGACCGAGGCTCCCCGGCTCGCGACGTAGCTCGACACGTCGAAACCGTAGAACGTCGTCACGATCTTGCCCTGAAGCGCGCCGATCTCGCGCAGGCGAACGGCGCGCAGGCCGTTGGGGCCGAAGTGGCAGTGCACCAGATCGTACTTCGCCTCTTCGATCGTCGATGAGGCCTCATGGAACAACCGGAGTGACGCGGCGTCCCGCCCGTAGCGAATCGGGTTGAGCGCGCCGAAGGGGGCCCACCGGCGCAGCGCAGCGTTGCGCAAGACGAGCATGCCTCCGCTAAAGCAACGCAGCAGAAATCGATCGGAGGCGCCCGGATGCTTCACGCGATCGAGCAGCCCGTACGCCTCGACGGCCCGATGGACGACACGATCGGTCGCCTTCGAGCGGACATGCAGATCGACCTCGTGCCCTCTGTCGAGAAGCCCGGTGATCTGACTGAGGATGAAGGTCTCCGAGAGGACGGGAAACTGACTAAGGAAGAATGCGATCCTCAGCGTTGACCCTCAACTCAGCGGGCGTGAGCGCAGGCAACGACGGCCGGTGCTCCCGCCCGCAGGCGCTAGCCCGCCGTTGTCTTTGAAGGCGCGCCGGTCTCGGCCGGCATCCAGGCCTTGCGCATCGATTCGTAGGCCTCCCACCAGTCGACGGAGCGAGGCAGGATCATCTCGCCGGAGCGCTGGCGGTAGACCGCCGGGTCGTCTACGCCGGCCGGGACGATGCCTTCGTTGCGCAGCGCCTTCGCGGCGTTGATCATGCGGCGACGCGTCCGGATGATCAGCTGGTCCGTCGTGCCGAGGTGCTCGTGGCTGCGGTCGTAGATCGGACCCATCGTCTCGGTGACGGCGCTGTCCTGGACGCGAACGCTTTCGATGCCGGTGTAGCTCTTCATCGTCCGCTGCGCTTCGCGATCGATCAGGTAGTCGTTCTCCAGCGTTTCCTGGATGTTGAAGCGACCGAACCAGTCCGGCGTGTTCGGGAGCGGGTGCGAGTTGCGGACGAAGGCCTGGGTCTTCGGCTGACCCTCGATTTGCGGCCGGATGAAGATCTCCCAGTGCATCGTGTTCTCATCGTCCATCGGCACGTAAGCGCCGATGCGGACGCCATCGCCGACCTTGCCTGCCGGGAGCATGTTGTAGAACGGCATGAGGATGTGGGTGACGCGCCAGTAATAGCTGTCTTCCTCGGCGGGGCGGTAGGCGCCGTTCGTCGTACCGAAATCGGTGTCCAGCGAGACGAAGCGCGCGGCGCGGTTCTTGTACTGGTAGTAGTTGAAGGAGCCGGTCTCTTCGTCCTCTGACTTGGCGTGGCCGAAGTGGAGGAAGGCGGCGTGGACGGTGTCCATCTCGCCCTCCCAGCCCTGCATCCAGTTGCAGGGGCGGTGCAGCATAGAGATGTCCAGCGGACCTTCGCACATCAGCGTCGCTTCGATGTCGGGCAGTGGCGGTACTTCCGAGGAAGTACGCGGGCCCATGTAGGCCCAGATGATGCCGTTGCGCTCGTGCGTCGCATATGCCTTCGCGTGCACCTTGCTTCGGAAGTTCGATTCCGCCGGCTCGCTCGGCATGTCGATGCAGGAGCCCGTCTCGTCGAACTTCCAGCCGTGGTAGACGCAGCGCAGCCCCTCTTCTTCGTTGCGGCCGAAGAACAGCGAGGCGCCTCGATGCGGGCAGGCGCTCTGGATCAGACCAACCTTGCCGGACGTCATCCGGAAGCCGATCAGCTCCTCGCCGAGCAGCTTGACGCGCAACGGCGGCGAGTCAGGCGCCGGCAGCTCGTCGGAGCGAATCGCCGGCAGCCAGTATTGGCGCATGAGATCGCCCATGGGCGTGCCTGGGCCGATCCGGCTGAGGAACTCGTTGTCCTTTACGCTAAGCATCGATCACTCCCTACATCATCAAGGCGTTTCGCTAATTATGCGCCTTTGCGGGCTCAGGATGAACGCAACACACCGCTGATCGAAGGCTTCGAGGCTAATCTGCCGGATTCGCGCCGCCGATAATTAAATGAGCGCTCCCAACAACCCGGCAGGTTCAGCTTGGGAGTGCGCAAGCCACGTTTTCTCGCCGAAACCGTGCCTTGGCGTGGCCACCAGGCGGCCCTTGAACCATATTCGGAGACTCGTCCCCGAAGCGTCTGTAACCTATGCCTTCCTCGCCTCGGCGTGGTCGGCGCTGTCCGGCTTCGTCCTGCTGGCGCTGGTGACCTGGCGCCTCAGCGCTGACGAGCAGGGCTACTACTTCAGCTTCGCCAGCATCCTCCTGACGCAGCAGTTCATCGAGCTCGGCTTCGGCGTCGTGCTGACCCAGTTCGTGAGCCACGAATGGGCCGCGTTGCGAATCAGCGAGGCGCTGGGGCCGGCGTCGCCGGAGGCGGCTGCCCGCCTGGGGTCGCTCGTGCGTCTCGGCCTCGTCTGGTACGCCGGCGTTTGTCTCGCCTACTTCTGCGTCATCGGAAGCGGCGGCTACCTCTTCTTTCACTTCGCCGGTCACGCGAACGTCGATTGGGCCGAGGCGTGGTGGCTGCTAACGGTCACCGCGGCGCTCGCGATCACGACATCGCCGCTTTCGAGCCTGATCGAAGGCTCGGGGCGGGTCGACCGGAACCAGCGCATTCTCCTGATCGCCAACCTTGCCGGCGGGACCGCGGCCTGCGCATCGCTGCTTGCGGGGGCGGGTCTGTATTCGATCAGCGTTCTCGTCGGCGTACGGCTGGCCGTGAGCCTGCCGCTCCTCGTCTGGGCGGCGAAGCCGCTGCTCAACCTGAGACGCGCCGCCGGCGAGGGCGTCAGCTGGCGGCGGGAGTTTTGGCCGCAGCAGTGGCGCATCTCCCTGAGCTGGTTCGCCGGTTTCATGATGTTTCAGAGCCTGACGCCGATCACGTTCTCGACCCAGGGTCCGGCCGCTGCCGGCCGCCTTGGCGCGACGCTGCAGCTGTTCAACGCGATCAACCGCCTCAGCTCTTCGTGGCTCGTCGCCGCCCAGCCGCGTATGGGCCACCTCGGCGCCGAGGGTCGCTTCGCCACGCTGCGGAACCTCGTGTCGACGACGACGAAGCGCGGCATCGCCACCGCGATCGTGCTCTCCCTCGCGACGATGGCGGGGCTGGCGCTGCTGAACCTCGCGGCGCCTACCTACGCGACGCGGTTCGGCGGACTTACGGTCACGGCTGCCTTCCTCGTCGCCGCAATCGCCATGCAGGCGAGCAACGTGCAGACGTCAGCGGTGCGATTTCAGAAGCGCGAGCCGTTTGTCCTCAACGCCCTGACCGGCGCGGCGCTCGTGGCCGCGAGCACGGCGCTGCTCGGTCGCTTCGTTGGTCTCACGGGCGTTGGCTTCGGCTTCGCGGCGATCATGATCGGCATCGTCCTGCCCTGGACGGTGTGGCTCTACCGCCGCGAGCTGCCGGCCTCTTCTGACAGAGAACCGAGCCGTGTACCAGTCGCCGTAGCGGGAGTGCGAAATGAAGCCGCCTGAGACCCGTGACGACGGCAGAGTCGGGCCGGACGGCATCTGGGTCTGGCGCTCAGGCGGACGCCCCGCCTGGCTGTCCCGCCAGGCGTTGTTCCTCGACCGCGACGGCGTTGTTCTCGAGTTCGAGCCTTATCTCAGCCGCCCCGAAGCGGTGCGTCTGCTGCCCGGCGCCGCCGAGACGATCGCCGCCGCCAACCAGGCCGGCGTACCCGTGGCGGTCGTGACGAATCAGTCCGGCGTCGGCCGCGGCTACTACGGCTGGGCGGAGCTGGCGGCTGTCGTGGAGCGCATGCAGCTTCTGCTCGGGAGGCACGGCGCTCGCGTCGATGCCGTCTTCGCCTGTCCCTACCACGCGGAGGCCCGCCCGCCCTACGACCGCGGCAACCATCCCGCCCGCAAGCCGAACCCCGGCATGCTCCTGCGCGCCGGCCGCGAGCTGCGGATCACGCTCGAGTCGAGCTGGATCGTCGGCGATACGGCGGACGACCTGCTCGCCGGGCGCGCGGCCGGTCTCGCGGGCGGCGTTCATGTCCTCAGCGGCCTCGGCGCGACGGCGCGAGAGCGCGTCAACGACCTCGCCTCGACCACGTTTCGGGTCGAGCTGGCGACCGACCTGCGGGACGCAGCGCCGCGGCTGCTCGACCAGCTTACAAAGCGCCGGACGAAGGACGATTCGCGGCAAGGAGGGGACCTTGAGCGTCGGGTTGCCTGACGAGCGCCGCACCGACACGGCGGCGACAATCGCTGAGCGCTCTCGACCCGAGGCTGCCGAAGCACGCATGAGCGCCGGGACGCGACGTCCCGAGGTATGGCTGGTCGACTACGGCAGCGGGCGTCTGCCCGGCGGGCACCAGGAAGACTACCTGGACGCGCTGACGAAGGCGCTCTCGGGCTGGCCGCTGCGTGTCGCCGCACCGTTTACGTCGAGCAAGCCGCCGCGAGGACGGGGCGCCATCTTCCTCAGCGAGCTTCGGTTGCTCCTGCGCCAGCTACGCGGCGGCTCTCGCCTGCTGGTCTGGCACACGCCCGAGTTTCGCGACTTCGTCCTCTTCGCCGTCGCAGGCGCGCTGGTACTTCGATCGAAGACGGTAGGCGTCTTCGTCCTGAGACGGGACGGCGCAGGCATCGTCGGCAGAGACGGCCTCAAGGCGCGCATCCTCGAGGCGCTCGTGCCGTGGCTGATCCGCTCCGGCCGCATCCATCCCGTCTCTGACTCGCGCGCCGCCCTGGAGCACTGGCTCGCGCGCGCCCCCCGGGCGACCGGCAGCCTCGTCTCGATCCCGGTACCGCGGATCGACCACGGCGTTGTTTCAGCCGGCGCGCCGGCCTTCGCTCTCGTCGGAGGCTTTCGCGTCGAGAAGGGCGCGCGCCACTACGACGCCGTGATCCGTACCGCGCTCTCGCTGTTTCCCGAAGGCCGCGTCAGGGTCCAGCTCGGCCGCGGGAACACGGCGGAGGAAGCAGCGCTCGCCGCGGCACTGCAGCACGCCTGGGGGAATGAGCCGCGCGTCGACCTGAAGACCGGCCACCTCACATCGGAGGAGTACGCGGCGCAGATCGCGGGTGCAGACATCGTCGTGCTGCCGTACGACGTCGCCTCTTACGGAGCCGGCACGAGCGGCGTGTTGCACGACGCCATCGCCCTCGGCTGCACCGTGCTCGCGACGCGAATCGCCTGGGCCGCCGACCGCTTCGCCGATCACCCGCGCCTCGTCTGGCTGAAGAGCACGGCCGGGGCAGACCTGCGCGACGGCCTTAGCCGGGCGGTTGAAACGTCCCTCAGCGAGCCGGCTGGGCCGTCGATCGACGACAGCTTTGCGGCGGATTGGAACGCGGCGCTGGAGGCTGCTTTGAAGCAGCGGCCGGCGCGTAACAAAGGAGAATCGAATGTCTGAGCGCGTGCTTGTAACCGGCGGAGCGGGCTACATCGGCTCGGTGCTCGTGCCCGGTCTTCTGGTGAGAGGCTACGAGGTTACGGTCGTCGACAGCTTCGGAGCGAACGGCGCTTCGCTGGTCGACTGCTGCCGTTATCCCTGCTTCACGCCGGTCCGAGGCGACGTCCGGGACGAGTCTCTGATGCGCTCGCTGGTGGCGCGGGCGGACGTCGTCATCCCGCTCGCCGCGCTGGTCGGGGCGCCGCTCTGCGAACGCGATCCCGTCGCCGCCGTGAGCACGAATCGCGACGCCATCCTCATGCTCCAGACGCTGCTCAGCCCGGGACAGAAGCTGATCTACCCGACGACGAACAGCGGCTACGGCATCGGCGAGAAGGACAGCTTCTGCACCGAAGAGACGCCGCTACGGCCGGTGTCGCTCTACGGCCAGACGAAGGTCGAGGCGGAGCGCGCGATCCTCGATTCCGGGCGCGGCGTCAGCCTGAGGCTCGCGACCGTGTTCGGCATGTCGCCGCGGATGCGTCTCGACCTGCTGGTGAACGACCTCACCTACCGCGCCGTCACCGACCGCTTCGTCGTCATCTTCGAGGGCCACTTCAAGCGCAACTACATCCACGTCCGCGACGTCGCGCGCGCCTTCGAGCACGCGATCGAGAACTACGACGCGATGAGCGGCGAGCCGTACAACGCCGGGCTGTCCGAGGCCAACCTGTCGAAGATCGAGCTGTGCGAGGCGATCCAGCGCCACGTGCCCGAGTTCACCTATCTCGAGGCGCCGATCGGCGAAGACCCAGACAAGCGCGACTACATCGTCTCGAACGCCAAGCTGGAGGCGACAGGCTTCCGCACCGAATGGTCGCTCGACGACGGCATCGACGAGCTTGTGAAGGGCTACACGATGCTGCGTCGCAAGGAGTACTCGAATGTCTGAGGCGGCGCCGTGAGGGCGCTCGTTACCGGCGGCACCGGCTTCCTTGGGCGGCACCTCGTCCCGCATCTGCAGGCGCAGGGCGTGGAGACCGTCGTGCTGAACACGCGCAGCTGCGATCTGACCGATCGCGCCAACCTCGAGCGCCTGCTGCGCGGGCCGTTCGACCGCATCTACCACCTCGCGGCCTGGACAAAGGCGGGGGACTTCTGTCTCTACCACAAGGGCGAGCAGTGGCTCACCAACCAGCTGATCAACACCAACGTCCTCTGGTACTGGCGCGAGCGACAGCCGCAGGCCAGCCTCATCGCCATGGGGACGAGCTGCGCCTACCCGCCGGAGCGGGAGATGGCGGAAGCGAACTACCTCCTCGGCGAGCCGGACGCTGACCTCTACACCTACGCCATGACCAAACGAATGCTGTATCAGGGCCTGCGCGCGCTGAACGAGCAGTTCGGCATGCACTACAGCTATCTGGTGCCTTCGACGCTCTACGGGCCCGGTTTCGACGCGGACGACTCGCACTTCATCTTCGACCTCGTGCGCAAGATCGTGCGAGGCAAGCTTCTCGGCGAGCGCGTCCAGCTCTGGGGCGACGGCAACCAGGTACGCGAGCTCGTGCACGTGCGCGACGCCGTCCGCCTGATCAACGTCGCGACGCAGCGCTGCCCGGACGACATCCTCAACCTCGCGAGCGGCCGCGGTCACAGCATCCGCGAGTACGCCGCCCTGATCTGCGCCCTCGCCGGCTATGATCCGGCGCTGATCGAGTACGACTTGACCCGGTACGCCGGCGTCGAGACGAAGGTGCTGAGCACGGAGAAGCTCCGCCGCCTCGTCGACTTCGAGTTCACGCCACTGCGCAACGGTATCGAAGAAGTGATCGCCGACTACACGACGCGAGTGCTCCAGCCGGAGCTGAGCTCGCTTAGCGGAACCAGCGAGGCGGCCGGATGACCTTCCCAACCACAGACGCGAACCAGGACGGGCGCCTGATCATCGGCGGCCCGAACCGAATCGTCACGGAGACGCCGAGCGCCGACTCGACCGAGACGTTGCGGCAGCCGAGGCGTGAGCGAGGCCTACTCGCGAAGGCGCCCGCGGGCGCCTTGCCGACCTTCGTCGTCGGCGGCACGCTGCGCGCCGCCACTTCGTCGCTGTACAGCTTCTTCGGCGGCCGGCCGGACATCGGCATGTCGGGCCAGAAGGAACCCCACTTCTTCTCCTTCGCCGGCGCTGATACGATTCGCCACGGACCCTACGAGGACCCATCCGATATCGTCACGGACCTCGCTGACTACCGTTCGCTGTTCGCGCACTGCGCTACAGACCCGGTGCGGGGCGAGTGCTCCTCCAGCTACCTCTATCTCGCCGAGCGTGCCGCGCCGCTGCTGCGGGAGCTAATCCCGGAGGCGCGCCTCATCTTCGTCCTGCGCGACCCGGTCGAACGCGCCTACTCCCACTACCGCCTGCAGCGCCTCTACGGCTGGGAGCCCGCCCAGACCTTCGAAGAAGCGCTGGCGAAGGAGGAGCAGCGGATCGCCGCTGGCTGGCTGTTCCCGTTCCACTACCGCGCCATCGGCAACTACGCCGGCCAGATTCCCCACTACCTGGAGCACTTCCCGCGCGAGCAGATCCGATTCGTCCGCTTCGAGCGCATGGTGCGCGATTGGCCCCGCGTTGCGCGCGAGCTGCTCGACTTTATCGGCGCCGACGCAGACGCCGCGAGCATCGCCGAGCTGCCGCGCGAGA
>DATDPC010000134.1:0-4039 GCA_035292965.1 Dehalococcoidia bacterium | reverse complement strand
TCGAGGCGGTAACCTCGCATCCCGGTCAGGTTAGGGTGCGTAGGTGTAGGGGGCAAGCCGAAGGGCAGCCCGAAACGGGCTGCCCTTCGTGCCGCCGGAGGAGCGTCGGCGGTTTAGGCGACGACGGCGGCGGAGCTGACGCCGTCGAGGCGGGCGATCGCGAGTGCGGAGAACAGCGCGATCGCCACGTACCACTTGCAGCGCCAGCGCCGCGCGTCCTTCGTCTCGAGCTCGCCGATGTTGTCGATCTGGATGCCGCCGTTGGTCAGGCCCGAGAGCTGCCCCTCGCCGACCTTGACGGCGAAAATCGAGGTCGAGGCGCCGCCGGTCTTGGCAGAGAAACGCCCCGAGGCGATCGTCTCCGTGTCGACCATGAAGTCGCTGACGACGATCGGGATGCCGTCGAAGTAGGCGACGCGGCGGCCGAACTCGTCCGGCTCGTAGGTCACGGGCGAGGTGAGCGCGCGGGCGAAGACGCCGAGGCCGCGCCGCGTGCGCCGCGACATCATCAGGAAGTCCGGCTTGCCCGGCTTGAGCAGGTCGATCAGCTCGTCGAGCTTGGCGACGGAGAGCGCCGCTGGTGTGCTGCCGGAGCCCATGTTCACCTGCTGCGCGCCGGCGCCGATCAGCTTGTGCAGGCCGTCGAAGCCCTTGGCGTCTACCGCCGTGTCGCCGTAGACGAACTCGTCCTCGAACTCGTGCGCGACGGCCTTCGCCTTGAGCTCGAGCACCGCGGCCTCGATGTCCTGGACGTTGCTGCGCGTCGTGGCGATGTAGCGGTCGACGTCCGCGTCGCCGCCGAGGATCTTCAGCGTCGTCTGCACCTGCGTGAACGTCGGCGTCGATTCGGTCCAGGTGTCGCCGACGTCGAAGAACGCCGCCGTCGCCATCGCGTTCTCGCGGTTGTAGGTGAGCGCGTTGCCGACCATATCGACGAACGGCAGCAGGTCGAGGACGTGGGACTCCTTGACCACGGTCTCGATCACGCCCTGGAGGACGACATCGTTGGAGAGCTTCGCGGCTTCTGCGAGTGTGAGTGCCATTGGTTACCTCCCTTTCCCTTCTACTTCCGGTTGCCTTTGTCCAACGTAGGGACGAACCTTCAGGTCCGTCCGAACAGCACCCCGATGCCTCGATAACGCGGCGCTTTGCGATCGACGGGGCGTCCGCGGACGGAGCTAAAGCTTCGTCCCTACGAGGTCTCTCAGGTCTGCTGCAGGCCGAGGCGGATCTTCTCCGCCGGGCTGAGGGCGGAGAAATCAGGCCCCGTGCGGGCCGGAGCGCCGGCGGGAACGCGCAGCGCCTGCGCCTGCTGCTCGAGGTGCTGGCGGATCTGCGCCACCGTCTGTCGCGCCTGCGCCACCGAGGCATCGATCTCGGCGATCGTGTCGCCGCTGACCAGCTCGGCCGGAAGGTCGGGCTCGCCGGCGAGGACGGCGTCGCGGTAGCGCTGCGCCGTCCACTTCGCCTGCTCCGCCGCCGTCGCGAGCTCCTCCCGCAGCGTTTCGATCTCCTGGCGCAGCGTCGCGGCCTCCGACGCCTCGCTTTCCCGCGCCGCCTCAGCCTCCTCGAGCTGCGCCTGCAGCCGTTCGAGATCGGCGTGCGCGGCAGCGAGCTGTTCTTCGAGAAGGACGACTTCTTCGTCCACGGTCGATACCTCCTTCGGGGCGTTCGTTTGCGAGAGAGTAGTACATTTGTGCTGATACACAAGATCGGAATGGCACCGCCCTCGATCGCATGCCGAACAGAGACGGGACGAACGTAAGTCACGCGTTGCCTATAATTGGCGGGCTATGGAAAATGCGCCGGAGCACGACCTCGGCCGCGCCCTCTCGATCGACGCTGAAGCCGTCGGCCAGCCGGGGCAGCGGCGCTTTCGCCTCCTGATCCGCTCGACGAACGACACCGCCTACGTCTGGATGGAGAAGCAGCAGCTCGCCGGCATCGGCGATTGGTTCGACGCGACGCTGGAGCGAATCGATCGCGAGCACCCGAACAACGGCCCGGACGTAGAACCGCTGCCGATCAGCGGCATCGCGACGATCGATTTCACGGCCGGCCAGCTCGGCCTCGGCTACCTCGATGACGAGGACCTGTTCACGCTGCACGCCTTCGACATCGAGCGCGGCGCCGAGGGCGAACCGGCGATGCGCTGCCGGCTGACGCGGGGCCAGTGCCGCGTCCTGGCGAAGAAGATCGCCAGCGTCGTCGCCGCCGGCCGGCCGATCTGCCCCCTCTGCGAGATGCCGATGGAGCCGGAGGGCCACGTCTGCCCGCGCTCCAACGGCCACTTCGCCGGCGCCAGCATTACTTAGCCTGGAAACGAAATGTAGAGGCGACCTTCAGGTCGCCATGCACGCGCGCCGCAAATCAACAACGGCCGATACGCGCTCAGAGGCTGCATCGTCCTCTGGCGACCTGAAGGTCGCCTCTACAGGCTGGTGACGTCCGGGCTTTGAGATAGCCGCGCCGCTGCCTAGGCTGCGCCGGCATGATAGCCACAAGCCTGCTCACCAGCGGCAGCTCCCAGACGGACGCGTCATCCTACGCGACGGCGTCCGTATCACCCGGGGCGAACCGGCTCGTCCTCGTCTTTGTCGTGAGCTTCCTCTCTGGCGCGGCGACGCTGCCGACGCTGGGCGGCGCGAGCATGACCTGGGTGAAGGTCGCTGACCGCACCTTCAGCAGCAACAACCTGCGCATAACAGTGTTTCGCGGCCTTTCTACAGCGCCCGGCTCCGGCGCGCTGACGATCGACTTCGGCGGGACGAGCCAGTCGAACTGCGGCTGGGCCGTGGTCGAGTTCAGCGGCGTCGACACCGGTGGCGACGATGGCGAGCGCGCCGTCGTCCAGTCCGCGGTCGCCAACGCCGGCTCGGTCAACAGCCTGACGGTGGCGCTTGCCGCCTTCGCGGACGCCGTGAACAACGTGGCCGTAGGGGTCCACTGCAAGGTGAACTCGGGCGAGACGCTTGCCGTCGGCTCCGGCTTCACGGAGCTTGTCGAGGTGACGCAGACGGAGGCCGGCGCGAGCTGGTCGGCGCAGGTCGAGTGGAAGACGGGTGAGGACACCGGCGTCGACGCGTCGCACTCGGGGACGGCGCGCAACTACGGTGGTGTGGCGCTGGAGCTGCAGGCGGCGGTTTCGGGCCGTCAGACGATCGCGCGCGGCGTTGGCCGCGGCGTGGGAAGGGGAACGCGATGATCATTCTTGCTGAGTACGGTGTGGCGCTGACGCTGCGCTTTCCGATGATCAAAGCCGGCTCGCAGGACTTCGCGGGCTCCGGCGATTGGACGCCGGCGACGGGCGACACGAAGCTGAGCAAGGACGGCGGTAACGTCGCGAACACGACGAACAACCCGGCGGCCGTCGGCGGCACCGGCTCGAAGCTCTGGAGCCTGGCGCTGACGGCGAGCGAGATGCAGGCGGCCGAGGTCGTCGTCCAGATCGTCGATAGCGCGACGAAGGCGGTCGAGGACCAGGCGCTCATCGTGCAGACCTACGGCAACGCTTCGGCGCGGCACAAGGTCAACCTCAACGACCCGGTGCGCGCCGGCCTCACGGCCCTGCCCAACGCGGCGGCGGAGGCGGCGGGCGGGTTGTACACGCGCGGCTCCGGCGCCGGTCAGCTCAACCAGCAGGACAACGGCCAGGTCGATGCGAACGTCGAGCGCGTGCGCAACAGCGCGATCAACGTGCTCATCTCGGGGCGGGTCGACGCGAACGCCGGCGTTGTCGGCGACAAGACGGGCTACGCGCTGACCGTGGCGGACAAAGACGACGTCGTCGACCGCGTCTGGGACGAGAACGTCGTGGCGGCGCACCAGGGCGCCAACGCCGCCGGCAAGACGCTGACGACGCGCCTCACGGGCGGCGCCGGGGCGCTGCAACGCACGCTAGGCGTCACGGTCGGCGGTAACCCGCTCGAGGGCGCAAGCGTCTGGGTGGCGACCGACGCCGGCGGCACGAACATCGTCGCCGGGCCGCTGGTTACGAGCTCGGGCGGCGTCGTGACCTTGCTGCTCGATGCCGGCGCTT
>DATDPC010000133.1:0-4169 GCA_035292965.1 Dehalococcoidia bacterium | reverse complement strand
CTCGTCCGCGACGTCGTCAAAGTCGCGGACGCCTATCCGGGCGCGCTGACGGACCGCTTCGCCGACCTACTCGTCGTCTGGGCAAACGACGCGCCGATTACAGCGCTGGCCTCGCCGCGCATCGGCACGATCGAGGCGATGGCGACGCGCGAGCGCAGCGGCAACCACCGCGAAGGCGGCTGGTTCGCCTCCAACGCCGCGATCGCGCCGTGCTCCGCGCTCGACCTGGGACCGGCGGTCGCTGCGATGCTCGGCGTTTCGTTGTAAGCTCCCTCGCGTCAGGAGGGAGAACCAATGGAAATACGACGCGTAGTAACCGGCCACGACGCCCAGGGCAACGCAATCACCAAGACGGACGAGCTCTCAGACAACGTCGTCTCGGCGCGACCCGGCACTTCCGCCGCCGTGATCTGGACGACGCACGGCTTTCCGGTAAACAACGACGGCAACGACGACACCTCGCGCAACGCCAGCAGCACGACGCTCGCCGGCGGCAGTGTCTTCCGCGTCGTCGAGTTCGGGCCCGGCAACTCGCCGCGCAACCACCGCACCGACTCGATCGACTACGCCGTGGTTATCTCCGGCGAGATCGACATGGAGCTGGACGACTCGGTCGTGCACCTCAAGGCCGGCGACGTGCTGGTGCAGCGCGGGACGATTCACAACTGGGTGAACAAGGGCCCGGAGCCCTGCCGCATCGCCTTCGTCCTGATCGACGCGAAGCCGGTCGAGGCCGGGGGCAAGGTGCTGGAAGCGCACGGCTGACCGGCAGCATCTTGTAACGCCGACTTCACATTTCGGTAACTAGCTCGCAATGAGCGTCGCTTAGTCTCCCAGCAGACCCATCGCACCCGCCCGCCTGGGAGGAGTTAGGATGCTCTTCGCCGGCTACGAGACCGGAACCTGGTTCGACGAGATGTTCTCGCCGGACGGGCGTCCGCGCGTCGAATCAGACCTGCTGGTGAAAGCGATCGAGTCGCTGCCGGAGGGCGAGTTCGCGCGCCTCCAGGAGTCGGCGAACGCCTTCGCGGCCCAGATCCGCCGCGTCGCGCATGAGGACAAGCAGGCGCTGGAGGAAAGTGGCCTCCAGTTCAGCATCTACTGCCTCGTCGGCGGGCAGATGGAGAACGACGACGAGCCGAGGCTTTACCTTATATATCCGCAGGCGAACTGGGTCGAAATCGGCCAGGGGACGCCGTACCACATCATCGGCTCGCCCGGTTACGGCAAGCCGGTGCTCGACCGCACGCTGCAGTACGAAGACTCGATGCGCTTCGCCTTGAAGGTCGGCTGTCTCGCCTTCGACTCGACGCGAATCAGCGCCGCCGACGTCGACTTCCCGATCGATGTCGTCCTCTACTTCAAGGACACGGGGCAGCTGGTGGAGCGCCGCTTCGACAAAGAAGACCTCGTCGAGATCACGGAGGGCTGGCAGGAGCGCCTGCGCAACTCCGTCACCAACCTGCCGTCCGAATGGCTCGACCGCTTCTTCGCCGAGATCGATGACACCTCATCGCCGAAGCTGCCCGACATGCTGCGCGAGCGGAGCGTCTGAGCCCGTGCGCTTCGCGATCCATCACCAGACCCGTTATGACTACAGCGCTCCCGTCTTCCTGGAGCGCCACGTCTTCAGGCTGAAGCCCCAGAGCAACGTCAACCAGCGCCTGCTCAGCTTCGACCTGCGCATCGATCCCTCCGCCGCCGGCATCAGCCCGATACTCGACCTCGACGGCAACGAGGCGCTGGCCGCGTGGTTCACCGGCTCGACGGATCACCTCGTCATCGAATCGGTCTGTGAAGTCGAAACGCTTCGCGCCAACCCGTTCGATTATCTCTGGCAGGGCAAGCACAACCTGCCGCTCGATTACTCGCCGGCGCTGGTCGCGGCGCTCGGACCCTACCTCGACAAGACGACCAACAGCGGCGTCCGGCGCTTCGGCGCCGACGCGCATGCTGCACGAGCGCCTGCGCCGATCGACGCGGCCGGAAGGCGCGCCCCTACCGCCGATCGAAACGCTGCGGCGCGGCGAGGGCTCCTGCCGCGACATCGCGGTGCTGTTCCTGGCGGCGGCGCGTTCGCAGGGGTTCGCCGGACGCTTCGTCAGCGGCTACTACGCCGAGCCGGGCAACGAGGGCGATTTCGACCTGCACGCCTGGTCAGAGCTGTACGTGCCCGGCGGCGGCTGGCGCGGCTTCGACCCTACGGTCGGTCTCGCGGTGGCGGAGCGTCACGTGTCGCTGGCGGTCGGGGCGCGGCCGGAGCAGGCGGCGCCGGTCAGCGGCAGCTTCCGCGGTGGTGGGCGCTCAAGCATGTCAGCCCACGTCTCGATCAGCGAAGCCGGCGCCCACGCAGAGGCCGGTTCTTAGGGAAGCGCTAGTCGTCGGCGCCGGCGGGTACGCGCTCTTCGCGGGCGCCGTCGCGGGATCGAACACGGAGCGGCGCCACCTTCTGCGTCCGGGTTACCTCCGGTTCGCGGCGCACGACCTGCAGCGTCTCGCCCTGGCGCCACTGGTCGGTCATCTCTTTGCCGCCGGCGCCCTCGTGGCTCGACTCCAGGTTCTCCATCACGACCGCGATTACCGCGGCCTCGTCCACCG
This sequence comes from Dehalococcoidia bacterium, assembly GCA_035292965.1. GTDB lineage: Bacteria > Chloroflexota > Dehalococcoidia > DSTF01 > WHTK01 > WHTK01. Next base: position 1,571 of record DATDPC010000133.1, on the reverse strand, counting down.
GACCGACGCGCGGCGAGACGACGATGCGCACGCGCGGCAGCCCGTCTTCTTCCTCTTCGACCAGCTGGTAATCGCCAAGCTGACCACCAAAGCGCGCCGGTAGGACCTCTTCGACGAGATGGTAGAGGAGGCTTGCGGAGAACGTAACGCCCTCGCTCGTGAGCTTCTCGTAGCTCTGGACGTCGGATATGTGGGTCGTGAAGCCCATGTCGCCGAGCATGCAGCCGCACTGACGCTCCTCGATGATCGCGCAGTCGGCGCTCTCCCAGTTGAGCAGAAGCTTCGATGCCTTCGGCATCAGTGACGTGAAGATCATCGCCGACATCGTCTCGCCGGTCGCCAGCTGGCGTGGCCGGTGGATCATCGCAAGCCGGTCCGTGATCAGGTGCATGTCATCAACCGAGGCCGGCGTGCCGCAGCCTGACGCCACGGGAGAGCCCAACTCGATCGTTGTGTAGCCGACCGACGCGGTGGCGCCGACGCTTTTCACGACAGCCTCCTTGCCGGACGTAAACGGCTCGCCGCCGACCCTGAACAACGTGCCGCTGATGTCGAGGCCGGCGTTCCTCGCGGCGAGGCAGATCCGGATCGCTGGGCTTGCGTGACTGCTCATCACCGCCGGCGTACCGGCCGCGGTCTTCTCCGCCAGCCAGCGGGCGATCTTCACCGCCTGGTCGCGTGGGACGTAATGCGGCCACGGGATCTTGCGGCCCATCAGATTGCCAACGACGAACGCGCTGACGATCCGGTAGGTCTCGCCGTTAAAGCCGTAGGGCGTCGTCCGGTAGCACTTCTCGTAGGCGACGCCTCGCTTCGCCGTTGTAATCGCCCGGTGGAGGCCGCTGTAGGTCCAATAGGCCATCGGCCGGCCACGGCTCACCGCTTCCTGTACCAGGTGTGTCATGACGCGGCTCTCGCGGCTCTCAAAGTTGCCGCGAACGCGATTCGGTTCGCCGGTGGATCCGCTGCTCTTCGACTCCCAGTCGGCCCGGCCGATCAGCGGATTGTCGAAGTCGGTCTGCTTGACGGCGATCTCCAGCCCATCGCGGCGGATCGGCTGCCTGCCCTTCAGCTCGTCCTGAGTAACGTAGACGCCGGCGTCATAAAGCTGGTCCAGCGTCGCTTCCAGGCCCACTTCGCCGACGAGCCGTCGCAGGTCCTCAAGCTCGTAGCCGGCGTGCTGGAGCATTCGTCGGTAAGGGTTCGACGGGTAAGCGTAAACCGCTCGCTCCATGGTGATGAGGAAGTTGGCTTCGCGCTCCGCGAGCTGCTTCTCGGCCGTCCGGCGCGATTGCTCGAGCGTGGTTGTGTGACGAAGATACTTGGCCACGCTGAGCGTGTAGCGAATATGGTCGCTTATGTCGCCAAATAGACTCACGGCTCCCCCGCCACCTCGGCGGATGTTGACACAAACGCCGCTTAACCACAACCTTACTTGCAAGCGAAACGGCTGCTAAAGGAGCCCATGCAGAACGGGTACTGGACCTCGATTAGTGAACGACGGATCGCCCGCCGGCGCCTGTTGCTGGCAGCCGGCGCCGGCACGGCTGGCGCAGTCTTGCTCGCGGCCT
>DATDPC010000132.1:0-4389 GCA_035292965.1 Dehalococcoidia bacterium | reverse complement strand
ATCGAGCCGCTCTCGCGCAGATCGCTCAACATCGGGATGTGCGGCTGCCGCTGCTCCGGCGCCCGCGAAAGCTGCGACCCGGCGATGATCGGCACGTCCAGCTCGCGCGCCAGCTCCTTCAGCGACCGCGTGATATAGCTGATCTCCTGGACGCGGTTATCGCTGCGGTTGCCGTGGATCAGCTGCAGATAGTCGACGACGATCAGGTTGAGGCCGCGCTCCTGCTTCAGACGCTGTGCCTTCGCCTTCAGCGCCGGTATCTCCAGCGCCGAGCTGTCGTCGACGTAGATGTCAGCGCTCGAGAGCACGCCGTGGCCGTGCATGATCCGCGCCTCCTCCACCTCCGTGTGCATGCCGAGGCGCAGCTTCGCGCTGTCGACGCGCGCCTCCGCCGCCAGCAGGCGTTGCGCCAGCTGCTCGCCCGCCATCTCCAGCGAGAACACCGCCACCTTCGCGTGCTGTCCCACCGCCGCGTTGCGCGCCATGTTCAGCATCAGCGCCGTCTTGCCGACACCGGTGCGCGCCGCGACGATCACGAGGTCGGAAGCGTTCAGCCCGCCCAGCAGCAGGTCCAGCTGGCTGAAACCGGTGCGGATGTTCCCGCCGAACGGCGCCTGCATCGACGCGTCCGCCGGGTCGAGGTACGGGTCAAGGTACTCGCGGATGTGGACGAACTCGCGCAGCTTGTCGCCGGCGCGCAGCCCGTAGACCAGCGCCTCCGCCTTCGCCAGGCTCGCCTCGAGCTCCGGCCCGCCCTCGTACGCCACCTGTGCGATGCTCGTCGCCACGCCGATCATCTGGCGATAGGTCGCGTCGCGCTTGACGATCTTCGCGTAGTTCTCGACACCGACGGCCGTCGGCAGGTTCAAGATCAGCTCGCTGAGGAAGACGAGGCCGCCAACCTCCTCCAGCCGCCCCCGCCGGTCGAGCTCGTGCGCGACCGTCACCTGGTTAATCGATTCGTTGCGATTCCACAGCGCCAGGCACGCCTCGTACGTCCAGCCGTTCGTCTCGCGGAAGAAATCGCGCGCGTGCAAAATCGGCGCGACCTTGTTGATCGCATCCGGATCAACCAAAAGCGACGCGACGACCGACTCCTCGGCCTGGATATCGTGGGGTGGTAGCTGTTCGAACATCGGGCGGGGTTCCGTGTCCTTCTCTTAGCTGACGGTCGTGAGAGTCTGCAACTCCCTATCTCGTAATCGCTCTGTCCTTCGCCCCTACCAGGGCCTTGCTACGGCCGAATCCTCAACCGTCACCAAATCTCTCCCATTGCGAGTCCTTCGAAGAAGGACGCGGCAACCTTTGACACTCCGTCGGCGAAACTCACAGCCTCCGCTGTAAACCATCCGTCGTCCTCAGCCCCTCTCTGTGCACGGAGAGGGGCGCGCGGCAGCGGGGGAGAGGTCGCACCGCTACTCCTTCTCTGAATCGTCCTTCTCCGACGCGTCATCCTCGTCCCTCGCAGCCTTCTTCGCCGCCACCGGCGCCTCGGCCACCGGCGCCTCGGCCTCCGGCGCCTCGGCCACCGGCGCCTCGGCCTCCGGCACAGCCGCGTCCGACGCCACCTCAACCGTCACCTGAGCCCGCACGTTGCGCGTCAGGTTCACGCCGATCTCATACGTGCCGACTTCCTTGATCGGCTGCGCCAGCTGCACCTGACGGTGCTCCACCGCGCCGCCGCGCGCGTTAACCGCCTCCGCGATGTCAGACGCCGTGATCGAGCCGAAGAGACGGCCCTCCTGCCCGACCTTCGCCTTCAGCACAAACGGCGAAGCGCTCAGCTTCTCCGCGATCGCCCGCGCGCCGATGTCGACCTTCTCCTGCTCAACCGCCAGCTTCTTCGCCCGCGACTCAGCCTGCTGCATCGTCGATGCCGTCGCCGCCGCCGCCAGCTTGCGCGGCAGCAGATAGTTGCGCGCGTACCCGTCCGAGACGTTCTTGATCTCGCCGGCGCTTGCCACGCCGTCAACGTGCTCCAGAAAAACTACTCTCATTGCTTACCTATCTCCTTCGCTGTCCCCTCTCCCTCTGGGAGAGGGTTAGGGTGAGGGCGACGTTGCGCGTACATTCCCGCGCTCCGTCCCGACCCCAACTAACACTCGCTGCATTGTCACTCATTCGTCTCAATCAGATCGACTCCCGCTGTCCGGCCTGAGTCATTTCTACTCAGGCGACGGGGCAGACAGCAGGAGCCGATTGGCGCATATTGCTGCCCCCGCGCCGCCCAATCAATGCCCATTCGACCAGTTACGGGACAATACTTTTCCACCAGCCGAAGCAACACATTGGCCTCTGCATATAGAACAACCGTGCGACCAATATGTCAAGCGTTTCAAGCTAACTCAAACCCTCGATCCACGGGTGCCCCGGGTGCGCCAAACGCAACGCCGTCGCCAACCACCCCGCCTGCACCGCGCTCAACAACGGCCGGCACGCCGCGAAGTCCTGCTCGTGCTTCGGCGAAAGCCGCGCCGCGGCGTACAGCAGCTGCACCTCCGCCGCCAGGTACGGCACGCCCTTCGCGTCCTGCCACGTCAGCGACTCGACCGGCCGGTGCACGGCTCGATTGCGCCTGTACTCCCACTCGTCGCCCTCCGCCTCGTCGAGCATCAGCTGCAGCCCCCACGCCGACTCCGGCGATGGCCTGCACCAGACGTCCTGCACCGTCAACGGCAGCGTCTCGCCGTGGCGCCACGGCCGCAGCTTGCCCGGCGGGTCCGCCGCCTGCAGGTCCCACAGCGCCAGCTGCGCCTGCGCCTTCAGCTGATCGCGTCGCAATATCCCGACGTCGAGGTCGCCGTGCTCCCGCGTCTTGCGCCCGATAAACGCATCGATCGCCCAGCCGCCGGCGATCCACCACGGCGCGTCCATCGTCCTGAATACTTCCGCCGCTGCCGCCGGGTCGAGCGGCTTCCAGATCCCGAGCTCGGTCACGCGTTCAGTGCTTCGGCGAGGCCGCCTTCGTATGCGCCGCGCAGCTCCTCGAGCGCCACGTCGATGTCCGACCCGAAACGTAGCCGCTCGCCGCCCGTCGCGCCCAACCGCAGCAACGGCACGCCGATGTTAGACGCTAGCGCCTCCAGCTCAGCCACACGCGACATCTCGACCGACACGACGACCCGCGACGCCGCCTCGCCGAACAACGCCGCGTCGCGCCGCCCCGTAACCTCGACGCCGCTCAGCTCGAAGCCGACGCCGCGCTGCAGGCACGCCTCCGCCAGCGTCACCGCCAGCCCGCCGTGCGAGCAATCGTGCGCCGACCGCACGACGCCGTTCGCCGCCGCCTCGACCAGCAGGCGCTGCAACCGCGCCTCCAGCGCCAGGTCGATCCGCACCGACCCGGCGACCAGGTCGTGGAACTGGCGCAGGTACTCGCTGCCCGCCAGGTCCACCGCGTCGCCTTCGATGCCCGAGCCGTCTTCTTTGCAGGCGCCGATCAGGTACACCGCGTCGCCCGCCGCCTGGAACCCCATCGCCACCGTCTTCGCCACGTCGTCGATCAGCCCCAGCGCCCCGACCACCGGCGTCGGCAAGATCGCCGCCCCGTCCGATTCGTTGAACAGCGACACGTTGCCGGAGATCACCGGCACGCCCAGCGTCTCGCACGCCGCCGCCATGCCTCGCACGCACTCCTCCAGCTGGAAGTAGACGTCCAGCCGCTCCGGGTTGCCGAAGTTGAGGCAGTCCGTCACCGCCAGAGGCCTCGCGCCGCTGCAGGCGACGTTGCGACACGCCTCCGCGACCGCGAGCGCGCCGCCCGCAAACGGGTCGAGGTACGTCTTCACGCCGTCGCCGTCCGTCGATACCGCGATCGCCCGCGGCGACGCGTCCTTCACCCGCAGCACCGCCGCGTCCGACCCCGGCCCGACAACCGTGTTCGTCATCACCTGGTGGTCGTACTGCCGCCATACCCACCGCTTCGACGCGATCTCCGGCGAGGCGAGCAGCTGCAACAGCGCCGCATTCGCGTCCGCTGGCCCCTCCTCCCACGCGACGATGTCCGGCAGGAACGCCAGGTCGTAGGTCTGCAGCTCGTCCAGGCCCGCCGGCTTCACGCCCTCGCGTCTGTACTCCGGCGGCTCCGTGAAGTGCTTCGCCGCGACGCGCACTACAAGCTCGTCGCCATCGCGAATCCGGACGATGCCGTCGTCCGTCACGTGACCGATGACGTCCGCGTGCGTCTCCCAGTGCCGGAAGTGGCGCAGAACGTCCGCCTCGTGCTCCTTCTTGGCGATCACCAGCATCCGCTCCTGCGATTCGCTCAGCATCACCTCCGCCGGCGTCATCCCCGACTCGCGCCGGGGCACCAGCGCCACGTCGATGTCGATGCCCGCGTCGCCCCGCGCCGCGCATTCGACCAGCGAGCTCGTCAGCCCCGCCGCGCCG
>DATDPC010000131.1:0-5302 GCA_035292965.1 Dehalococcoidia bacterium | reverse complement strand
AGTCCGATAAACATGCCGAAGATCGCCGCGTCGGCGCCCGCGGCGGCGGGTAGGCGCTTCCAGAGCCCGTAGGCCCAACCGCCGATCGCGCCGCCGATGATCGCGCCGTAGATCGAGATACCGCCCTCGGTGATCCGGAAGATGTCGATGACGCTGTCGAGCGATGAGCTATCGCCGTAGCGCTCGACGACGTACAGCAGACGCGCGCCCACGAGGCCGCAGGCGACGACGATCATGCCCAGCGTGTAGGCAGTGTCAGGGTCGATGTTGACCCGGTCGCTCTCGGCGACACGGACGGCGAGCCAGACGCCGGCGACGATGCCCATGGCGGTAAAGAAGCCGTGCCAGGTGATCAGCAGGCCGGCGATCTTGACGATGTTCGGGTCGAGGCCGACGTTGATGCTTAGAAGCTCGGTCATACGCGCTCGGCCGCGGCCGTTTCCGCCGCGCCCCTGATGTCCTTCTCGATAGCCAGCGTGCGTCCGCCGAGGCCGCGGAAGGCGGCCTGGCCCGCAGTTATCTTACCCCAGAGCCTGCGTCTGGGCGTGTAAAAGGTCAGCGCCAGGCCGAGCAGGAAGACACCGGTCGCGAGCCAGATGACATTCGTTCCCGGGTCGCGGCGGACGGTGAGGCCGGCGAACTCTCGCTTACCGTTGAACGAGTATTCGTAGTTGCCGAGGACGACAGGCTTGTTCTCCGCGAGCGCGAGGGCGCGGCCCTGCACCGGCCCCACGGTCAGCGTCGACCCAGACGCCCCGTTCGAAAGCTCGGCGACGCCGTCCGCGTCAGAACCCGGCAGGCGCACGGTTGCGGACGGGATGCTCGTGAAGCCGGCAAAGCTCAGGCTCAGGTCGCCGAGCGCGATCTTCTCACCCTCGTTCAGCACGCCGCCCGGTACGTCCGGTGACAGGACCGTCGATGCCGTCGTCTCGAAAACGACCAGTTGCCAGGCGCCGCCCTCGGTTGCCGGCGGCCGCCCGCCAACCCAGAACTCGCGGCCGGGCAGGGAGATAGTCGTCCCGGCGGCGCCGGCGATGAAGTCGGTCGGGATGATGGCGTCGTCGAGGATCACGGCGCCCGCCGCGTCGCGGATAACGATCCGCGGTGTCGCCGCCTGACTCGAAAGCACGACGACCTCGTCGTAGACGACGCGGCCGGTCGTCAGGTCGCGCACGCTGAGGGCGGCGCCGTCCGGGAAGTAAGCCGTCTGGTGAAAACGGTAGCCGCCGGCCGATAGCGGGCGGTTGACCGTGGTGACGCCGCGCCTGATCTCGGCGCCGTTCTTGTAGACGACGAGATAGGTGCGATAGTCTCGCGGCTGGCCGGCGGATGTGAACTCGCCGACGGTGTTTTCGACGAAGACCGTCATGTGGTCGCGGTCGGTCAGTGAGAAGACAGGGGCGCCGGCCTCTCCCTCGGCGACGAAGACGAATTGTTGCTTCGCCGCCACCAAGGTCACGAGGCCGCCGGCGAGGAACAAGATCAGCGCCAGGTGGCTGACGAAGGTTGCGAACTGCGCCCACGGGAAGCGGTCGGCGAAGAGGTAGGTCGCGTCGCCGTCCTGCTCCAGCGTCACTTTGTAGCGCCGCCGGCGCAGCGCATCGGCGAGGGCGCCGGCGTCCGGCGCCGCCACGGAGACGACCGAGGCGTCGCGGGCATAGTAGTCGTCCGGGACGCGCGTCTGGGGCTGGAAGACGTTGCGGTAGACGGCTGGCAGCCGGTTCGCCGTGCAGACGCAGACGCTGCCGACGAGCACGGCGAGGCCGGAGACGAACCAGACGGAGCGGAACACGGTGAAGATCCCGAGGAGCCGCATCGGGTCGTAGAGGAAGCCGAAGTGGCGGTCCTCGATGCCGTACCAGGCCGCCTCCGCGGCGGCGTTGCCGCGCATCTCGCCCGGCAGCTGCGGCACCAGCACGCCGATCAGCGCCGCCAGCGCCAGGAAGGCGATGATCGCCAGCGCGAACCTCACCGAGGTGAGGCCGCGCCACAGCATCAGCAGCGGATCGAAGCCGGGCAGGATCGGGCGCGGCGCCGTGCGTGCTTCGGCCATCAGTGTCCCGTCCCGAGGATCAGGCTGAGGCCGTCGGTGAGCGCTTTGCCAGTGACCGTGCCGTAGACGACCTTGCGCACGATGCCCTGCCGGTCGATGAAGTAGCTCGAGGGCAACCCCTGCGTCGGCCCGCCGATGCGCCAGGTGCGCGCGACCTCGCCATTGCGGTCGAGGCCGACGGGGAAGGGCACGCCGTAGTCATCGACGAAGACCTGGACCCGCGAATCGGCCTCGCGCAGGTTGACGCCGACGACGACGAAGCCCTCGGCCGAGTGCGCTTCGTAGGCGTCGATGATGTCGGGCATCTCCTGACGGCAGGGGGCGCACCAGGACGCCCAGAAGTTCACGAGGACGGGCCGGCCCTGCAGGTCGCTGAGGCGTACTGTCTCGCCATCGAGCGTGCGGAGGAGAAAGTCTGGGGCGGCGCGCCCTGTCGTCGGGCTGGGTGACTGCCCCGTCGTGTTCTTCGCCGCCGGCAGCTCCACGGTGCCGAAGCCGGCCTCGGCGCCCGAATCGCTGCCGCGCGACTCCCAGAGCAGCAACCCGCCGACGATCGCGACAACGAGGGCGATCGGCAGCACAAGGCTTCGCAGATATCCGGACCACTCGCGATGCGCCTGGGGCCGCGAGTCCAGCTCAGAGGGAGTATCCGAGGCGTTCATTTCAAGCCGTCATCTCACTGCGCGAAGAGCGTCGTGTACAGGTTACGCACTTCCTGCGCTGAAAGGCCCTTGCCGAGGTAGGAATCGCCGGTGCGCAGCTCGAAGTGGAGGTGGTACTCGCTGCCGGGGCTGCTTAGCGACTCGGGCGTGCCGGATTCGCCCACGGAGCCGATGACCTGGCCCTTCGTCACGGTCGCGCCGAGGGTCAGGCCGTTGGCGATCGCGCTGAGGTGGCAGTAGCGCGTGACGATGCCGTTGCCGTGGTCGATCCACACCTGGCGCCCTCGATACGAGTCGAGCGCCTCGGGCGTGTTCGGGTTGGCGTTGTTCTTGTCGTACTCGGCCTGCGTCAGGTCGTGGTAGTCCGTGTCGATGCGGATTACCTTGCCCGCCTTCGCCGCCATAACCGGCGTGCCCTTCGTGATCGTCGTGTTGCAGTTATCGACGGCGTAGAAGTCGACGCCTTCGTGGATGCCGTTGCGGTAGACGCGCGGCGCGTTCGGCATCAGCTGGTCGCCCTTGGGCAGGCAACCGCCGGCGATCGGCCAGGCGAAGCCGGTGAGGCTGGAGGCGGGCTGCGTGCCGGTAGGCGTCGAGCTGGGCTTCGTGTCGATTACCACCGGCGTGGCCGAAGGCTGCGCCACGACCGTCTCGATGACGACGCCGCCGTCGTTTCCGGCCGCGTTGCCACCGCCGCCGCAGGCTGCCCCAAGGAGCACGATAGAGATGAGGGCGAGAATCGCCGCCGCCGGGCGCAGAAGCTTCCTCCGGGTCCAGTAGGGACGATCTCAGGATACGGGCGCCCCCAACGAGGGGCAAATCGACGTAAAGACCTCGTAAACGTGGCATCCTTGAATCATGGCCCGGCTGCTCCTCACATTTCTCCTGTTCGCCGCCGCCGCGGCCTGCAGCGGCGACAAGAAGCCCCCGGCCACGCCGACGCCGCCAGACACGGCAACTGCTGTCGCAAGCCCCTCGGCGACCCGTTCTCCCACGCCTCGACCCTCCGGCAGCACTCGGCAAGTCGCACCGCTTTCGCCCGGGACGACGCTGACGCCGGGCGTCTTCGAGTTCGAGCTGGCAAACGGCCGCTTCTGGCCGGAGAGCGGCGAATGGTCGCCCGACGGCAGCCATAAGCTCGTCTCGAGCGACTGCGGCCCGGCGAGCTACAGCTGCATCGAGCTGACCGACCTCGACGCGGGTAGGGCTCGCGTCCTGATCAGCGAGGGAACGAACATCAGAGGCTGGTCGCCGAAGGGCGACGCGATTCTCTACACCACCTTTGCCGGAGGCGAGTACGACAACGGGCTGTTCTTGCAGCCTCTGGCTGGTGGCCCGCCGAAGCAGATCGACATAACCGGCTTGCAGATCGGACGGGGCGCCCGGTTTATCTGGCGTCCCGGCCACAACGAGTTCGCGATTGAGAACACGGCTGACTTCAGCGCGGTCTACCTGCTCGACATCGATGACAGCACGAAGAACAAGCGCATCATTGCCCCGCAGACGCAGTACGGCGTCCCCGTCATCGTCGATGGCTGGTCGCACGACGGACGCTGGCTGCTTCTGCGCGAGTTCAGCATCAGCGCCAATGTCGGCGGCAACCTTTACGCCTACGACATGGATAACGATTCGTTTCTCACGCTCTACGTCGGCTGCTGCGCGACGGGAGCGTGGTCGCCCACCCGCAACGACCTGCTGTTGGGCATCACGTCCTCCGAGTTGCAGTCGCAGATGTATCTGCTAACGGAGCGCGATTTTCTGAATCCCCAGGCAGCCCTGTCGAGGCCGCCTTTGGCTGTCGGCGGTAATGCGAACTGGTCACCGGACGGCAACATGATCGCTTACTCAGTAATGAAATGTGGCAACGACGACTGGTACACCGGTGTCGTCAACCGCGACGGCAGCGGCAACCGGCGTCTGCCCGGCCAGATGAAGGCGTATCGGTTCCAGAATGAGTGGTCTCCAGATGGGCGCTACATTGCCTACGCGGGCTACTTTGCCCCGACCGCCGACCACGGTAGCTCCGGCATCTTCATGTACGACCTCGCCGCGAGCAGAGAGATCGCGCTCGTCATGACGCCGCCGCCGCCCGCCAACCTCGGCGATACCGTCGAACCGCTGAGGCTGGGCTCGTGGTCGCCGGACGGTCGCTTCCTCGGCTTCAACCTGGGCTTCGGCTTCGGCTTCTGCGATTAGCGCGCCTGCAGCGCCGCTTCGTGCGCCTGCGTCTCGAGCGCGTCGTTGAGCGGCGCGAGCGTGCCATCGCCGTAGCGTCGTTCGAGGGCGAGCGAGATCAGGCGGTCGGCGAAGGCGGGGTTCTTCGGCAGGACGGGGCCGTGCAGGTAGCAACCGAAGGCGTTGCGGTAGCGAGCGCCCTCGTAGCCGCTCTCACCGTCGTTGCCAAAGCCGTGCACGACGCGCGCCAGCGGCTCGACGCCCGGCCCCAGATACGTCCGGCCGCCGTGGTTCTCGAAGCCGACGAGCGTCGTCCCTTCGAACTCGGCGACGAGGTTGCCGATCAGCCGCTTCGCCTTCGGGCCCGGATGCAGCGTGTAGAGGTCGAAGACGCCGGCGCCGTCTAGCTCCT
>DATDPC010000130.1:0-3746 GCA_035292965.1 Dehalococcoidia bacterium | reverse complement strand
GCCCGGCTATCGATGGCGCGGTCGAGGCGCTCGCGGTTGGTGACCAGCAGGTCATCGCCCACCAGCTGGACTCGGTCGCCCAGACGCTGGGTTAACAGGGCCCAGCCCTCCCAGTCGTCCTCGGCCAGGCCGTCCTCGATGCTGACTATCGGGTAGCGGTCGCACCAGGACGCCCAGAGGTCTACCATCTCGGCGCTGGTCAGGGAACGGCCCTCGCTGGCGAGGACGTAGCGGCCGCCCTCGTAAAGCTCGCTCGTTGCCGGGTCGAGGCCGAGAGCAACGTCTTCACCGGGTCGATAGCCTGCCGCCTCGATGGCCTGGATGAGCAGCTCAACCGCCGCGACGTTGTTCGGCAGGGTCGGCGCGAAACCGCCCTCGTCGCCCACGTTCGTGCTGAGACCCCGATCGGTCAGCAGCCGCTTCAAGGCCTGGTAGACCTCCGAGCCAGCGCGCAAGGCCTCGGCGAAGGTAGGGAGGCCCAGGGGCACGAGCATGAACTCCTGGAAGTCGGTGCCGTTGACGGCGTGCCTTCCGCCGTTGAGCACGTTGAACAGCGGCAACGGCAGCAGGTTAGCGTCCGTGCCGCCGAGGTAGGCGTACAGCGGCACGCCCTTCGATGCCGCCGCCGCGTGCGCCACCGCCAACGAGACGGCCAGCAGCGCATTGGCGCCGAGACGCGACTTGTTCGACGTGCCGTCCAGGGCGCAGAGCAGACGGTCGAGGCCCTGCTGGTCGGAGGCATGCTGGCCGGCAACGGCGTCCGCGATCTCGCCGTTGACGTTCGCCACCGCGTCGAGGACGCCCTTGCCGCCGTAGCGCATCGGGTCGCCGTCGCGCAGCTCGTGCGCCTCATACGACCCCGTGCTCGCGCCCGACGGGACGATCGCGCGGCCGACAGCGCCGTCTGCGAGATGCACCTCGGCCTCGACGGTAGGGTTGCCCCGCGAATCGAGCACTTCGAGAGCGTTTACAGCGGCGATGCGGTCATCAGCCATCGGTAGTCCTCAGCGTTCAGCAGTCAGCCATCAGCATATCTCCGGTATCGATTGAGCAAAAGCAAAGGCCGCGAGTATCTTCGCGGCCCCTGACTACTGATCGCTGAAAGCTGAGGACTGTCTACCGCGCCCTCGGGTGCGCCTTCTCGTACGCCTCGCGGATGTGCTCCCGGCTCACCTGCGTGTAGACCTGCGTCGTCGAGATGTTGGCGTGGCCCAGGAGCTCCTGCACCTTGTGGATGTCCATACCGCCGCGCAGCATGTGGGTCGCGAAGCTGTGGCGCAGCGTGTGCGGCGTCACGCGACCGACGATGCCCGCCTCTGAGGCGTAGCCCTTGAGGATCAGCCAGAAGCCCTGGCGGGTCAGGCGCTCGCCGCGGCGGTTGACGAAGAGAGCGTGCTCGTCGCGCTCACCAACCAGCTTCGGGCGAGCGAAGCGCATGTACTCGCTGACCTCCTGCGCCGGCTGGTCGAGGAGCGGGATCTGGCGCTCGCGGTTGCCCTTGCCGAGCAAGCGCACGTAAGGCTTCTCGACGTCGACCTGCACGTCCTGCACGTCGAGCGACACAAGCTCGGTGACGCGCAGACCGGTGGCGTACATCAGCTCGAGCATGGCGCGGTCGCGCCGAGCCTCGGGCGTTGCGCGGCGTGACGGCTGCTCCAGCAGCTCATCGATCTCCTGCACGGACAACGGCTTCGGCAGAGACTTGCCGACCTTCGGAGAGGCGAGCGTCTCTGTCGGGTTGCTCTTCACCTTGCCCTCGGCCTGGAGGAAAGAGAAGAACGACTTCGTGGCGGCGACTTTGCGGGCGACGGTCGCCTCCGCGTAGGAGTGGGACTTCAGGTCGAGAATGTAATCGAGAACCAGATTCTGGTTGACGTTAGGCCATTGGATGATGCTGCCGTTCTTCTTCGACAGGTAGTCTTCCAGCTGTCCCAGATCGTTGCGGTAGGCCGCGATCGTATTTCCGGACGCGCCCTTTTCCACAGACAAAAATTCCAGGAACTCGCTCACGCAAGTGTCCAAGCGGCGAACCTCCCTGCACTGCCCGCCAGGTTCCGCCCAGGTCGAGAGATACTGCCGTAGTGTACTCACGGCCACAGGCTCTGTCTACAAAAACGGGCTGACTTTTTATTACGTCTGTGCGTCCCAAGATCGAGCGGGGTAAGCGTCCCTGCCGACGAGCGGAACGAAGCCACAACCGCCCTTTCGCGTCACCGTCACACCCTCTTCGCGCGCCTCCGCGACGAGCAGATCCTGCCCTTCGCGGCCGCCTACAGGGATGACGAGACGCCCGCCCGGCGCCAGCTGATCGATCAGCGATTGCGGTATGCGCGGCGCCGCCGCCGCGACGACGATCGCGTCGTAAGGCGCGTCTTCCGGGCGTCCCAGCTCCTCGCCAGCGAGCTCGATGCGCGCGTTTTCGTAGCCCAGCTCGCGCAGGACGTTGGCGGCGCGCTCCGCCAGCTCAGGGATCAACTCAACGCCGATGACCTCGCGCGCCAGCTGCGCCAGCAGCGCCGTCTGGTAGCCCGACCCGGCGCCGATCTCGAGGACGCGCTCGTCGCCCTGCAGGTGCAGCTCTTCGAGCATGATCGCGATCATCCGCGGCTGCGAGATCGTCTGGTCGAAGCCGATCGGCAGCGGCAGGTCTGCGTAGGCAAGCTCCTGCTGCTCCGGCGCCACAAAGCGCTCACGCGGCACGACGCTGATCGCCGAAAGAACGCGCTCATCGTGTATCTGGTTCATCAGCGAGTGCACCAACGCCTCTCGCGCCGCGGCAGCGCCGAAGCTGCCGCGATACGCCCGCCAGCCGTTGCTCACGGCTTGCGGCCGATGTGCAGGTTCGTTGCGCCGAACATGAAGGGATGGATCCGGATATCGACCAGCCCGGCGGCGCGCATGCAGTTCGCGATCTCCTCAACGCTCTCGAAGTTGTCGACGGAGCGCGGCAGGTACTCGTAGGCAGAGCGGTCGCCCGAGATCAGCCCGCCCATGAACGGCGAGAAGCGGTGGAAGTAGAAGTCGAACAGCTGGCGAAAGCCCCAGAGCTTCGGCCGGTTCATCTCCAGAAAGACGACCCGGCCGCCGGGCGCCAGCACGCGCGCCATCTCCCGAAACGAACCCGTCAGGTCCGGCACGTTGCGCCCGCCGAACGCCATCGTGGCGGCCTGAAAAGCGCCGTCTTTGTAAGGCAGCGCCATCGCGTCGCCGACGTGGTGGTCGACGCGCTTCTCTTTGCGCGCCAGGCTCTTCTGATGGCCGATGACGACCATCTCGCGCGTCAGGTCCGAGCCGACGACGAAGCCTTTGCCAACGTAGCGCGCCATCTCGAAGGCGAGGTCGCCGGTGCCACTCGCCACATCCAGGGCCCGGTCGCCGGGCTTCAGGGCCGCCTCCTTTGCAGCTTGCCGACGCCAGCCGCCGTCCATGCCCATCGAGAGCAGCCGGTTCATCAGGTCGTAGCGCCTGGCGATGCGCCCGAACATCGCCTCGACCTTGCGCGGGTCGTCGTGCGGCAGGTCCGGTGTCGTCTTCGTGGTCACAGCTTCAGTGTAGTTGAGCGCGCCGCTAGCCGCCCTTGCGCGACCAGGAGCCGCCTTCGCGGGTGTCACCGACTTCGTAACCCAGCGCGTCCAGCGTCTCGCGCGCCCTGTCGGCGAGGTCGTAGCGCTTGGCGACCCGCAGCGCCTCGCGCAGCTCGACCACAAGGTCGACGAGCGGCGCGTCCTTCGCCGAGCCGGAAGCGC
>DATDPC010000129.1:0-17852 GCA_035292965.1 Dehalococcoidia bacterium | reverse complement strand
GCACTTCTAGGCCGGCGACCTGACCGGCGTCTTTCGTCGCCTGGCGCTGGCTGTCGTTGAAGTAGGCCGGGACGGTGATCACGGCCTCGTTCACGGGCTCGCCGAGGTACGCCTCCGCGTCCGCCTTCAGCTTCTGGAGGATCATCGCCGAGACCTCGGGCGGCGAGTAGCTGCGGTCTCCCAGCTGGACGTGGGCGTCGCCGTTCGGCGCCTCGACGACCTTGTAGGAGAGCAGCTTGAGGTCGCGCTGCACTTCAAGGTCGCTGAACTTGCGGCCCATGAGGCGCTTGATCGAGTAGATCGTGTTGTCCGGGTTGGTGATCGCCTGGCGCTTGGCCACCTGGCCGGCCATGCGCTCGCCCGTCTTCGACATCGCGACGACGGAGGGCGTGATCCGCCCGCCCTCAGCGTTGGGGATGACGACGGGCTCGCCACCCTCCATCACCGCGACGCAGGAGTTAGTCGTACCGAGGTCTATTCCGATTACCTTTGCCATCTCTGTTTCCTCTGTTCCTTATTACTGAGTCGAGTCTTGTTCTGAAGCCTTGTCGCCTTTGCCTACGATGACCATCGCCGGGCGGAGGACGCGGTCGCCGAGGCGGTAGCCCTTCTGGGCGACGCCGATGACCTTGCCCTCTTCGCCTTCGCCGAACATCACCGCTTCGTGGACGTTCGGGTCGAAGGACTGGCCGTCCGCCTGAATCTCGGTGACGCCGTTCATATCGAGCAGCGCCTGGAACTTGCGCAGGATCAGGCGTATGCCATCGAGCCAGGTCATGCCCGCGAGGCGCACGTCGACGTTGTCGAGGGCGCGCTCGAGGTCGTCTACCAGCGGTAGGAGGTTGAACATGAGGGCGGCGGCGCCGAGGCGGGCGCTGTCCTCGCGCTCCTGCTCGACGCGGCGCTTGTAGTTCTGATGGTCGGCGGCGGCGCGCTGCCAGGAGGCGAGGTAGCCCTGCGCCTTCTCGCGTTCCTCCTCCAGCTGGGCCTCCAGCGACTTGCTCTCCGTAGTCATCGCTTCTTTCGTGTCATCACGCGGTTCGCCTTCGGGCTGACTCGCGGCGCGGCGGTCGACGAACGGCGGTTGCTCTTCACGCACTGGCGTTGCTCCTTGAGTCGAGGTCAGACGGTAGGTGGCGCCTAGATGTGGGCGATCAGGTCACCCAGCAGCTCGGCGAGGTACCTCACCGTCGGTATGGTGCTGGCGTAGCGCATGCGCGTCGGGCCGAGCACGGCGACGACGCCGGAGGGGCCGCCCTCCGTGCCGTAGCGCGCCAGGACGACGCTGCAGTCGCGCATCGCCTCGTGGGCGTTCTCAGCGCCGATGACGACGCTCATCTCGTGCTCACCCAGCTGGCGCACCGGAATCGCGGCCGAGAGGGTGCGCTGCTCGAGGATGTCGATCAGGTCGAGGATGCGCTCCGAGCGGGCGAACTCGGGCTGCGACAGGACCTCGCGGACGCCGTCGCGGAACACGTCGCCGAGGGCGGCGTCTTCCTGCTCCATCAGCTCCGTCAGCACCCGGACGACCAGCGCGTCGAGCGCGTGCTGCGACTCGGGAACGCTGCGCATCTCGGCGAGCGAGAGGCCGCCGTAGCGCTCGTTGACGCGGTTGGCGACGACGATCAGCTCATCGGCGTCCATCTCGCGGAAGCCGATGACCTGCTGGCGGATGCGCGCCTCGTTGAGGACAACGACGCAGAGCGCCGAATCGTCCTGCAGCGGGACGAGCTGGACCTGGCGCAGCCGCGTCTGCTTGCTGCGCGGCGAGGTGACGACGGCGAAGTTGCTGACCGAGTGCGCCAGGACGGCGGCGGCGAGCTGGAACCACTGCTCCATCGCCCGCTCTGCCTGGTGGAACTGGTGCCGGATCGTCTCCTGCGCCTCCGAGGCGAGCTTCTCTTCCGCCATGAGGCTCTCGACGTAGTAGCGGTAGCCCTTGTCGGAGGGGATGCGGCCGGCGGATGTGTGCGGCTGGGTGATGTAGCCCAGCTCTTCGAGGCGCGCCATCTCCAGCCGCACCGTCGCCGGTGAGACGCCGAGATCGTGCTTGCGTACGACGTACTGCGAGCCGACCGGCACGGCCGTATCGACGTACTCTTCGACGATCAGGTTCAGGAGGGTGGAGCGTCGCTCGGTGAGCATTGCATCTCCATTAGCACTCTCACTCGGCGAGTGCTAATGCATAAAAATTAGCACTCGCGGCAGCCTAAGTCAAGGCGAATTCAGGTTACAAGCGCGTGTCTGCGGTGCTCGAACCGCTTTCGGGCGGACGGGGCGTCAAAGATTGCTTCGCCTCCTTCTGCGGAAGGATGGCTCGCAATGGGCGGCCGCGGCGTGTCACTCACGCAGGAGCACCCTGTAGCGGCGACCTTCAGGTCGCCACCTGGTTCCTTGGCCGCGACGAAGTGGCGACCTGAAGGTCGCCGCTACGCCCGACTAAGGACGCGCTTTCCCCGCGTCGTCTGCTGGTCTGCCCGTCGCGGCGCGGGGGTGGTGAGGATCAGGGGCCGTCCGCTACACTTGCCGAGGTTCGATAAGGACTACGCGGCGAGGAGACGCAATGGCGGCACGCATCGTTGGTGTTGGCAAATACCTTCCCGAGAAGGTGCTGACCAACGCCGACCTCGAGCGCATGGTTGAGACCTCCGACGAGTGGATCCGCGACCGCACCGGTATCCGCGAGCGCCGTCTCGCCGGCGACGACGAGACCGCCGCGACGATGGGCACGAAGGCGGCGCGCATGGCGCTCGAGACGGCCGGCATCGGCCCGGAGAGCATCGACCTGATCGTCTGCGCTACCTGTTCGCCGGACAACATGTTCCCGGCGACGGCGGCGCTGATCCAGGACGCGATCGGCGCGCGCAACGCCGCCACCTTCGACGTCAACGCCGCCTGTATGGGGTTCATGTCGGCGCTCGCGACCGCCGCCAGCTTCATCAATGCCCACGTCTACGAACGCGTCCTCGTCGTCGGCTCCGAGGTGATCTCGCGGATCATCGATTGGACCGACCGCACGACCTGCGTCCTCTTCGGCGACGGCGCCGGCGCGGTGCTGCTGGAGCACGCCGAGACGGGCGGCGTCGCCGCCACCGTCCTCAAGAGCGATGGCGCCGGCGCCCGCCTGCTCTACGCCCGCGGGCCCGCCGCGGCGCCGAACTCGCTTCGCGAGACCGAGGGCTTCTGCATCGTCATGGACGGGCGCGAGGTGTTTCGCTTCGCCGTGCGGGCGATGGAGGACGTGTCGCGCCAGGTAATCGCCCTCGCCGGCCTCAGCATGGACGACATCGATTACGTCGTGCCACACCAGGCGAACCAGCGGATCATCGCCGCCGTCGCCAAGGGCCTCGGCGTGCCGAGCGAGCGCGTGATCAGCAACGTCGAGAGGTACGGCAACACCTCCTCCGCCTCGATCCCAGTCGCGCTCTGCGAGGCGTGGGAAGAGGGCAAGCTGAAGGACGGCGACCACATCGTCCTCGTCGGCTTTGGTGGCGGGCTCGTCTGGGGCGCCTCGCTCGTCGAGTGGACGACGCTGGGCTCGCGTCTCGCCAGGGCAACACCGGCCTCGGCGGCGGTACCGAAGTAACCGCACCGTCTTTGCGAGCCAGTCGCAGACGGCGAAGCAATCTCGGAAGGGCGCACCGGGATTGCCACGCGCTCCGCGCTCGCAAAGACATTGAGCACTCGTAGGGACGGAGCTTCAGCTTCGTCCGCAGCGCCTCGTGGTTAAGCCAACTCGCGGACGGGGCTAAAGCCTCGTCCCTACGTCTGTCTTCTGCAGAGAATCCGCGATAATAGGCTCTCGTGGAATACATAGACGCGCTGCGTTACCTCTACCGCCTCGCCGACTTCGAGCGCTCCGGCCGCTTTGCCGAGCGCCCCGACGTCGCGCCGGTGATCGACCTGCTGCACGAGCTGGGCGACCCGCACCTCGGCCGGATCACGGTGCACATCGCCGGCAGCAAGGGCAAAGGCAGCGTCGCGGCGATGATCGAATCGATGCTGCGCGCCGCCGGGTTGCGCACCGGCCTGTTCACAAGCCCGCATCTGCACCGCTTCACGGAGCGCATTCAGGTCGACGCCACGCCGGTGACCACGGCCGAGTTCGCCGCGGGCGTCGAGGAAGTGGCGAAGGCGGTTGAGGTGGTGCAGAAGCGCTGGCCGGGGCGCCAGCTCGTCACCTTCGACGTGCTGACGGCGCTCGGCTTCTACCTCTTCCGCCAGCGCGAGGTGGAGGCGCAGGTGATCGAGGTCGGCCTCGGCGGGCTGCTCGATTCGACGAACGTGTTCGAGTCGAAGGACTGCGCCGTGATCACGAACATCGGCCTCGAGCACCGCGATATCCTCGGCGACACGGTCGCGGCGATCGCGCGCCAGAAGGCGGGGATCATCGTCGCGGGCAGCCCCACCGTGATGGCGCCGCAGCGCGAGTCCGCCGCGGAGGTGATCCGTGAGGTCGCAGCCGAGAAGGGTTCGCCGCTGACGGAGGTGGCGCTCGTCTGTAACCTGCGACGCGATAGCGCCGGGTCCGACGCGCAGAGCTTCCGTCTGCGCACGCCGAAGGGCGCCTATCAGGTGAAGCTGCCGCTGCTCGGCAAGCACCAGCTCGACAACGCCGTCACGTCGATCGTCGCGTTCGAGACGCTGGCGACGGCGGGCGTGACCGTCAGCGAGGCGGCCGTGAAGCAGGGGCTCGAGAACGTGAAGTGGCCGGCACGGATCGAGATCATCAAGCGCCGCCCCATGGTCATCGTCGACTCGGCGCACACGGCCGATTCTGCTCGCAGCCTGCGCGACACGCTGGCTGAGTACCTCCACGTCAACCAGGCGACGCTGGTGATCGGCGTCATGGGCGACAAGGACCTCGAAGGCCTCGCGTCGGCGATCGAGCCGGTGGCGCGACGCGTGATCGCGACGCAGGCGGAGCATCCGCGCGCCCTCAACGCGGAGGCGGTTGCGCGCGTCTTCCGCGAGCTCGGCGTCGAGACGACGGTGCAGCCGCGCCTCGCAGACGCCGTCGACGCGGCGCTGGGGCTCTCGACGCCGTCGGAAGCGGTTGTTATCCTCGGCTCGATCGCCCTTGCGGGCGAAGCGCGAGCCCACATCCTCGGCCTCGAACGCGACCCTCAGATATAGTCTTGTCATTCTGAGGAACGAAGAATCTGGCCCCCGTCAGAAACCGCCCGAGTGACCTCACGTGCAGCGCGAGTACTACGTCTACATCATGACGAACAAGTCCGGGACGCTGTACATCGGCGTCACCAACAACCTGCTCGCCCGAGTCGACCAACACAAGAACGCTCCTGCCTCAACGTTCACCGGGCGCTATAAGATGAATCGACTCGTATACTTCGAGTCGACCGACGATGTCAGCGCCGCCATCGGGCGGGAGAAGCAGCTCAAAGGCTGGTTACGCAAGCGCAAAATCGCACTCATCGAATCGATGAACCCGCGTTGGGTCGACTTGGGCGAGGAGTTGTTCAACGACGAACCACCAACGGGGCGTATTCTTGGTTCACCAGATTCTTCGGCTGCGGCCTCAGAATGACAGGATGAAAGTAACCTCTTAATGGCTAGCAACTACCCCCGCGAGCGCCGCGTCGTAATCACCGGCATGGGCGCGCTTACCCCCCTTGGCAACGACGTCGAGTCGTTCTGGCAGGGCTGCGTCGACGGGCGCTCCGGCATCGACTGGATCACGTTGTTCGACCACAGCGCTTACCCGGTGAAGGTCGACGGCGAGGTGCGCGGCTTCGAACCGACGGAGTACATGGACCGCAAGGACGCGCGACGGATGGCGCGCTTCAGCCAGCTCTCCGTCGCCGCGGCGCGCATGGCGATCGAGAACTCCGGCATCAACCTCGACGCCGAGGACGTGACGCGCATCGGCGTGCTGCTGGGCAACGGCAACGGCGGCTTCCCGGAGAACGACGCGGCGATGCACACGATCATCGAGAAGGGCGGCGACCGCCTCGACCCGTTCTATATGTCGAAGACGCTGCCGAACATCGCCGCCGCTCAGGTCGCGATGCAGTTCGGGCTCAAGGGCTACAACAACACGGTGACGACGGCCTGCGCCGCCAGCACCAACGCCATGGGCGACGCGCTCGATGTGATCCGTCTCGGACGCGCCGATGTGATGATCGCCGGCGGCGGTGAGGCGGGCATCTGCGAGCTCGGGCTTGCGGGCTTCCA
The DNA here is from genome assembly GCA_035292965.1 of Dehalococcoidia bacterium. Lineage (GTDB taxonomy): Bacteria > Chloroflexota > Dehalococcoidia > DSTF01 > WHTK01 > WHTK01. The sequence goes on along the minus strand of DATDPC010000129.1, from coordinate 11,657 downwards.
CATCATGCGCGCCCTCTCGACGCGCGCCGACGACCCGAAGAAGGCGAGCCGTCCCTTCGATGCCGGCCGCGATGGCTTCGTCTGCGCCGAAGGCGCCGGCATCTTCGTCCTCGAGACGCTGGCGCACGCCCAGAGCCGAGGCGCCAACATCCTCGCCGAGCTCGCGGGCTACGGCTGCAGCTCGGACGCGTACCACGTCGTCGCGCCCTGCGTCGACGGTGAAGGCGCGCAGCGCGCGATCCGCCTCGCGATCGAGGACGCGGGGATCACGCCGGACGACATCGACTACATCAACGCGCACGGCACCTCGACGCCGGCGAACGACGCCGCCGAGACGATGGCGATCAAGGGCGTCTTTGGCGAGCGCGCTTACGAGATCCCGGTGAGCAGCACGAAATCGATGATCGGGCACACGCTCGGCGCTTCCGGCGCGATCGAGTCGGTTGCCTGCGTCAAAGCGATCGAGACGGGCATCGTCCCGCCGACGGTGAACTACGAGACGCAGGACCCGGATTGCGACCTTGACTACGTGCCGAACAAGTCACGAAACGTTGGCGAGGTGAAGTACGTTCTGAAGAATAGCTTCGGGTTTGGCGGTCAGAACGCCGTACTCGTATTCAAGGCCTTCGAGGCTTGATATAATGGGAGGGTCATGATTTACGTGACCAACTGAGGGGAACCAACACCCGGCGTGGGCCGGGTGTTTTTGTTTTGTGGAGGAGTGCCCGTGAACTCCAGCGTCATCGGCAAGATCGAAAAGGCCAAGCGCTACGCCCAGGAACGAACCCGCATGCGCGTTCAATCGCTCAGCGTTGAGTTCAAGGGTGAGAACGCCGATCACCAGGTCACGTTGACCGGCGACAGGTGGCACTGCACCTGCGACTTCTTCTCCGGCCACGGGGCGTGCGCCCATTCTATGGCGCTGGAGCGCGTCCTCGAAGGGATGCTGCCGGCAGCGGCGGCCCTGCAGCGCGCCTAGCACAGCCCAACCAACCGGGAAGACGTAGCCGGCGGAGAGCGTTTCCGCTTCCGGCTAGACACGCCCAGTTGTATCTCGCAGACGATTGTTAACCCCAGAACAATATCGCGAGCATTTACCATGCCGCCGCGCTTGTGACTGCCGATACTTTCCTTAGACGAATGAAGCAAGACTTTCAGCGTTCCATCGGCTTTCACCTTTGGCTCTCGATTTGCGCCTCCAGTTTGGTGATCACGGCGATCACCGTCCTCGTCTATTCCTCGCTGACCGTTTCTGACGGCGTCCACGCCTCCCAGGTCGACGCCCAGAAGCGTGTCGACACGCTGGTGGCGACGATGGCACGCACGCGCGCCGGTTCGACGGCTCAGATTGACGTAACCTCCGCCGCCAACCTCGGGCTGCAGATGTTCGACGTCATCGATGCGCGCGGCCAGACGCTCACCTACCAGCGCTTTGGTGGTCCCGCCACCCCGCAAAGCGTCGACGCTGACCTGCTCTCGCAGGCGATCAACGGCCGGCCTTCCGGCGAGGACCTGCAGCTCGCGGGTGATAGCTACAAGGACACGTCACTGAATCTGGTGAACGTGCTTCTCGGCGGCAAGTTTGGTCACGTCGGCTACGTGCCGTTTGGCAGCGTTGTCCCCGGTGAGAGCGGCGTCCTGCGCGTCTTCCTCGATTACCCCGCCCTGACGTACACCGCCCGCGAGCCGCTGCAGCGAGCCGCCTTCGCGGGGCTGATCATGCTCTGCCTCTCGCTGGCGTTCATCTGGCACCTGCTGAACCACTTCGTCTCGCGGCCGCTACAGCGCTACGGTGACGTCGCCCTGCGAATGGCGTCGGGTGAGCAGGTGCGGATGCCGGCGGAAGGACGCGACGAGATGAGCAACCTCGGTCGCGCGCTCAACGGCATGGCCGACGCGCTCGAACACCAGGCGACCGTCGACGCGCTGACGGGGCTCTACAACCTGCGCCACCTCAGCAGCAACCTGGACGCGATCCTGGCGCAGGCGGAGGCGACGCGGACGCCCGTCGCCGTGATCGTCGGCGACCTCGATAACCTCAAGCCGATCAACGACACCTACGGCCATCAGTCGGGCGACAAGCTCCTGCGCGCCGTCGGGGACGCCGTCCGCGCCTGGACCGGCGTCCGCAACACCTGCTGGCGGATCGGCGGTGACGAGTTCGTCGTGGCGCTGCCCGGCGCCGACCCGACAGAGGCGATGCAGAAGGCGAGCGAGTTTCAGCGCCTGATCCAGCGGATCAAGCTCAACTTCAACGGCGACGATGTCCACACGACGATCTCTGTCGGCGTCGCGACTTTCCCGGAAGACGGCGATACGACCGGCTCACTCGTCGGCGTCGCCGACCGGCGCATGTACATGTCGAAGACGATGCGGGACCAGGTGGGAAAGACGCTAAGCGGAACCGCGCCGACGCGCGCCGCCTGAAGCCAGCCTCTCCCGGAAGAACTCCACCGTCCGCGTAAGCCCCTCTTCGAGCCCGACCTTCGCCTGCCAGCCCACCGCCTCGCGGATGCGGTCCGCCGCGGCGTAGCTCGCGTGCACGTCGCCCGGGCGCTCGCCGAGGTCGTTGATCCGCACCGGCCGGCCGAGGATGTCGGTGACGACCTGGAGGATGTCTTTGACCTTTGTGCCCTTGCCGGTGCCGACGTTGAAGACGTTGAGGCCCTTGGAATCGAGCACGGCGGCGTGGGCGCGCGCGAGGTCTTCGACGAAGATGAAGTCGCGGATCTGCTCGCCCTGCCAGTACAGCGGCACCGGTTCGTCCGTCAGCGCCGAGCGCACGAGGTTCGGGATGAAGTGCGTCTCCGGGTCGCAGAGCTCCTTCGGACCGTAGGGGTTGAAGTAGCGCAGCAGGGTCACGTCAAAGCCGTGCAGCTTGGCGTAGACGGCCATGAACGACTCGGCGCTGACCTTTGAGGCGCCGTAGGGGTTGTTCTGGACGCCGACAGGGTCGTCCTCGCGCAGGGGGAGGCGCTGCGGCACGCCGTAGACCGTCGCCGAGGATGAGAAGACGACGCGGCGCACGCCGGCCTGACGCATGCCTTCGAGCAGGCGCACCGTGTTGACAACGTTGTTCTCGGCGAAGGAGACGGGCTCGAGCACCGACACGGGCACGGCGATATAGGCGGCGAAGTGGATCACGACGTCGTGGCCGGCGAGCCACTGCGGCAGCTTCGCTTCTTGCTTGAGGTCGCCTTTGATGAAGACGGCGCCCTGGGGCACGCTCTCGCGGTGGCCGGAAGAGAGGTTATCGAGGACGGTGACCTGGTGGCCGGCATCGAGGAGGACGCGGCAGACGTGGCCGCCGATGAAGCCGGCGCCGCCGGTGACAAATACACGCATCTGCCAATCCTAGCGTTTCGTAAGGTACGCTGGAAGCGCGTCGTTTGCCCATTGCGAGCTGGCTGGCAGGGTTTTCCCCAATCGCAGATTCGGAGTGTTCGCCATTAACCTTTTGACGTCGGCGACGTTCTTATGTATGAGCCTTCCTCTATGGGCAGGCTATTCGTGTGCGTCGGTTAGACGAGGCGAAATGGAGAGACGTATTATTGGCTCGTTTTCCGGTGAATAGGATGACGAGGGCTTTCTCTCCCCCAGAGAGCGGTTCCGATTGGGAGCCGCAACGGCAGATCATCGAGGCTGCTCAGTCGGGCGATCTCGAAGCTGTCGGTTCGCTTTATGACGCCCACATCAACCAGGTGTATCGCTACGCGCTGGCGCGGCTTGGCAACGTCCAGGACGCGGAGGACGTGGCGGAGGAGATCTTCCACAAGATGTTGTCGGGCCTTCCCAGCTATCAATGGCGCAAGGTGCCCTTTGCTGCCTGGCTGATGCGCATCTCCCACAACGAGGTGATCACCTTCGTGCGGCGCAAGGGCCGCCGTGGCATCGACACGGAGCTGCCGGACGACATCATCGACCGCGGCAACAACATCGACCCGGCCGAAACGACTGAGCGCACGATGGCGCTCGAAGACCTGCGCCGCGCCGTAAAGCTGCTGCCCGAAGCCCAGCGAGAGGTGATCATCCTTCGATTCGCCTCCGGCCTCTCGGTCGCCGATACGGCCCGGGCACTGAGCAAGAACGAGAACAACGTGAAGGTCCTCCAGCACAAGGGTATGCAGCGCCTCCAGGTGCTGATGCAGCCCAAGTACCCGGAACTGGCGCAGAGGCAAGCATGAGCAGGATCAGCCGCAAGCCGATCGAGACGCTGCTCGAGGAATGCCTCCAGGCCTACGACGCTGGGCTCGCGCCGGAGGAGTGCCTCGAAGCTTTCCCGAGCGCGCGCGCTGAGCTGGAGCCTCTGTTCCGCCAGGCGCTGTCGCTGCGCGTTGCCTACGCCCAGGCGCCTTCGGACGACTTCAAGCGTGAGGCGCGCGAGCGCTTCCTCTTCGCCGCCGGCCGCGACGTTAGCGCCGCCTTCGCCGGTGAGCCAGAAGCCGAGTTCAAGCTGGACGCGCGCCGGAGGCTGATTTACGCCGCCGGCGCCGCCGCCCAGGACGCCCTGCGCGACGTGCCGCCGCCGCGCCTGCCTTTCTGGATCAACGCCCGCCGCCGCCTCCTCGAGGCCGCGACGGTTACGCCGATGCCTTCACGGGCGCCTGCCTTCGCCATCGGCCTTTCGCTGCGCACCGGCCTCTCAGCCGCCGTCGTAGTCCTCGCCCTGACGATCGCCGGGCTCACCTACATCGGCACGAACGGGCCGCGCTCGGTCGATGCCGAATACAACGCGCTGAACGCGCAGATTCAGGACGTTCAGGACCAGCTCGATAACGGGCAGCAGGTGAAGTCCGAGGTCATCGTCGACCTCTCGCGGCGCACCAGCGAGCTCGCCGCCAAGCTCACAGAGACGGAATCGTCACCGATCGCTGCGAAGCTGCCGGAGCTAATCGACCGCCAGCGCGACGTCGTCGCGATCGTCTCCAGCAGCGGTCCGCTCGACCCGGCGCTGGAGCAGGCGACGAAGCAGCTCAACGAGGCAGACATCCGCCTCGCCGCGACACGCCTTGACCAGGAGACGCCGGTCCCGGGCGAGCCGACGGAAGACGCCTCCGCGACCGAAGGACCGTCCGCCAGCGCCACACTGGCGCCGACCGCCCGGCCGCAGCCGGTCGCGAAGGGCCAGGTACTCCTGACGGCACTGACCAACGACAAGACGCTCGGCCTCGAGTGGACGGAGGCGCGCAGCAGCAACCTGCGCCTCGTCTTCCCCAGCGCCTGGAAGGTCACGCGCGGCGAGCCGGGTGAGACGGTGATCACAGCCACCTCAATCCGAATCGACAGCCCGGAGAGCCCGCCGCGAACGATCATCCTCGTCGACATGAAGACGGGCGAAATCATCGCCCTGGTCAACGGCCACCCGCTGATCCTGCGCGACGGCGAGGCCGACGGTAAGAAGATCAGCGCCGATGACTTGATCGCCGCCCTGGGCGAAGACGCCACCGACACGATCACGATGTTCCACATCGTCGAGTCGATCACGGTCAGCGGCGAGCTCGCGCCCTGATCGCCAGCGCACAAAATCTAGCCCACCGAAGCTAAACCCTTCTCCTTCTTGGCCGATATCTAGATAGCGGGCATATTGCGGCGCGTCCGCATGTTGCTCTGCCGCACCTTCAAGGAGGAGACAGTGGTCAACGTCAACGCGGAAGCTCCGAATTACGACAGCGGGGCCGAGCCGAGTCCCGACACCGGCTGGACGGATACGATCCGTGACGCGGTGAAGGACTTCGTCGGCGCCGTTGGTGAATCGACGAGGCAGCTGACGGGCGCCGCCGAGCGCTTTGCAAACGAATCGTTCCTGATCATGGACGAGGCGACTCAGCGCGCCGAGCGCGCCGCCGCGACCAGCTCGTCTGCCGCGACCACCGCTTCTCAGGCCGCTACCGACGCGCAGCGAGCCTCCGAGCTGATCACCGAAGCCGTAACCACCGTCGGTGAGAAGGTACGCGAGGAAGCGCGCCAGATCATCAACGAAGCCGTCGGCAAGGCAGAGCAGGTCGTCGAGGCGGGAGAGCGCCTGAAGCAGGAGCTGCAGCAGCGCATCACGATGGCCGTCGAGCAGACGGAGAAGTCGGCCAGCGCGACGCAGGCGGCTGCCGCCGTCGGCATCGAGGCCTCGAAGTCTGCGGCGGAGTCAGCGACCACGGCGCAGCAGGCCTACGGTGAGGTCCGCGAGACCGCCGAGCGCATCCGCCGCTCTGTCGAGACGATCTATGAGGCGATGAACGCCGCGCAGCAGGCCGCCTCCGAGGCGCGCCAGGCTGCGGCACAATCGAGCCAGCACGCTTGGCGAGCCGAGCAGGCCGTGTCCGAGGCCGGTCTGGGCGGCAACGCCCGCGAGGTCCTCGAGCGCCTGGAGCAGGACTACCAGCTGCTGACGAGGCTGGTGCAAGACATGCACGGCCGCGTCGCCGACGGTACGGCGACCACCGCCGAGCCCGAGCCTGTCGCCTACGAGATCCCGTCCTTCGAGACGGCGATGCCTTCGCCGATCGACGACCTCAGCCTGGCGTCCGAGCAAGTCGCCGAGACGGCCCCGGCCGCGAGCGAGCCCGAGAGCGCCGAGGCGGTCGAAGCGCCGTCTTACGAGACATTCGAAGCGCCTGCCATGACCGACGCCGAGGCGATCGCCGAAGCCGAGACGGCCGTCGAAGAGACGGCGCCTGAGGCCACGATCGACACGTCAGAGCCCGTTGCCTTCGAGGCCGAGACGGTCGAGACAGAGGCGACCCCCGAGGTAATGCTCGAAGAGCCCGTGAGTGTCGATGAGCCGGTCAGCGAGCCGGTTGCGGAAGCGCCCGTCGAAGAGGAGGCGGACGCCGCCTTCTGGGCAGAAACAACCGCGACGGCGGCGACCGAGAGCGAACCCGCCGCCGAGGCCGTCGCGGCGATGACGGGCGGCATCGCGAGTCTCGTCTCCGGCAAGCTGCTGATCAGCATCTCGCCGGTGCCGGACTTCGACCGCCTGCTCAACCTGGACGGCGCGCTTGGTCGCATGACCGCCGTGCGCAACGTCAGCCTCGCCGACTACGCGCAGGAAGAAGTGACCTTCCGCATCGAGATCGAGGAGCCGCTGACGGCCGACGAGTTCGCCCGCCGCCTCGGCGAATCGGCGCAGATCGCGGTTGACGCGGTCTCCGCGGATGAGGGCAACCTCGCCCTCCACATTCGCTAAGATTCCGGAGCCCACATGTCGCTAGCTGTCGCCCGTCAGAAGCGCGCTGCGCTCCATTTCGCCGTCCTCGGCGCCCTGCTTGCCGTGGGAGCCGTATCGGTGATCTCGGCGCGAGATCAAGATGGCGTCATGCTGCGCGTCGGCATGGTGCTGCTCGTTCTCGGCGCGGCTATGTGGCTGGGCTGGTTCAGCTCCGTCCTCGCCGGCGCGCTGATCTGGCTCCTCCCCAACCTCCTGCGCAGCTTCCTTGCAGACACGCCGCTCTTCGGCATGACGATGATGCTGGAGCTGCCGGGCGTCCTCGCGCTCGCCGCCTGCGCCAACCTCGCGCGTCACTACCTCCAGGTGCTCGAGGAGGAGGCGCTGCTCATGGGCCGTACCGGCGAAGAGCTCGCCGGCTTCGACGAGCTGACCGGCTCCTTTGACCAGCGCCTGCTTGCCCAGGCGGTGGAGTTCGAGCTGGCGCGCAGCCGGCGCTTCAACCGCGACTTCGCGCTCGTCCTCGTCGGCCTCGACCCGCTGCGACAGAAGTTCGACTACCGCGACCCGGCGATTCACGCCGCGAGCTTCACGGCGACGGCGCAGCTACTGGGCAACACCCGCAAGCACATCGACCGCCTCTACCGCTACGGCAAGGACGGCTTTGCGCTGATCCTGCCGGAATCGAACGAGCGCGACGTCAGCGGGCTGACGAAGCGCCTGCGCGGCCTTGCCCGGCGCGCCACGCCGCGCGAAGGCGAGCCCGGCGGCCCGATGCCGGTCAACTTCGGCGCCAGCTTCTTCCCCAATTGCGCCACCACCGCCGACGACCTGCTGCGGCGCGCCAACGTTGCCCTCAAGATCGCCGAGGGCAAACCAGACCGCGTTTACCTCGACAGCGCTGACGCGGCAGATGCGCCGCCGCCGGAGACGCTGCGTCGCCCCGAGGACGTCGAGATTGCCGATGAAGCGGTCGAAGCGATCGAGCCCGTGGCTGCCGTTGCAGTGACCACCGTGGCCCAGCCGGAGAAACCGGTTGCGGTGGTATCGTCGCTGCCGGCGATGGACGAACTGCTGCGCGAATCGGCGAAAGAGGCCGAGGTCGCCGCCGGCGAGGCTCACGAGGCGGCGGTGCAATCGGCAAAGCGCCCGCCGCCACCGCCGGTGGAGTATGAGCCGATCGACTTCACGGACATCTTCAAGCGCCTCGACGAGACGATTGAGATGCTGAAGAGCGTCAGGGAGAACAAACCGGCGGCTGAGCCTAAGGAACCGGAGCTACCGGAGAAGAAGACTGCTTAGCCAAGAAGCGTGGCGCGCTGCTAGTCGTCGTGACGGGAGCGGACCAGCAGCACGGGAATGTCGCTGTGGCGTAGCACCTCGTCCGTGGTGCTGCCGAAGATCAGGCGCCCGATACCGCCGTGGCCGTGACTCGACATGACGATTAGGCCGGCGTTGCGCTTCTTCGCCAGCTCGACGATCGCGTCCGCCGCTTCGCCTTCGACGATGACGGCCTCGCCGTCGATGTCGCCGGACTTTGTTATCAGCGCCTGCAGGTAGCTCTTCGCCTCAGCCTGCTCCGCCTCGACGATCTCTTCCATCAGCTCGACGTTCGCGGCGGCGGCGCCCGCCGTCTCAATCACGCCGGGCGTCTGCACCATGCGCTGCGCCAGCGACTCGACGGCGCGCACGAGGATAATTTTCGCACCGAGCTTTTGACGCAGCTCCAGCGCCGGCGCGAGCGCTTTTTCCGCCAATTCGGAGCCATCCAGGGGTACCAGGATTGTCTCAAACATGCACCGATTCTACGCCGGAGGGCGCGAATAGGGCCACAGAGACGAGGAGTCACGGCTAAGGCGTGACCGTGAGCGTGCCCTTCATCGAGCCGCTGCCCACGCCATGGATCAGGCAGAAGAAGGTCAGCGTACCTGCCGATGTTGGCGTGAACGTAATCTGCTTGGCCGTACCGCCGCCGAGGATCCCCGTGTCCGCGACGCCACTAATCGTGAACGAGTGCGACGCGCTGCCGCTATTTATCAGCGTGAGGAAAACCGGCTGCCCGACCTTGACGGTCAATGTCAGCGGGTTGAAGGAAAAGTCGACGGCGGTGACTGTAACCGTCGTCCCGGCAGGCGGCGCGGGCGTGCTGGTTGGCGGCGGCGGCGCCGTCGTGCTGGTCGCGGCCGGTGGTGGTGGCACGGTCGTGTTCGTCGCGACCGCCGCGGGTGGTGGCGCCGTCGTGCTCGTGGCAGCGGCGGCCGCCGGTGGCGCAGTCGTGCTCGTCGCGGTCGCCGGCGAAGTGGTGCTTGCTGCCGAAACGCTGGTCGAGGTCGCCTCCGGGCTACTGCTCGAGGACGAGTCCTTGCTGCTACCACCGCCGCAGGCGACGACGACGCCGAACAGGACAACGCCAACGAGAAGGCTGATCAGGCAGAGGCGGTTCATCGTCTCGCTCCTAGCGTTAGTAATAAGACGGCGAAGCCGGCGATCCGGTCGGCGCCGGCGCCGGCGCGTCGCCGCCGGTACCGACCTGGAGGACGCCGCTCATGCGCGACGCGCCGTGGACTGTGCAGTAGTAGCGATAGGCGCCGGCCTTATCGATCTTCAGAGTCAGCGTCTTGTTGCCGCCGGCGTTGATCTGACCGCTATCGACAACGCCATCGATCGTGAACGTGTGCGGCGCGGCGCCCGTGTTCTTGATCGCGATATCGATCGACTTGCCGGGGTCCGCCTTTAGCGACGTCGCCGAGAAGGAGAAGTCGGCGATCGAGAGGCTGATACCGCCGCCATCGTTCGACGAAGAGGCTACCGGCGATGACGACGCCGCGGGCTGCGTCGCCTTGGCGGTCGAGGAGCCGTAGCTACTGCTACCACCGCAGGCGACAAGCGCCCCGGCGAGCACGACGGGCAGGAGAAGAAGCGCGATTCGCAGAGCAGGCTTCATGAGTCCCCCTCGATTAGAAGCTCGGCGTGAAACGGCGCCACCAACTACTACGGCTGCGACCGAATCACGGATTCGCCTACTGGACGACGATCGCTCCGCTCATCGTGTTCGCGCCGTGGACGGTGCAGAAGAAGCTGATCCTGCCCGCCGCGGCCGGCGCCGTGAACGTCAGCGTCTTCGAGGCGCCGGCGGCGATCGTTCCTGTGTCGCCGGTTGCGCCCGTCAGGGTCAGCGTGTGCGGCACCGTGTCCTTATTCGCGACGTTCACCGTGATCGACTGGCCGGCGCGGACGTTTAGGGTCGCGGGCGAGTAGGTCAGGTTCTGGATCGAGACGTCGAACGTGTTGGAGGTTGCGGCTTGCGTCGCTGCCGGGGGCTGAGTGGCGGCCGGCGGTTGGGTCGCCGCCGGCGGCTTCGTCGCCTCGCTGCCGCTGCTCGACGGCGAGGAGCTGTCACCACCGCCACCGCAGGCGATGAGGACGCCGGCGATAACGGCCGGGACGATAAGCAAGGCGAAACGCAGCGCGACTTTCATGCGACCTCCAGAACTTGACCTGCCAATCGAAGGCCAGGCTTGAAGCCTGGCCTTCTGCAAGAAACAGCTTTGCAGCTATATGGAGATACGCTCACTAACGCGTAAGGGGATTCGCGCTTAGAGGCCGATCAGCTTGTCGAGGCCGATGACCAGCTCCTTGCGCTTCAGGACCTCGCGCGCCGCCAGCATGACACCCGGGATGAAGGACTCGCGCCCCGTCGAGTCGTGGCGGATGCGCAGCGTCTGGCCGACGCCGCCGAAGGCGATCTCGTGGTGGGCGACGTAGCCCGGCATGCGCTGGCTGTGGATCGCCACGCCGCCGTGCTCGGCGCCGCGGCCGCCGGTCACGGGCTCCTTCTCCGGCATCGTGTGCTCGAAGGGCTTGCCGTGCGCCTCGACGAGCTCGCGGGCGATCAGGACGGCGGTGCCGGACGGCGCGTCCAGCTTCTTCTCCTGGTGCGACTCGATGATCTCGGCGTAGTCGAAGTACTTTGCGGCGATCTTGCCGAGGTGGATCATCAGCACGGCGCCGAGGGCGAAGTTGGGCGCAACTACGGCGCCGATGCCCTTCGCTTTGCACTCGGACGCCAGATGCTGCAGGAACGACTCGCTGAGGCCGGTCGTGCCGATGACCAACGAAGCGCCGACGCCGAGCGCCGCTTTGGCGATCTCGGGTGTCCACTGCGCGTTCGAGAAGTCGATGACCACCTGGGGCTTGATCCGCGTGATCAGCTCCGGGTCAGCGCTCATCGGGATCAGGCCGGCGCCGGTGGGCAACGAGACGAACTCCTCCTGAGCAAACTTCTCGACGACGCCGAGCGCCTCCATGTCTTCTGAGTGCGCGACCGCGTAGAGCACCTCTCGGCCCATGAAGCCGCTGCCTGAGACGACGACCGTAATCTTTTCTGCCATGGCTCCCTCCGAAACAAAGACGCCCCGCAGTTACCTGCGAGGCGTCTAATTTACACGCTGCGAGCCAGACTAGGGCAGGCGCGGCGGCCTGCGGCCGCCGCCGCCGC
>DATDPC010000128.1:0-2053 GCA_035292965.1 Dehalococcoidia bacterium | reverse complement strand
AGCACGGCATCGCCCGCTTCGACGGGCTGGTCGTGCGGGAAGTCGAGGGCGTTCGTAAGGAGTTCATGCAGCTCGCCTACGCGCAGGGCGACCGGCTGTTCGTGCCGGTGGAGCAGGCCGACCGCGTCGCCCGCTACGTGGGGCCGGGCGGCGACCTGCGGCCGGATCTAACCCGCCTCGGCAGCGGCGAGTGGACGCGGGCGCGGGAGCGCGTCCGTCGCGCCGTCGCCGACGTGGCGCGCGACCTGCTCGACCTGTACGCATCGCGGCAGGTGCTGGAGGGACATGCGTTCGCGCCGGACACGCCCTGGCAGCAGGAGCTGGAGGCGTCGTTCCCCTACGTCGAGACGCCGGACCAGGTGCAGGCGATCGGTTTCGTGAAGCAGGACATGGAGCAACCGCGGCCGATGGACCGGCTGATCTGCGGCGACGTCGGCTTCGGCAAGACGGAGGTGGCGGTGCGGGCGGCGTTCAAGGCGGTGATGGACGGCTACCAGGTGGCGATGCTCGTGCCGACGACGGTGCTGGCGCAACAGCACTACAACACCTTCAAGGAGCGCCTCGCGAGCCTGCCGGCGCGCGTCGAGATGCTATCGCGGTTCCTCAACGACAAGGAGCAGCGCGAGGTTGTGCGCGACGTGGCGGATGGCAGCGTCGACATCCTGATCGGGACGCACCGGATCCTCCAGAAGGATGTCGGCTTCAAGAAGCTCGGCCTCGTCGTGATCGACGAGGAGCAGCGCTTCGGCGTGGCCCACAAGGAGCGTCTGAAGCAGCTGCGCAAGGAGGTCGACGTGCTAACGCTCTCGGCGACGCCGATCCCGCGGACGCTGCACATGTCGCTGATCGGCATCCGCGACCTCTCGAACATGACGACGCCGCCGGAGGACCGCGTGCCGATCCGCACCTACGTCCTCGAGTCAGACGACCAGATCATCCGCGAGGCGATCGCGCGGGAGCTGGAGCGCGGCGGCCAGGTCTTCTTCGTCCACAACCGCGTCCACAACATCGAGATGGTCGCGGCGCGGATCCGCAAGCTCGTGCCGGAGGCTTCGGTGGGCATCGGTCACGGGCAGATGCACGAGGACCTGCTGGAGAAGACGATGCTCGAGTTCGCGCACGGCGAGATCGACGTGCTCGTCTGCACGACGATCATCGAGTCCGGCCTCGATATCCCGAACGCGAACACGATCGTGATCAACCAGGCCGACCGTCTGGGCCTGTCGCAGCTGTATCAGCTCAGGGGCCGTGTCGGCCGCGGCGCGTCGAGGGCGTACGCCTACCTGCTATACGACCGCGGGCACGCGCTCTCGGAGACGGCGCAGCACCGCCTGCAGGCGATCTTCGAGGCGACGGAGCTGGGCGCCGGCTACCAGATCGCGATGCGCGACCTCGAGATCCGCGGCGCCGGCAACCTGCTGGGCTCGGAGCAGAGCGGCCACATGGCGGCCGTCGGCTTCGACCTCTACGTGCGGCTGCTGGGCGAGGCGGTGGAGCGGCTGAAGGCGCTGCGTCGCGGCGAGGAGCCGCCGCCCGCGGCGTCGGCGAAGCCGGCCGTGGCGCTCGACCTGCCGCTGACGGCGTACCTGCCCGAGACCTACGTCTCCGACCTGAACCTGCGCCTGGCGCTCTACCAGCGCCTCTCGCAGACGCAGGACGCGGCCGATGTCGGCGTGATCGAGCAGGAGATGGTCGACCGCTTCGGGGCGCTGCCGCCGCCGGCGAAGAACCTGCTCTGGGTCGTGCGGCTGCGGTTGCTGGCGATCGATGTCGGCGTCGGTTCGATCGGCATGGAGGAATCGCGCTTCGTGATCCGCCTGCTGCCGGGGCGAGAGCTTGACCGCGAGGCAGTGTCGAAGAAGCTACGAAGCGCGCAGGTAACGTCGCACCAGCTGCGCCTCGACCGCGTCGCCCTGGGCGAGGGCTGGCGCGAAGGCCTCGTCCGCGCGCTGGCGGCGATTTCCGCCGCGTCCCTCACGCCAGTTTGACAGGTGATATCACTTAAGACATCATGATGCTATGGAACGCACCACAATCTCGATACCCACGGATC
>DATDPC010000127.1:0-10580 GCA_035292965.1 Dehalococcoidia bacterium | reverse complement strand
CTTGATCCCCATGTACTCCGCCGTCGCCAGCGTCGAGTAGCCGGCCGTGAAGACGCCGTCGACATCCTTGATCGAGAGGCCGGCGTCGGCGAGGGCGTTGTGCGCCGCCTCCGCGTGCAGCTGCAGCGGCGAGCGGTCCGGCACGACGCCGATCTTGTCGGACTCGGCGGCGCCGACGATCGCGACGGTCTTCGAGAGGCTATTCAAGGCCTGCTCCCTGTCTAGATACGGGGCGAGACGTAGTTTAGCTTTGCGCCGGACGTGGGGCAATCGCTTGGCAGACTCGGCTACGAGGCCCTATTCTAGGCGAACGTTTGAGGATTCGACGATTCGGAGGACTCACGTGGCACGCTATCTCGTTTCATCAGAACACACCGAAGAAGACTGCGTCCGCGCGCTCGATAGCGTTCTCGCCATCAGCCAGCAGCTGATGGCGCGCTTCGACTGGGGCTGCAAGGACGGCGACCATCGGGGCTGGGTGGTCGTGGAGGCACAGGACAAGAACACGGCGAAGATGCTGCTGCCGACCTTCATCCGCGACAAAGCCCAGGTCGTCGCGCTAACGAAGTTCACGCCCGAAGACGTCAAGTCCTTCCACGACCACTAGGTGAGCCGTCGAAACCTGCGGCTTGAAAGCCGCAGCTTCGCTCGAAGTGGCCTGAGTCGCCTCAGCCATACTCCACCGTTCACGGTGGAGTAACGTCGCTACTCCTCTTCGACCGCCTCCGCGTCGATCGTCAGGTGCGCCGTCTTGCCGATCAGCCAGCCGAGGCCCTCCACCGGGACGTTCCAGGTGATCGCCCACTTCTCCGTGTCGATGTCGCCTTCGAGGAAGAAGCCGACCCTCCGCTTGCCGGAGAAGACGTCCTTCACCGGGCCCTCCCATTCGCCCTGCAGCGTCAGCGGCGCCGATTTGCCGCGCACCGTCAGGTTGCCGCGCACCTCGAATTTCTTCGCGCCCTTCGGGACGATCTCGGTGCTGGCGTACTCGATGTAGGGGTGGTTCTCGACGTCGAGGAAGTCGCCGGACTTGAGGTGACCGTCGCGGTTGGCGTCGCGCGTGTCGAGCGTAGCGGCGTCGATCTTCGCCTTGACCCATGAGTTCTGCGGCTTCGCCTCGTCCAGCTCGATCTCCGCTTCGGCCATGCGCATGTGGCCGCGGATGAACGAGATCATCATGTGTCGCGCGGAAAAGCTAACGTCCGTATGTGCCGGGTCTACCTGCCAGGGCATGTTCCGATTCCTCCTCAGCTATTCCGCCGGCGCCGGCTCTCGCTGGGCACGGACGACCTCATCCATGATGAACTCGAAGTAGTAAGCCGCCTCCGAGAAGCTGAAGTCCGGCTTCTCGTAGGTGACGCTCGGTTTGCGCTGCTCGTCGAAGATCACGCGGATGCCGCCCTGACCGGGCCAGCCCTGGCGTCGCATGCCCTGACCGCCTGCGGCGCGGCTCTGCGATGCCGGCAGCCCGGTTTGAGCCTGCGGCGCCGCCCGGCTCCAATCGAACGGCGGCGGGATCAGGTCGGGGCGCTTCTCCAACAGGTTGAGGTAGATCTCGGCGCACTTGCGCGCCGCCTTCGTGTACTCGCCGTCGCCAATCGCCTGGTCCGCCTCTTCGAGCGAGGTACGGAAACCGTCATCTTGCACGTCGGAGATTCTCGCCATGTCTATCCCCACTGGTTACTGGTTACTTGTTACTGGTTACTCAGATTGTGCTGTTGATCGGGAACTTTACGCCGTCGAGCTGCTGGCCGCGCCACTTCTGGTGCTTGCGATGACGCTCCTGAAACTCCGGCATGACCTGCTTCGCGAACAGCTCCATCGATTCCATGATGTGCTCGTGCTTGCGGTCGCCGCACTGCAGGAAGAAGAGTACGGCATCGACGTGGGCGTCTTCGTAGCGGCGTAGGTTCTCGCGGATGAAATCGGGTGAGCCGATGAAGAGGCCGCGTCTGCCGGCGCGGTACAGCGTCCGCGCGCCCTCGTCCTCCGGCTCCACCTCGACCGGCGCTTCGGCGGCCGCGGCGTCGTAGCGCTGGCGGAACTCGCGGTAGACGTTGTCGCGGCCGTGCTTGACGGCGCCGTGCGTCCAGCCGAAGGAGAAGCCGAAGAACTGCGCCCCGCGCAGCCCCTTCTCGACCGCCTCTTCGTCTGTCGGCGCACACATCATGTTGCCCACCGTGACCAGCGCCGGGTTCATCGCCTTGCCGATCGGGTTGCGGCACTGCGAGACGAGCTCGTAGTAGCGCGCGACGCGGTCCTCCGCCTCATCCGGCGTCTCGAAGCCGAAACCCAGCGCGCCGATGCCGAAGCGCGCGGCGATCATCACCGTCTCGCGCCGTGACGCGGCGACCCAGACGGGCGGGTGCGGCTTCTGCAACGGCTTCGGGATCACGTTGCGCTCCGGCATGCTGAAGTACTTGCCCTCGTGGCCGGGGTAGGGCGTCTCCGACATCATTCGCAGGCACTCGCGCGTCGATTCTTCCCAGGCTTCCTTCTTCTCCGTCTGGGTCGTCAGAAACCCGCCGAGCTCCGTGTTCGTCGCCCCCTCGCCGGTGCCGAACTCGACGCGGCCGTTCGAGACGAGGTCGAGCGTCGCGACGCGCTCGGCGACGCGGGCCGGGTGGTTCTGCTTCGGTGGCATCTGGACGATTCCGTGGCCGATGCGGATGTTCTTCGTCCGCGCCGCCGCCGCCGCCAGTACGACCTCGGGCGCCGACGAGTGCGCGTACTCCTCGAGGAAGTGGTGCTCGACCTCGAAGACGTAGTCGAAGCCCAGCTTGTCAGCGAACTCGACCTGCTCCAGCGTCTCCTGGATCAGGCGGCCTTCGTCGTCGTCACGCCACTGGTCGCGGTCGGCCGGGCGCGGCAGCTGCAGCTCGTAGAACAGCCCGAATTTCATCTGTTGTCCCGCCGTCCGTCGCGTCCTCGCGAATCGGTTTGGCGATCTTACTCCAGGGTTAAGGGCGTTGCCACGTATCTGTCTTTGCGAGCGGAGCGGCCGAATCTCCCCTCTGTCTTTGCGAGGCCTTGGCCGAAGCAATCTCGGGCAAACGGTACGTCCGCGAAGCACGCAGCGCCGCACCGAGATTGCTTCGCTTCGCTCGCAAAGACAGGAGGGGGCAGCGCTTAGATCGACGAGTTAATCGGGAACTTTACGCCATCGAGCTGCTGGTCGCGCCACTTCTGCTGCAGGTGGTGACGCTCCTTGAACTCCGGCATCACTTCCTTCGCGAACAGCTCCAGCGAGGCCATGATCTGCTCGTGCTTGCGGTCGCCGCACTGGATGAAGAAGAGCAGCGCGTCCATGTGGGCGTTCTCGTAGCCGCGGATGTTCTCGCGGATGTACGAAGGCGAGCCCATGAACATGCCCCGCCGTCCCGCCCGGTACAGCGCCCGGGCGCTCTCGTCCTCGGGCTCGAGGGACGTCGCGCGCTCGGCCTCGGCGACACTCGCGGCGGCGTCGAAGCGCTGCCTGTACTCGCGGTAGACGTTGTCGCGGCCGTGCTTCACTGCGCCGTGCGTCCAGCCAAAGGAGAAGCCGAAGAACTGCGCGCCTGACATACCCTCTGCGACCGCCTGTTCGTCCGTCGGCGCGCAGTGGAGGTTGCCGATCGTTACCAGCGCCGGGTTCATCGCCTTGCCGAGCGGCCGGCGGCACTGCCGCACGAGCTCGTAGTAGCGCGCGACGCGGTCCTCCGCCTCCTCCGGCGTCTCAAAGCCGAAGCCGAGCGCGCCGATGCCGAAGCGCGCCGCCATCATCGCCGTCTCCTTGCGAGACGCGGCGACCCAGACGGGCGGGTGCGGCTTCTGCAACGGCTTCGGGATCACGTTGCGCTCCGGCATGCTGAAATACTTGCCTTCGTAGCCGGGGTAGGGCGTCTCCGACATCATCCGCAGGCACTCGCGCGTTGCTTCTTCCCACGCCTCCTTCTTCTCGGCGTGGACCGTGCCGAAGCCACCGATCTCGGTCGTCGTCGCGCCCTCGCCGGTGCCGAACTCGACGCGGCCGTTGGAGACGAGGTCGAGCGTCGCGAGGCGCTCGGCGACGCGCGCCGGGTGGTTCTGCTTCGGCGGCATCTGGACGATGCCGTGGCCGAGGCGGATGTTCTTCGTCCGCGCCGCCGCCGCGCCGAGGATCACTTCGGGCGCCGAGCAGTGGCAGTACTCCTCGAGAAAGTGGTGCTCGACGAAGAAGGCGTAGTCGAAGCCCAGCTTGTCGGCCAGCTCAACCTGCTCCAGCGTCTCCTGGACGATGCGAAGCTCGTCCTCGTCGTTCCACTGGTCTCTGTCGGCCGGGCGCGGCAGCTGTAGCTCGTACTGGAGGCCGAACTTCATCCCTTGCTCCCCTGTTCGGCAGCTCGCTACCGAAACGCTAGTGATTAACCGGCTGTTTCTCGTTTAAGAGCGCCCGCATAGTGCACAGCCATAGTGCATGACGCCCGGGCTCCTATGCACTATGCCTATGCGCTATGCGGCGGCGAGGTGGCCCTAGTCCTCGATGCGGACGAGACCGCGCGAGCCGTCGACCGTGATCCGCATGCCGTCCTTGATCACGGCCGTGGCGAACGCCGTGCCGACGACGCCGGGGATGCGGTACTCGCGCGCGACGATCGCGCTGTGACTCAGCATGCCGCCGGTGTCCGTGACGACGCCGCTGATCGTCGCGAACAGCGGCGTCCACGGTGGCAGCGTCATCTCGCAGACCATGATGTCGCCGGGCTGCAGCTTGCTCGCCTCGTTCAGGTTGCGCACGACCTTCGCCGTGCCCGTGACCGTGCCGGGCGAGGCCGCCATGCCGTTGATCACCTTCGGGTCGGCGTTGGGCTCCAGCGGCGTGCCGAAGAAGCGCACCAGCACCTCTTCCATCGGGTCGCCGCTCGGCGCCGCCGGTGCGCCGAGTACAGGCGGCGGCACGATGCTGGCGGCCCGCGCGAACTCCTGGCGCCGCTGCGACGCGAGCGCCCTCTGGTTCTTGCCCTTCATTGCCTCGCTGATCTCATCGAAGAAGAGGAAGAAGACGTCATCCTGGTTGGCGATCGACCCCTTCGCGACCAGGCGCTTGCCGATCTCGAGCGCCGGATAGCGCACCAGCAGGTCGCCCATCTGGTCGATCCAGTGGTTGTGGTCCTCGGAGACGGGCGTGAACTTTGCCGCCCCCTTGTGCATCGCCTCGAACTTCGCCAGCTTCTCGGGCTCGCTCGCGAGCCTGCGCCGGGCCTCGGCCATCAGGTGCGTTCGCCGCGCCACGGCGTCGTTGTACTGGGCGTCCGGCCCGCCGCTGTCATCGATGTTGATGTAGCCCTGCACGGCGTTCAGGGCAATGCTGGGGTCCTCCCACCACGCCGGCTTCATCAGCTCGTAGATCGAGTCGGTGCGCCAGCCGTAATCGGCAAGGTAGGCGGCGACTTCCTTCATAAACGCGCGACCGGCCTCGCTGGCGTTGAGTTGCGCTGCCAGCTGGTCGGGCTTCGCCGTCTCGAAGATGCGGCGCACCTCCGGGTTCGCCCGGGCGAGGCGGCTGAGCCGCCACATGCCGCGCGAGCTTTCGAGCGCCTTGCTCGGGTGGCCCTGCAACGCCTCGTAGCCCTCGTTGGCGTGCTCCGGGTTCAGGACCTCGGCGTAGTATTCGGCGAAACGTCCCGCCGCGACGAAGGAGTAGTTGATCCGGCCGTGCACGGCCCAGCGATGCGCAATGTCAGGCCGCATCTCGTCGAACGCCTTCATCAGATCGTCGTCGCTGAGGCTGGCGTAGTTCCTGTTTCGCTCCCGCTCGATCGCGGGCATGATCTCGGCTTCCCACTCCTTGTACCAGAGGTCGCCCGCTTCGGCGATCATCCGGTCGCTTGCCGGGCCGTAGCGCGCCAGCCTTGCCTCGGCCGTCTCGCCCGCCAGGTCGCCCGGAACGACGCTGAGGTACGGGTAGTAGTTGACGAAGCGGACCTCCACCGAATACGTCGAGCCGAGGTCGAACATCGTCTTCGTGAAGCCCGCGGCGCAGGGCGTCATCAGCATCTCCTGCTCCATCGGCGTCAATGGCCGCGGGCAGTGGAGCTTGTCCCACACCCAAAACGCGTTCGGCGGCGATGCCGGCGTCGGAAACTCGAGTGGTGCTTCTGCGGTCATGCTGTCTCCCCTCCTGGTTGGTGAAGCTATTTGCGCAGCTTCTTGCTGGCGATTTCGGCGCCCTCCGAGAGCGACCGGAACTTCGTCCAGACGATGTCAGGGTGAATGTCGGGCTTGTACGTCGCCTGAGACGAGAAGCCGCAGTCGGCCCCCGCGATCACGGCCTCCGGCCCGACGAGGTTAACAAAGTTGAGGATCCGCTCGGCGACGACCTCGGGGTGCTCGACGACGTTCGTCGTGTGGCTGATGATCCCCGGGATCAGCACCTTGCCCGGCGCCAGCCTCACGTCCTCGAAGACGTGGTACTCGTGCTCGTGCTGCGGGTTGCCAAACTCGAATGACAGCGCGTCCGCGTTGATCTTGAGCATCAGGCCGATGATCTCGCGCAGCGGGATGTCGAAGATGCGCGGGCCCTCATTGATCCCGTAGCAGGTGTGGAAACGCACCATGTCGGACGGGATACCCTTCAGCGCCTGGTTGATCGCATCGACGTACACCTCGGCGTAGCGGTGCTGCTGTTCCCGTGTCGAGTCTTCGCGCGCGAAGAAGCTCGTCAGCGCCGGGTCATCGACCTGGACGACGATGCCGGCATCGACGATCGCCTTGTACTCCTCGTGCATCGCGTCCGCGAGGGCGAACTGGAACTCTTCTTCCGTCTTGTAGTACTCGTTGCGGCCGAGGCCCTGCGGCGCCGTCGCCGGCATGAAGACGTCGTTCGCTCCGGCTGCCGCCGCTGCCGCCTTGACGCGGGCGATGTCAGCCTGAAGCTCAGCGTGGCCGACGTAGCTGATCGGGCCGGTGCAGACCAGCGTCAGGTCGGCGCCGATGCGGCCGCCCGCCCTGCCGGCGAAGTAGTAGTTGTCGTAGTAGTCCTTGAAAGTGCTGAGTTCCTTCGACCACGGCCGCGAGGAGAGCGGGCCGCGCTCCATCGGCTCGAAGCCAGCGAGGCGGCTGCGCACGTAGGCGTAGAAGCTGTCCTTGCTCTGCTCGCCGTCGGCGACGACGTCGATGCCGCACTCGACCTGCTTCTTTACCGAATCGTTAACCGCCTTCGTGACGCGCCGCTCGAACTCCGCAGCGTCGTATGCCTCGCCCTTGGCGCGCGCGGCCATCATCTCCAGAACTTCGGGCGGGCGGGCCAGGCTGCCAACGTGAGTCGTAAGGATGCGATCAGAGCTTCGCTTCATGAGGCCTCGTTTCGGTCGAAAATCGGTTGGTCGGCGGGACTTTGGCGATCATGTAGCGGCCTAGGTTCAATGTCAATCCGAACGCGGCGGATCACGCTTCGAGAAAGCCGATCTTGAAACTTGTCGCGTTACCGTCGTATTGAAAAGCCGTTCCTATGGCTGTAGTGGCCTAATCGATGCCGGCTCAACTGTCGATTACATATATAGGGACAAATGACATTAGCCGCAGGCGCCAGCTACCTGAAGAGGTCCGCCGGCGGCCAGATGCTGCTTCTGGCCGTGAACTTCGCCGCGCTATTGGCGATCACTACTGCGATCGAGCTGTCCGGCGGCTACCCGAGCCAGCTCGCTCACCTCTACTACGTGCCCGTAGTCGTCAGCGCCCTCACGCTCAACCATCGCATGGCGTTTGCCGTTGCCGTGCTCGCAGCGCTGCTCGTCACACCGGCGATCGACGTGTTCAACCACCTGATCGGCAGCGATACCTACTTCTCTGACCCGTCGCCCTGGAACTTCACGCCGTCCGGCTGGATTCTCCGCCCCCTCGCCTTTCTCACGATCAGCCTGACGATCAGCACCCTCTTTCGCGAAAAGGAGGCGCGCCAGGTTGAGCAGGTGCGCAGCGAGGCGATGGGCGGCGAACTGAACACGCTGAGCCAGATTGACAAGCTGATTCTCGCCGGCGCAAGCGAAGAAGAGTCGCTCGAAGAAATTTGCCGCTTCGTTCTCGCGTTCACCGGGGCATACTTTGCCGGCCTCGTGACTCCAGAAGCAAATGCCAGGCGTCTCATGACCTTCCGAGGCTTCTACTCTGACCGGACGGGCGTGCAGGTCAATGAGCACGTACCCGCCGAAGGCGTCGCGGGCTGGGCGATGATGCACGGCCGCACCTCAGCGACGAGTGACCTGTTCAGTGACACGCGCTATCAGGACCTCGCCGAGTTTGCCCGTACGACCGGCTGGCGTTCGGCCGCGGCCGCACCGGTTGTCCTGGACGCGGAGATCCTCGGCGCCCTCGTGATCGGCTTCACCGACATGCACGAGTTCACCGAGGACGAGCTGGCGACTGTCGAGCGCCTCGCCGACCAGTGCGCCGTCGCGATCACCAACGCCCGCCAGCGCGAGTCCCTGCGCAGCCTCGCCCTCGACACCGCCACGGTGCTCTCGAGCGTGATCGAGAGCCGCGACGCCTACACCGGCGACCACTGCGTCCGTCTCGTCGAGTACGCCGGCGACACGGCCGAGGCGATCGGCCTCATCTCGAAGGACGTCGAGCTGATCAAGCTCGGCGCCGCCCTGCACGATGTCGGCAAGATCGCCGTACCAGACCACGTGCTGAAGAAGCCGGACAAGCTGACGCCGGAGGAGTTCTCGATCATCAAGCAGCACTGCTACGTCGGCGGCCAGATCTGCAAGAAAGTGCCGTTCCTCGCCAGCGTCTATCCGATGGTCTATCACCACCACGAGTTCTACGACGGCGGCGGCTACCCGGACGGCCTCAAGGGCGAAAGCATCCCCCTCGGCGCGCGAATCATCGCCGTCGTCGACGCCTTCGACGCCATGACCAGCGACCGTCCCTATCGGCGCTCGATGGGCCAGACCTACGCCGTCCGCACCCTTCGCGAGGGCGCCGGCGAGCAGTGGGACCCCGAGGTCGTCGAGCGCTTCCTGGACTCGGTCGCGAAGCAGTCGCACAGCCGCCGCATCGCCGCCTAAGCAGCGCCCACGTTGTCTCGCTTCTAGCGCCAGGGGCGTGGCTTCGCGCCGGCGAAGCTGCGCGGGTAGCCGATCGCCGGCGCGCCCGCCGCGTCGATGCGGTCCAGCGTCGACTACGGGAGCTTCAGGGTTGCTAGTAACTCCTCAGCCCTTTTGAGGGTTCCATCAAGGTCCGGGCCTATGATGGTAATCGTCACGACTAGGAAACCGTGCTTGTCGCTCCCATCAGGTGAGATGGGAATGAACAGTCGTGTGTCGCTGCCTGGAACCAATTGGCCATCCGTTCGCTCTGCGAATGCAGTTCCGATTGACCGGCAGCCGATTGCGCGTCTGCCTTGGACCATCACATCGGTGAACTGAGTTGAAGAAACCTTCGAAACCGCACCAGTGTACCTAGCACAGACAGACGGGCTGGGTAGTTGTCCAAGCTGATCTGACGTTACGGCGTGGCGTGAAATGTGCATGGCGAACACATTTGCCGGGTTTCGTGAAGTCATGTTCTCTGCGTCCGTTAAGGTCAAATTGATTCTTCCCAGATTAGGCGCCGTGCTAGGAACCGCGTTGCGCACCAGCGTGTTTTGATAGCAAAGCGAGAAGTATGCCTCCGGATCGGTGTACGGGGTGGTTCCAGAAGGACAGTCCGCGCGCGGGCTCAGTAGCCGGATCGGTAAGCTAGTTGAAGTCGGCGACGCTTCTATCTGCGGTGGCGTCGCCGTTGCTTGTACAACCTGTGCGTCCGGTGCGCGGCTCCGCCGCCGTTGGCGCCGATGGCGATCGCGCCCGCCATCACGCCTCCGACGGCGAGGGGGATGATGACGCGGAGGGCGGCGGTTACTGACATTGCACTGACAGTATCGGCTACGAGAGGACTAGCAAGAGTCTGAAACGAAATCTTTTGCGAAGTTCTCGTCAACGAATGGCACTCTGTGAGTTAGCGCCAGGACCGCGCGTGGTAACGCGAGGCGGTTACTTCGCCCCCTCGCGGTGCTACTATCGAGTCGAGGAGGCAGCCGGATGTACTCGAAAGACCTCATGTCAGACGCCCTCGCCCACAGCGAAGCGAAGCCACAGCGCGAGCGCTTCCGCACCTCCTACGTCGCTCGACTCTCCTACCGCGGTGAGGCGCCGTCGCCGCTCGGCGCCAACGGCGTCGAGGGCGCCGTCGACCTTCACTGCCACGCGATGCCGGGCCAGCAGAACCCGCTCGAGGTCGCGAAGAAAGCGTCGCTCGGCGGCGCCGGTGGGCTGCTCTTCAAGGGCATCTTCGGCGAAGAAGGCCCCGCGGCCGCTGCCCGCGCCGTCGCCGAAGAGCTGGCGCCCTGGTGCGAGGAACACGGCGTCGAGCCGGTGCCGGTCCGCGCCGGGATCATCGTCGGCTACGGCAACACAGACGACCTCGCCGAAGCGCCGGCCAAGGTGCGCGAGTGCCTCGAAGACGGTGGCGCCGCTGTCTGGATGCCCGTCTTCACCCACGCCAACACGCTGATGACGGTCGCGACCCGCAGCTACGAGCCCGGTCACGTCGCCAACGCCGCGCCGATCCGCGAGCGC
>DATDPC010000126.1:0-5898 GCA_035292965.1 Dehalococcoidia bacterium | reverse complement strand
ACTGCACGCAGGCGCAGACCGGCGCCGCGGCCGGCAAGCTGTGCTCGACCGCTAAGGGCGAGCGCGAGGGCCAGCGGGCCTACATCCTCGGCCCGGCGCTTTCGGAGCCGACGCACTGGCTGATCGTCGGGCAGCAGAACGGCGCCTGGCAGATCCTGCGCACCGTGACGATCACGGCGGACAACCGCGGCGTCCCGGGGACACCGTGGGCGCTGGCATCCGGCGCGCAGGTGGTCGTCATCGGTACGGGGACGGGGCTGAACGTGCGCGAGGGGCCGGCGTTGGGGCAGAAGGCGGTCGACTCGCTGGCGGACGGGACGAAGATCAAGCTCTCGGCGGGGCCGGTGATCGCGGACGGGCTCGAATGGTGGCAGGTCGACGGCCGTAGCGGCTGGGTCTCAGCCGACTATCTCAGGTACCCAGACGCGACGCAGTAGGCGGGCGCGATGACGTGGCGTGTTCTGAATCACGCGTCCTTCGACAGGCTCAGGACGAACGGAATTGGAGGGCGTCCCTCGACAAGCTCACCACAAACGGTATTGGACGCACGTCATCGACACGCTGCGAACAAAACGAAGAGGAACCGCGTTTCTTACTTAACGGCGGCGCGGTAGCGGTGGACGAAGCGGTCTACATTGAAGCTGGGGAGACCCCAGGCCCCGCTGAAGACGGGTGGACGGTGCGACTAAGGGGGGAGGTTGACTCCCTTACTTGACGGCGGCGCGGTAGCGGTGGACGAAGCGGGCCATGCGGGCCATCGCCTCTGTCAGGAGAGCGTAGTCCTGGGCGTAGCAGATGCGGATGTGGCCGCGTCCGCCGGGGCCGAAGGCGGAGCCGGGTACGACGGCGACCTTCTCTTCGAGCAGCAGGCGCCCGGCGAACTCTTCGTCCTCGAGGCCGGTGCTGACGATTGAGGGGAAGGCGTAGAACGCGCCCTTGGGCTCGACGAGGTCGAGGCTCATCTCGCGGCACGACTTGATCACGAGCTTGCGGCGGCGGGCGTATTCGGCGAGCATGCCGCGCGCGTCTTCCTCGCCGTGCTCCAGCGCCTCGATGGCGGCGAATTGGGCGGCCGTGGGCGCGGACATCATCACGTACTGGTGCACCTTCATCATCGCGTCGGTGATGAACTGCGGCGCGCAGACCCAGCCGAGGCGCCAGCCGGTCATGGCGTAGGCCTTGGAGAAGCCGCCGAGGAGAACCGTTCGCTCCTTCATGCCGGGCAGCGAGGCGATGCAGGTGTGCTCGGCGCCGTCGTAGAGGAGGCGGTCGTAGATCTCGTCGGAGATGACGAAGAGGTCGTGGCGGCGGCAGACGTCGGCGATCGCTTCGAGGCCTTCGCGGTCCATGACGGCGCCGGTGGGGTTGGCCGGGTAGCCGAGCAGCACGGCCTTGGTGGCGGGCGTGATCGCGGCTTCGAGCGCGGCAGCTTCGAGGCAGAAGCCGTTCGAGGCCTTGGTCGGGACGGTGACGAAGCGGCCGCCGGCGAAGACGACGTTGGGCATGTAGGCGACGTAGGTCGGGTCGGGGGACAAGACCTCGTCGTCGTTGTCGAGCAGGGCCTGGGTCGCGAGGTTGAGGCCTTCGCTGACGCCGGTGCTCATGATGATCTCGCTCTCGGGGTCGTAAGCGATGCCGTAGAGGCGGTTGAGGTGGCGCGCGACGGACTCGCGCAGCTCGATCAGGCCGTAGTTGGAGGTGTAGGCGGTCTCGTCGTTCTCGATGGCGCGGATGGCGGCCTGCGAGATGTGGTTGGGCGTAGGGAAGTCAGGCTCGCCGACGCCGAGGGAGATGACGCCATCGGTGGTGGCGATCAGTTCGAAGAAGCGGCGGATGCCGCTGGCTGATACGAGGTCGAGCTTGGCGGACACGGCGCCGCGCCTCGCAGACCTGGAGGGGGGGAGCATAGCGGCAGTATATGTTAAGCCGCGGCGTTACTACCAGACTCGTTTCCGCGGCGTTACGCGGCGGTTACCGGGCCAGGCTAGCGGGCGCCGGGCATCTGCAGGTCTTTCGGGCGGCTGGCGGCGCCGAGGTTGCTGACGATGTTGCGGCGCTGGAAGAACCACTTGCCGTCTACTTTGGCGCAGGTGTCGTCGTAGGTGGCGACGAGGGGCGTGCGCACCTGGTGCTCTGGGTTGTAATCGAAGATGACGCAGTAGGTGCGCGCCGTGCAGCGCTCCGGCGTGCCTTCGATCAGCGGCAGGCCGACGAAGTGACGCAGCGTCGCCGGCGTGCCGCCGACGTGGCCGCTGTTGATCAGGGTCGAGACCCACTCGTGAATCTGACCGCGGCCGTGCGCCTCGCCATCTGACCACTGAAGGACGGCGTCGGGCAGGAAGTTGTTCGCGTAGCCGTCGGCGTCGCCCGAGTCGATGTAGTTGCAGTAGCTCTGTATCAGGCGCATGACGGCGAGCTGGTCTTCGGCGCTGATCGTGTTTTCGGGCATTTGTGCGTCCCTTTCTCAGTAGGCTGTCTTGCTGGCTTACGCCGGGGCGTCTCGTACTTCTGCGTGAGTTTGCCCTTCGACAGGCTCAGGACAGGCTTCGCCTCGCTTCGTGATGGCTCGCAATGACGCTACGGGGAGACTACAGCGCGGGGTGCTGCGTGTGCCATGTGGTCGACTGCTCGTAGGCGTGGGCGACGCGCAGCATCGATGCTTCGTCGAAGGGCTTGGCGAGGACCTGGAGGCCGACGGGCAGGCCCCTTCCTCCAACGTCCACGAAGCCCGAGGGCAATGACATGCCGGGCAGGCCTGCCATGTTCACCGGCAGGGTGAAGATATCGCTGAGGTACATCGCCACCGGGTCGTCTACCTTTTCGCCGATGCGGAACGCAGGCGTCGGCGTAACGGGCGTGAGGATCGCGTCGTACTTCGCGAAGGCGGCGTCGAACTCGCGGCGGATCAGGGTGCACACCTTCTGCGCCTTGAGGTAGTAGGCGTCGTAGTAGCCGGCGCTGAGGGCGTAGGTGCCGAGCATGATCCGGCGCTTGACTTCGGGGCCGAAGCCCTGGCCGCGGGTCTGCTCCATGTTCTCCCACATCGATTCGCCGCCCTGGTAGGAGAAGCCGTACTTGACGCCGTCGTAGCGGGCGAGGTTTGCCGACGCCTCGGACGGGGCGAGGACGTAGTAGACGGCGAGCGCCGCCTCCGTGCTCGGCAGCGAGAGGTCGAAGTCGACCTCGGCGCCGAGGGCGCGCACCTGATCGACGGCGGCGAGGAAGGCGTCGCGGACGCCGGCTTCGAGGTCGTCCGGCAGGTACTCCTTCGGCACGCCGATGCGGACGCCTCGCAGATCAGAGGTGAGGTTGGCGGTGAAGTCGGGCGTCCCGACCGGGGCCGAGGTGGAGTCGCGGGCGTCGGCGCCGCAGATCGCGTTGAGGACGAGGGCGGCGTCGCGGACGCTGCGCGCGAAGGGGCCGATCTGGTCGAGCGACGAGGCGAAGGCGACGAGGCCGTAGCGGCTGACGCGGCCGTAGGTGGGCTTGACACCAACGACGCCGCAGAGCGCCGCCGGCTGGCGGATCGAACCGCCGGTATCGGAGCCGAGGGCGAAGAGGCACTCACCGGCCGCTGTCGCCGCGGCGGAGCCGCCGGAGGAGCCGCCGGGGACGCGGTCGAGGTCCCAGGGGTTGTGGGTCGGGAAGAAGGCAGAGTTCTCGGTCGACGACCCCATGGCGAACTCGTCCATGTTCGACTTGCCGACCATGACCGTGCCGGCGGCGCGAAGCCTGTCGATCACGGTGGCGTCGTAGGGCGGGACGAAGTCCTCGAGCATGCGCGACGAGCAGGTGGTGCGGACGCCGTGGGTGGCGATGACATCTTTGACGCAGACCGGGATGCCGGTAAGCGGCCCGGCGGCGCCGGCGGCGATGCGCGCGTCGGCCTCGGCGGCGGCGGCGAGGGCGATGTCTTCCGTGACGGTAACGTAGGAGCGCACGCGGTTATCGACGGCGGCGATGCGGTCGAGGACGGCGCGGGTCAGCTCCGTGGCGCTGACTTCGCGACGCGAGAGGAGGTCGTGCGCCTCCGTGATCGTGAGGTTGTAGAGGTCAGGCACGGGGTGTTTCGGTGTCACTCCACCCCGAAGGGTGGAGCATGTGGGTGGAGGGGAGTGTGTCACTCCACCCTGAAGGGTGGAGCATGTAGGCGCGCATCATCGATCGGTCATTCGTCCAGGACGGCGCGGACGCGGAGGTAGGCGTCGTGGGTGTTCGGCGCGTTGGCGAGGACCTCGTCGCGGCTGAGGGAGGGGCGCGGCTCGTCCTCGGCCATGACGGTTTCGAGCGGCAGCGTGTGGGTGGTCGGCGGCACGTCGGTGGTGTCGATCCGGTTCAGCGAGTCGAAGTGGTCGAGGATGTCGGAGAGCTGGTGCTGGTAGCGCGTCACTTCCTCGTCGGTGAGGCCAACGCGGGCGAGGCGGGCGACGTGGAGCACTTCTTCGCGTGTGAGGGGCATGAAGGGAGTTTAGCGCGTACCGACGCACGGGCAAACGGGCAAACTGGCAAACTGGCAAGGCGCCCGCCGGCCAGCTTGCCTCGAGGTTAGCGTGGCGGCGTTGCGCCGAGCTGACCCATCAGGCCCTGGACGTCGCTTCTGACCCAGCTCTCGCGAATCTTGCCGTCGCGGACGGTGACCATCGTCAGGCTTGCCATCGCTACTTGCTTGCCCGTCGGTGCGATGCCGAAGAGGGCGCCCTGGTGCGTACCTTGCAGTATCGATCTCGCGGTCACCTTATCGCCCTCGGCGACGAGGTCCTCGATCGTTATCTTCATGTCGGGGAAGGCACTGCGGAACATGGTGACGACCTGCCTGACGCCGTCGGCGCCGGAGGCCGAACCCGGCGGGGTGTCGCGGATGACGTAGTTGGGGGCGAGGACTTCGTCCAGGACGGCGAAGTTTGCTTTGTTGAACGCTTCTTCGATGAAGCGACGGTAGACGGCTTTGTTGTCTTGGGTGCTCATCGTTTCTCCTTCGATCTAGTCTTCTGCTTCGCGGAGCTTGATCAGGTCTTCCAGCGTCTTGCCGGGCTCGTCGGCGAAGCGATCTTCGAGGACGCGCAGGTTGGTCGTGCGGTCGAGGCGGAAGCTGCGGAAGTCGTTGCGTAGCTCGCACCAGGCGGCGAGCGACCAGGTTGCGCCCCAGAAGAAGAGGCCGAGGGGGCGGACGGTGCGCTCCGTCTCGGCGTCGTTGACGTCGCTGTAGGCGAGCCAGACCTTGCGTTTTGCCGCCGTCGCCTCGCGCAGGTGGCCGAGGCGCTCCATGACTCGCTCCGGCACGTGGAAGCCGGGGGCGTAGAGGCGCGACTCGACGAGGCGGGTGCGCAGGTGCTCAGGCAGGGCGGCGGCGATGCGGTCGAGGGCGGACTCGGCGGCTTTGGCGAGACTGGCGTCCGTCCAGGACGAGACGACGCGGGTGCCGAGGACGAGGGCTTCGACCTCCGTCTGGCTGAACATCAGCGGCGGCAGGTCGAAGCCCTTGCGCAGCATGTAGCCGACGCCGGCCTCGCCCTCGATCGGCACGCCGGAGCGCACGAGGTCGGCGATGTCGCGGTAGACGGTGCGTTCTGAGACCTCGAGCGACTCGGCGAGACGCGCGGCCGTAGTGACCCGGTGGTTCCGAAGCAGCTGGATGATTTGGAATAGGCGGTCCGCTCTTCGCAAACCTCACCCCCATCCCTCTCCAGACAAGCTGGAGACGGGAGCTCAACGCCACCAGCGTTGTCCGCTGGATGGCGCCCTTCGACCTATTCGTGTTTCATGGTCATGAGCTGGCAGTAGTTGCCGTCCGGGTCCAGGAAGGTCGAGATCACGCCGCCCCAGTACTCGGTGCCTTCTTTGCGGATGAACGTCACGCCGGCCGCTTCGAGGCGCTCGCGCTCCGTGACGATGTCACCC
>DATDPC010000125.1:0-5807 GCA_035292965.1 Dehalococcoidia bacterium | reverse complement strand
GGTGATCACCTCGTCCGAGTGAACCTCGCGCGGCGCTTGCACTCGCGGCGGGCCGGCGAGGCGGGCGGCGCGGGCGACGTCGGCGGCGCTGACGCGCGGCAGCTTCTTGCCCAGCGAGCGCTCGATCTCGAGCAGCTTCGGCAGGTCTGCGGTTGCGACCAGGGTCAGCGCTTCGCCGGAGCGGCCCATGCGCGCCGTGCGGCCGACGCGGTGGACGAAGAGATCGCCGGTGTCCGGGATGTCGTAGTTGATCACGCGGTCGATGTTCAGCATGTCGAGGCCGCGGGCGGCGACGTTCGTGGCGACGAGGACGGGCAGGCGGCCCTCGCGGAACTTCTTGACGATGCGGTCACGCGCGCCCTGGCCAAGGTTGCCCTGCAACGCTTCGACCTCGTAGCCGAGGCGCTGGAGGCGGCGCGCCATGTTCTCGACGCCGCGTCGGGTGCGGCCGAAGACGAGGGTTGCGCCCTCCGTGGGCTGGTTCAGCAGGTCGACGAGAACCGACATCTTCTCGCCGTTCCAGACCTCGATCACGGTGTGACCGATGTCCGGCTCGTCGCCGGCGTCCGGCGCGACGTTGATCGTGACCGGTTCGTGCAGGTGGCGCGCCGCAACCTTCTTCACCCAGTCGGGCGTCGTCGCGGAGAAGAGGGCCGTCTGGCGGTCCTCCGGCGTCACGTCGATGATCCGCTCGACGTCGCGGGCGAAGCCCTGGTCGAGCATCTGGTCCGCCTCGTCGAGGATGAGGACGTTGAGGTCGTTGAGCTTCAGGGTGCGGCGCTGGAGGTGGTCGATGACGCGGCCGGGCGTGCCGACGACGATCTGGGAGCCGCGCGCGAGGCCGTCATCCTGGGGGCCGTAGCCGACGCCGCCGAAGAGGACGACGACCTTGAGGCCGGCGGGCCTGGCGATGTCGGTGAGCACGGACGCAACCTGCTGCGCGAGCTCACGCGTCGGCGTCAGGACGAGCGCCTGCACGAGAGGCGACTCCTCGTCGCAGATCTCGACCAGCGGCAGGCCGAATGCGAGTGTTTTGCCGGAGCCGGTGTGGGCGCGGGCGATGAGGTCTGAGCCGTCGAGCATTACCGGGATGGCTTCTGCCTGAATCGGCGTCGGGTCGGTGATGTTCTGGGCGTCGAGCGCCTGGAGGCTAGTTGGACGTAGGTCGAAGCTGTCGAATGAAATAGCGTGATCCCTTTCGGAAAGCCTGCATCTCTCCGAAAGAACGCAAGGACGTGTTTGGTAGGTGTTCTAGAAGAGGGACAGCCGCAGCTGACTCCGGAGATTCAGTCTTGAACACACAGATCATAACACTTTTCTACCCCGCCGTCCGGGAGGGGTTTCCCGGACGTTCCGAGAGGTCTCCGTCCGTTGCCGGCGAGGGCGATTCGCAGCCAGGCCCCACGGTGCGCCGCCGAGAGGTTTGAGGAGACTAAGAGGTCTGAGGGATAGAATCCCTCAGCTTCTACGACGGCCATCTGAACAGCGTTTCAGCGGAGAAGCTGCGGGTTTCTAACCCGCAGACCTCATGTGCCCACAACGCCCCGTTTGCCTCCGCCGGACGCTTGGCCTCGAAGCTCCTCGATGGCGCCGGACGACGAAAGCTGGTCACGCTGAAGAAATGCACCACGGACGCTGGGACAAGAAAGCGTCTGGGGATTGGCCGTCGCCGCCTGACTAATCAGGTGTTAACGACGTTTTGTCCCGTAGCGGGACTGCCTGCCCAAGCGGCAGGCTGCTAGCTAACCCGTCGTCCTCAGGCCGGCGTTCCTTCGACAGGCTCAGGAGAGCCTTTGGGACGCTTAAGGATGACGTAGCTCGATTCCGTCCGAATCAGGGGGTGGAGGGCGCTGACTTCCCAGCCTTCCTCACCGAGGGCGTCCAGATATCGCTTCATGAACGCCGTTCGGTTTTCGCCGCTCTGCCGGACGAATTCCACTCCCTCGCTGGAGATCCTCCCGCGAGGGTCCACGTAAACGACTCGGTATTCCCATTTCGTGGCCATATCGCCTCCTTGTGGCGACGAACCGGCCAATCCCGAGCCAGACGCAGATATAGCGTACCGCCTGGCGGCGGGGCATGGGGCTGTCGCTCTCCTAATGGGCGGTGATATTCGGCGGACTAGGTCTGGAGTGCTTTTGCGACGGTCTCGAGGTCCTTGTCGCCGCGACCGGAGAGGCAGATGAGGACGATTTCGTCCTTGCTCAGCGTCGGCGCGAGCTTTTCGACGTAGGCGATGGCGTGCGACGACTCGAGCGCGGGGATGATGCCCTCGCGCAGGCAGAGGCGTTTGAAGCCGGCGAGCGCTTCGTAGTCGGTGATCGATTCGTAGGTGGCGCGCTCGCTCGTCTTGAGGTAGGCGTGCTCCGGCCCGACGCCGGGGTAATCGAGGCCGGCGCTGATGCTGTGCGCTTCCTGGATCTGACCGGCTGCGTCCTGCAGCACGTAGGAGTAGGAGCCGTGGAGGACGCCGGGGCGACCCGCCGTCAGCGTCGCGGCGTGCTCACCGCTCTCGACGCCGCGACCCGCCGCCTCGACGCCGATGAGACGAACCGTTGGGTCATCGAGGAAGGCGTGGAAGAGGCCGATGGCGTTGCTGCCGCCGCCAACGCAGGCGACGGCGTAGTCGGGCAGGCGCCCCTCGCGCTCGAGCATCTGCGCGCGCGCCTCGATGCCGATGACGGACTGGAAGTCGCGCACCATCATCGGGAAGGGGTGCGGCCCGACGATGCTGCCGATCAGGTAGTGGGTCGTCTCGACGTTGGTCACCCAGTCGCGCAGCGCCTCGTTGATCGCGTCCTTCAGCGTGCGGCTGCCGGAGGAGACGGGCCGCACCTCGGCCCCTAGCAGGCGCATGCGAAGCACGTTGGGCGCTTGGCGCTCCATATCGACCTCGCCCATGTAGACGACGCACTCGAGACCGAGGTGGGCGCAGATCGTCGCCGTGGCGACGCCGTGCTGGCCGGCGCCGGTCTCGGCGATGATCCGCTTCTTGCCCAGGCGCTTGGTCAGCAGCCCCTGGCCGATGGCGTTGTTGATCTTGTGGGCGCCGGTGTGCGCCATGTCCTCACGCTTGAGGTAAATCTTGGCGCCGCCGAGCTCGCGCGTCAGGTTCTCGGCGAGGTAGAGGGGTGTCGGGCGGCCGGCGAAGTCGCGCAGCATCGCCTTCAGCTCCGCCTCGAAGCTCGGGTCGGCCTTGGCGGCGGCGTAAGCGCGGTCGAGCTCGCCGATCGCGGTCATCAGCGTCTCGGGGACATAGCGCCCGCCAAAATCGCCGAAGCGCCCGAGGTCGTCCGGTAGGTTAGTCATTAGTGGGACCTCGTAGGGACGAAGCTTCAGCTCCGTCCGCCAGCGCGGCGTCGAAGAATTCGCCCCCGCTGAGCGGATAAGACTGTACGTCGGGTGAGATTCCAGCAGCAACGGGGTTCTGGAGTATGTACGCCGCCATGTCGAGGGATGCGTCATCCTGACGAAGCGCCCGATCGAAGAAGCTCTGCTGCCAGAGTTGACGCCCAGTCCTTTGCTTGAAATGGAAGCTCGTCTCCTGCTTCAAGTTCTGGACGAACAGAAGTAAGTCCGCGCTTTCGTCCTGGCCCTGGACGAGGAGATGCAGGTGGTTCGGCATAAAGCAAAAGGCGAGTAGAGCAAAACTCTTCTTCGCTGCCACAGATGTCAGGATCGAGACACACCGGCGGCCGAGTTCGAGGTCTTCAAAGACAGGCTCGTGACCGCGTGTTGATAGCGTCAGGTGGTACGCATACTCGCCCTTGTAGTCGAAGTCTTGGATACGGGGCCGCTTGGTGCGCTCGGGGCGTTGCGGACGAAGCTGAAGCTCCGTCCCTACGTTCGTAGGTTTCACGCCACACCTCGTACTGTTTCGATGAAGGCGCGGATCTTGGCGGCGTCTTTGACGCCGTCAGTCTCGACGCCGCTCGATACGTCTACTGCCCAGGGGCGCACTGTGCGCACTGCGTCCGCGACGTTCTCCGGCGAGAGGCCGCCGGCGAGCCAGACGGGCAGCGCCGCCGCGACGCCGGCCGCGACGTCCCAATCGAGCACGGCGCCGGTGCCACCGTAGGCCGCGTCATCGGCGCGGTCGAGGAGGACGGCCATGGCGCTGCCGGTCTCGATGCGCTGCGTGGCGGTCGCCGCGGAGTCGTCGGCGCGGATGTGGAGCGCCTTGATCACCTGGCGGTTGGCCAGCAGGCAGGCGCTCCACGGTTCGCCGCCGGAGAGCTGGATCAGGTCGACGCCGCACTCGTCGACGAGCTCGTTGATCTCATCCGGGTCGTTGCCGGCGAAGACGCCGACCGTTAGCGGGCGCTTGCGTTCCAGCAGGCGCTCCAGCGCCGACGCGCCATGTTCGTACCAGGAGCGCAGGTCGTCACCCGGGGCGCGGAATAGCGCCGGCGGCGACTCCATCTCGCGTTCGCTCAACGGCGTGCCGAGGGCGCGGACGATCTCGGACGCCTCCTCCGGGTCGATGCGCCTGCGGCTGCTGGGCGCGAACATCAGCCCCACGAAGTCGGCCCCGGCCTTGGCGGCGACGAGCGCTTGCTCGACGCTGCGGCAGCCGCAGATCTTGACGCGCGTCATCGCACCGTCTCGACCGGCAGGCGCAGCTCCGCCATCTTCCCAGCGATGTCGGGCGCGGTCATGAACGCCTCGCCGACGAGGATGGCGCGCACGCCGGCCTTCGCGAGGCGTTCGACGTCGGCGCGCGTGTGCACGCCGCTCTCGCCGACGATGATCGCGTCGGCGGGCAGGAGGGGGCGGACGCGCTCCGTCGTCGCGAGGTCGACCTCGAAGGTGTGCAGGTCGCGGTTGTTGATCCCGAACAGCGTCGCGCCGGAAGCGACGGCGCGCTCAGCCTCCGCCTCGTCGTGCACCTCGACGAGCGCGTCGAGGTCGAGGCCTTGCGCCTGCTGCAGGAGGTCGCGCAGCAAGGCGTCGTCGAGCATCGCGACGATCAGGAGGATGTTGTCGGCGCCGTAAGCGCGCGACTGGGCGACCTGGTAGGGGTCGAAGAGGAAGTCTTTGCGCAGCAGCGTCGGCCGGGCGGCCTGAAAGCGCTTCTGGAGAAACAGGCGCACGTCGAGCAGCCAATCGAGCCGTCCCTGGAAGTAGTTCTCTTCGGTGACGATCGAGATGCCGCTTGCGCCGCCCAGCGTGTACTCGAGGGCGATCTGGCGGTGGTCCAGCTTCTCCGCCAGCACGCCCTTGCTCGGCGAGGCCTTCTTGATCTCGGCGATGACGTGGACGAGGTTGGCGCCGAGAGAAGCAGCGCTTAGCGCCTGTCGGGCGCCGATCTGCTCGCCGAGGGCGGCGAACTTCTCTCGCAGCGCTGCTTCCGGCTCGGCGAGCTTGCGCTGCTCGAGCGGCGCGACCGCGTCCGCGACGATGCGGTCGAGGACGCTGCCCGTTTCGGTGACGCCGCGGCGCGTCGTCACGCGCCGGCCTCAGCCTGCGTCGCGGCGACGAACGCGTCGAGCGCACGCATCGCGGCGCCAGAGTCGATCGACTGAGCGGCGATGCGGACGCCCTCAGCGAAGTCATGCGCGGCGCTCGCGGCGACGAGGGCGCAGGCGGCGTTGAGCAGGACGAAGTCGCGCCCCGGGCCGGGCGTGCCGCCGAAGATCGAGCGGATGCGCGCGGCGTTTTCGGCCGGGGAGCCGCCCTTCAGCTCTTCGAGGGGGGCGCGCTTGAGGCCGAGGTCCTCGGGAGCGAGGCTGTAGGCGTGAAGGTAGCCGTCGCGCAGCTCCTCGACCGACGTCGGCGCCGAGAGGGACACCTCGTCCAGGCCGTCT
>DATDPC010000124.1:0-11614 GCA_035292965.1 Dehalococcoidia bacterium | reverse complement strand
GGCTGCGGGAAGCGGCCGTGCGCGGCTTCGCGGCCGCCTTCGGCCTTGCCGCCGCCTTCGTGGTCGCCCTCGGCTTGGCCTTCGCAGCCATCTTCGGCTTCGCAACGGCCTTCGCCCTCGTGGTCGCCCTCGGCTTCGGCTTAGCGGCCGTCTTCGGCTTTGCCGCTGCCCTCGGCTTCGCAGCGGCCATCGCCTTTACTGCCGCCTTTGGCTTCGCCTTTGCCTTCGGCCTGGCTGTCACGTGTGGCTTTGCCGCGGCCTTCGGCTTCGCCGGCGCGCTGGCGTGCGAAGCCGTGCCGTTGCCGCTATGGCCGTTGCTGGGCGCCACGCTCGGTCGCGCGATGCTCACGCTGCTCATCGGTGCGTTCATCAACTCTTGCTTTCTTTCCATCATTTGCCTCCCAAGCTGCGCCAGTCCGGCGCCAAGCTTCTGCATAGCCTCAGGGAATATCGCGCCCTCTTCTTCCTCGATGTGGTGCTCGACGTTCTCCTTGAGGACCTTGAACTTCGCGACGTACTCGTCGTCATCCGGCGAGACGCCGCGCAGCTCTTCTAAGACGTGATCGACGACGTTGTGCTCTTCGATCGCCTCCGCAACGATCTGGTCGCCAATCGCTCGAACCGCGGGATAGAAGATCTCTTCCTCGATCTTGCTGTGGATCTGCAGCGCACGCTCGATGTCGCTCAGGATCCCCGGCCGGAAGCCTCTGCCTGCACTCTCGAAATGCATGAACAGCTGCATCACGCGTGAGTGGTCCTGCTTGAGCAGCGCGATCGGGTCGATTGCGTTCACCACAAAACTTGCCTCCTTATCTATCGGTCGATCGCGTCAAACACTGTCGCGATCGTCGTGAGCAAACCTGCCTATGCGCCGGTTGCGTTGCCGCAAACCGGTACGCAGTTTGCTTGCGGTTGCACGGCGCTAGTTGGGTTTGCTGCGGGACCAAAACGCAGGCCAGCACCTCTTACCTCGCTGATTGGTTTCGACCTCCTGATGCGACGTTTGATTCGCAACGGCGGCGTGCTTTTCGGCGAGAAGGACGGGCAGTAGTTCGTGCAGACGATGTTGCGCGTCGCTGCCGAAGTGACGCGGAGCAGCCGCGGTTCCGATGCCTGGTCATCCTCAATAGCGTCGGCCTGTGCGAGGAAATCCCGTAGCCGTGCTTCGCGCGCGCTCGCCGCGATGATCAGCGTTGCTTCGTTGAGACTCGCGCGCCGGTCCTCTTGCATGCCTGCAACCAGCGTCTGCGCCCGCACCTATCGATTACATAAAGTTCTGCACCTCCACGAGTACGAACACGTGCACGCCGCATAACAAAACAAAGAGGCGGTGCGTTTGCACCGCCCCTGGCGTCTGCTTCTGACGAACGGTTGTCAGCGCGTTGTCGGCTCCGGCAGCTTCATCACGCGCTCGCTGTCGGCGCGGCGCGGCAGCGGTCGCACGTAAGAGATGTCTTTCGTGTCCCAGGTCCCGCGCGCAAACGGCGGCACGCCGCTGACGTCGTAGTTCGAAGGCGCCGTGAAGCGCATCTCCGGCAGGAACTCGCGCAGGACGATCCGCCAGTCGCCGTCGCGACGCTCCAGCACGTCGATGTAGCGTCCCGTGCCGTAGTCCTGGCGCCCGTCGGCGGTGCGCAGAGGTAGATCACGTAGCTCTCGGCGTGAGCGACGTCGCCCCCGGCATCGATATCGACGCTCTGGTTGGTGATGTGATGCTGGTGCAGCACGTACTGGCGCGCGTGCAGCTCGTTCCCCCAGGCGATGAACTCGTCGCGCGGGCCGGAGAACGATGTCGTGTAGTTGACCTGCGCGTCCGGCCAGAACACGGACTCGAGTATCTTCACGTCGTGCCGGTCGATGCCGCGCACGTAGCGCCCGAGGCAATCGCGGATCGCCAGCCTGTCGAGCAGGTACTGCAGCTTCGTCTCAGAGTCGCCTCTTACTTCGCCTGCCATAGCTTCCTCCCTGATGCGTGCCGAATTTGACGCCATTCTAGGGCCAAACCTACACTTGAGTTCCTCTCAGGGCGATTAGCTCAGCTGGCAGAGCGCTTCCTTCACACGGAAGAGGTCACTGGTTCAAGTCCAGTATCGCCCACCACTACGACTCAGCTCGCCGGGACGAAGCGCATCGATAGCGAGTTGACGCAGTGGCGCGTGTTCTTCGCCGTCAGACGCTCGCCGAGGAAGACGTGGCCTAGATGACCGCCGCAGTTCGCGCACTCGATCTCGATGCGCATGCCGTCCGGGTCCGGCAGGCGCTTGACGGCGCCGGGCACCTCGTCGTCGAAGGCGGGCCAGCCGCAGTGGGCGTCGAACTTGTCCTCGGAGCGATACAGCTCCGCGTTGCAGCGGCGGCAGACGTAGGCGCCGGCCTCGTAGAAGTCGTCGTACTCGCCCGTGAACGGCGGCTCCGTGCCCTTGTGCTCGATCACGTAGCGTTCGTTCGGCGTCAGCTCGTTGTAGCCCGTCTTCTCCATCGCATGCCTCCTCTCACAGGATAAACGCCCGCCGCCACGGCGCTCCTATCCCGTTTCGTTTCGCTGCGATTACAATTGCGGCGCCGTTCCCCCGCCTTGATTAGATTCCGGAGGCTTTTTCAGATGCCAGCAATCGCACGCGCCGACGTCGTCGGCAGTATGCTCCGCCCCGACTACCTGCAGCAGGCACGCAAGGCCTTCGTCGAAGGCAAGGCCAGCGCCGACGACGTTCGCGCCGCCGAAGACCGGGCGATCCTCGATGACATCGCCACGCAGGAGCGCGCCGGCGTCGACGTCGTCTCCGACGGCGAAGCGCGCCGCACGAACTGGATCGCCTCCGTCGCCGTGACCAACGACGGCACCTACCGGGCGCCGCTCGGCGGCTTCACCAACCTGCCGATCAGCCCACCCGCCTGGTTCGCCTACTGGCGCAACAACCAGGGCGAGCGCTCCGGCTTCAGGCTGCCGTCCTGGATCGTCGCCACGGAGAAAATCCGCGTCGAACGCGATCTCGCCGGCGATGAGTTCGGCTTCCTCAAGCAGCACACGAGCAAGCGCGCCAAGTACACCTTCCCGGCGCCCAGCTACCATCGCATCTTCTGGGACCCGGTGCACTCGAAGGCCGCCTACCCGACCGTCGATCACTTCCTCGTCGCCGTTCGCGACTACATCCGCGAGCACGTGATCGAGCGCGCCATCGCCCTCGGCTGCGACTACATCCAGATGGACGCGCCCAACTACGGCCAGAGCTACACCGACCCTGAGGTCATGGACGCGATGCGCGCCGAGGGCCACGACCTCGACGCGGAGCTGATCGGCGACGCCGAGATCGACAACTCCGTCTTCGAGGGGATCAGCGGCGTCACGCGCGCAATCCACGTCTGCCGCGGCAACGGCCCCGGCGGCACCTGGTCCGCCACCGGCGGCTACGACGGCTTCGCGCAGCAGATGTTCTCCCGCCTCAGCAACTACGACGCCCTCCTGCTCGAGTACGACACGCCGCGCGCCGGCGACTTCAGCCCGCTGCAGCACGTCCTGCCGAACACAGCCGTCGTCCTCGGCCTGCTCACGACCAAGGTGCCGGAGCTCGAAGACGCGGCCCTGATCGAGCAGCGCATCCGCGAGGCGGCGAAGTACGTGCCGCTGGAGCGCCTGGCGCTGAGCCCGCAGTGCGGCTTCGCCTCCGCCGGCCCCGGCAACCCGCTGACGCCGGCGGAGCAGGAGGCAAAGCTGCGCCGCGTCGTCGAAGTCGCCCGCCGCGTCTGGAGCTAGCAGTGCCAACCGTAAGCGTCTACGGCTACGAGGTCTTCTACTACGACGACGACTTCACCGACCCCTGGCGCCCGAGCGAGGTCGTCCTCCTCAACCACTACGGCACCGGCGATTCGACCCTCTACAACCGCTGGGTCGCCACGCTCGCGCCCCACTACCGCGTCATCCGCTGGGACCGGCCCGGCCACGGCCGCTCCCAGAAGCCCGGCCTCGACTACGAGATGACCGTCGAGGGTGTCCTCGCGGGCTTCACCGGCTTCATGAACGCCCTCGGCCTCGAGCGCGTCCACTACATCGGCGATAAGGTCTCGTCCGCCGTCGGCATCGCCCTCGCGGCGACGCAGCCGGAGCGGATCAAGAGCCTCGTCCTCAGCGCCTGCTTCCTCAGCGGCAAGCGCGTGCGGGAGCACTTCCTCCGCTCAGCGCAGGCGGTGCTCGACGAAGGGACGTGGTCCTTCGCTTACCGTCCCGGCGCCACCGGCGTCCGCCCGGACGACACGCCGGAGCGGCGGATGCAATCGCTCTACTACTCGCAGGTGCAGTCCGGCGTGCCCGCGCACCTCATCGCCTCCGCCTACCGCCTCGTCGCGAGCCCCGCGTTCGACGTCGAGCCCTTCCTCTCGAAGGTGCAGGCGCCG
The DNA here is from genome assembly GCA_035292965.1 of Dehalococcoidia bacterium. Classification (GTDB taxonomy): domain Bacteria; phylum Chloroflexota; class Dehalococcoidia; order DSTF01; family WHTK01; genus WHTK01. Next base: position 7,225 of record DATDPC010000124.1, on the reverse strand, counting down.
ACGCTGCTGCTCAGCCCTGACAGCGGCGGTCAGCTGATCACGATGGAGGAGCAGGAGTTGATCCGCACGACGATCCCTAACTGCGAGCAACACGTCTTCGCCGGCGGCACGGCGCAGCTGCCCTACTACGAAGCAGACTGGTGCGCCGAGCACGCGCTGCGCTTCATCCAGAAGCACGGCTACCTGTCATGAGAGCCGCCGTCCTGCGCAAGACCAGCGCCGCGTTCCCCGAAGTGATGATCGAGGATGTCGAGGTCGACAAGCCGCGCTCGCGCGAGGTGCTCGTGCGCACGGCCGCGACCGGCGTCTGCCACAGCGACCTGCACTACATCAAGGGCGATTCCGTCATGGCGATGCCCGCCGTCCTCGGCCACGAAGGCGCCGGCATCGTCGAGGCTGTCGGCGACCAGGTGACCTACGTGAAGCCGGGCGACCACGTCATCGTCTGCATCTCCGCGTTTTGCGGCCACTGCGAACGCTGCCTCAGCGGCCACCCGCACCGCTGCGTCAACCGCTTCGAGCTGTATCGCAGCCCGGACGACACGCCTCGCCTGACGTGGCACGGCGGCGAGCGCCTCAGCCAGCACGCCGGCATCTCAACCTTCGCGGAGCAGATGCTCGTGCACGAGAACTCGCTCGTGAAGATCCGCGAGGACATGCCGCTCGACCGGGCAGCGCTGATCGGCTGCGCCGTCACCACCGGTCTCGGCGCAGTCTTCCACACCGCCGCGGTCGAGCCCGGCTCAACCGTCGCTGTGTTCGGCGCCGGCGGCATCGGCCTCTCTGTGATCCAGGGCGCCCGTATCGCCGGCGCGCGCATGGTTATCGCCGTCGACGTGCTGGAGCACAAGCTCGCGACGGCGAAGCAGTTCGGCGCCACCCACGTCGTCGACGCCTCGTCGCGCGACGCGGTGCAGGCGATCCGCGACATGACCGGCGGCGGCGTCGACTACTCGTTCGAGGCGATCGGCCTGAAGCAGACCTACCTGCAGGCGTTCGACTCGATCACGGTGGACGGGACGGCGACGATCATCGGCCTCATGCCCGTCGGCGAGAAGCTGGAGGTCGAGGGGCGCATGTTCCTGCGCGGCCGCTTCCAGGGCAGCATGATGGGCTCCAACCGCTTCCGTATCGACATGCCGCGCTACATTGACTTCTACATGCAGGGCCGTCTCAACCTGGACGACATGGTGACGCGCCGCGCGCCGCTGGACGGCGTCAACGAAGCCTTCCGCGCTATGGAGGCCGGCGAGGTAGTACGGACGGTGCTTACATTTGATTGAACAAGGGGCGACTGAGGGCGGCTAGCTCGGTACGTGCGCCTTGAAGTAGTCGCGGATCTTCTCGATCGTCTGCGGGATGATCTCGGGCGGCTCCTTCCACTGCTCCAGCAGCGTCGCGCCCGGCGCCAGCCGCGCCACCTCCATGCCGATCGCGTGCGGGTGCGCCGGGTCGTTGCCGGGCATCACGAGGATCGGCGTCGTCACCGTTGCAACGAACTCGGGCGTCACGTTGAGGACGAAGTCGCCGCCCCACATCTTCTCGCCGAACGCCTGCAGCTCGGCCGCGTCGATGTCGTCTCGCCCCTCGACGAGGGTGTTACCCCAGCCCTGCCAGATACGCTCGCGGAACAGCTCCAGGTTGCTGCCGTCCGGGTCGATACCGATCGGCTGCTCCAGCCCGCCGGCGACGACGCGCCCCGGCGCGCGCTTGATCAGCTCGAGGATGTAAGAGCAGCCGATGCAGCAGCCGAGGACGAGGAACTTGTCGACGCCGAGGTGGTCGAGCAGGCCAAGCTGGTCCGCGGCGAACATGCCCCACGGGTCGTCAGTCTCCAGCGGCCCGGCCGACTGGCCGGCGTTGCGCTGGTCCATCGCGATGACCCTGAAGTCGCTCGGGTAGACGTCGTTCGGGTCGAAGGGCGCGCGCTTCCAGAAGTCGATCGTCGACTGCATCGCGCCCGGGGCAAGGAGCAGCAGCGGGAAGCCCTCGCCGCGCACCTCGTAGTAGATCTTCGCGTCGCCGCGCTCGTAGAAAGGCATCATGTTCTCCTGTTCGCTACGCGGGGCGTAGTCAATCGTCGCGGCGGCCAGAACGTCTCTTACGCCGGCAGCCGCTCATCCTTCGAGAGCCTCAGGACGAGCGGTTTGGCATCCGCGCCTCATTGTTCAGCTCTTTGCCCGTTTGCCGTCTGCCCGTTTGCCCGTGCGCCTACGTCCGCCCCATCGCCTCGCGGAACGCCTGGCGCACCTCGTCCGGCTGGCCGTAGAGGAAGACGAACTCGTCGTTCACCAGCGCCGATTGCCCCGGCCCGAGACGCAGCCCGGTGACGCCCGTCACCGTGCCCGCCGGCGTACCGGCGCCGCCGGTGCGGCCCTCCGCGGCGAAGCGCGCCCGGCCGATGATCGGCAGCGGCACGCACTGGTTCAGCTCTTCGTCGCGCACCAGCGCCTTCGGCTCGCCGCCGTCCGCGACGACCTTGATGTCGTCCAGCAGGCGGCGCCGGATCGAGATCACGCCGCGGTCGCTCTCGCCGAGGTGCTCGTTCCAGCGGTCCGAGTACGTCCCCTGGCCCACCCAGGCGACGAAGTCCTGGTTCATCACGTGGCTCGTGATCCAGCGCCCCGTCTTCGGGTCCTTGATCGGCGAGTACCAGTACGGGATCCGCTCCTGCTTGAACGGGCGCTTCTCCGGCGGCACGGCGTTGTAGAACCAACCGACGCTCAGCGTGTTCTCGTCGTCGATCGGGACGCGCCACTCGAAGTGGTCGCCGGTGAACAGGCAGTTCGGCCACAGACACGTCCGGCCGACGGTCCAGAGCTCGTCTTCCTCTGACCCGCCTTCCATAACGCGACGGTAGACGAAGCCGTAATCGAACTCGTCGAAGCCGATCTTCAGATGCGTCGCCGGCTTCGGCGCGTCGCCTTGGTTGCGCAGCCGCAGCGACCAGTTCGAGTGCAGCCACTCGAAGTGCACCGGGTCGATGCTGTTCTCCTGGCATTGCAGCCAGTTGCACGGCACCTCAGAGAAGACGACCTGGACGAAGCCGTTCTCCCAGGTGAAGGGCTCCCACGTCGGGCAGAGCGGCGCCGGCTGCGGGCCCATGTAGGCCCAGATCAGCCCCGCCTTCGCCTCGACGGGATACGCCTTTATCGAGACGCGGTCCTTGTAGTGCGCCTCCGGCCGCGTGGTCTCCTCGAACGGCTGGTCGATGCAGCGGCCCGCCTCGTCGAAGCACCAGCCGTGGTAGTTGCAGCGCAGCCCTACGTCCTCGACAAAGCCGTACGACGTGTCAGCGCGGCGGTGCGGGCACTGCCGGTCGACGAGGCCGTAGTTGCCGCTGCCGTCCTTGTACAGCGTCAGGTCTTCGCCGAAGAGACGCACCGGCTTCACCGGGTTGTCGTCCAGCTCAGCCGTCGCCGCGATCGGCATCCAGTAGTAGCGCAGCAGGTCTCCCATCGGCGTGCCGGGGCCGACCTTCGTCACCAGATCGTTCTCTTCTTTGCTCAGCATCCCGTCTACTCCCTAAGAGCCCGCCGCCGGAGCCGGCGCCGGGTGTTCATCGAAGGCCTTCCGCAGCTCAGTCGTAGCGTCTACCCAGTCAGCGCTGCGCGGCAGGATGACGCCGCCCGAGCGCGTGCGGTAGACGGACGGATCGTCCGCTCCAGGAGGCAGCGTGCCATCGTTCATCAGCGCTTTCGCCGCGTGGATCAGGCGGCGGCGTGTCCGGATAATCATCGCGTCGGACGTGCCCAGGTGCTCGCGGTCGCGCGTGTAGATCGCGCCCATGCTCTCCGTGATCGCCTGGTCCTCCAGCGGCACGTTGGAAAGGCCCGTGTACGTCACCATGTTGCGCTGCGCCTCACGGTCGATCTTGTAGTCGTTCTCGCGATTCGCCTCGAGGCGGAAGCGCCCCAGCGCGTCCGAGGTGTTCGGCAGCATCCCCTTGTTCGCGAGCGCGCCACCGCGCACCGCCGCGGAGTCGGGGCGGAAGGTCGTCATCATGCCCCAGTACATCGTGTGGTCGTCGTCGAGCGGCACCCAGGCGCGCACGAGCACCTGCTGGCCGAGCTGGCCGGAGGGGATCATCGTGAAGCAGGGGAACAGGAAGTGGGCGACGCGCCAGTAATACGTGTCCGCTTCCGCCGGCCGGTAAGCGCCGTAGGAAGTGCCGAACTCCGTGTCGATGACGGAGTACTTCGGCGCCTTTTCCTTGACCAGGTAGTGGTCCATCGTCCCTGGCTGCGTGTCCTCGAGCTTCAACGCGCCGATATGCAAGAAGCCGAGGTGGCTCGTATCGATGTCGCCCTCGAGCGCCTGCATCCAGTTGCAGTCACGCGCCGTCAGCTCGACGCGCATCGTCCCCTCGGCCGCCATGTTCGGCTCGATGTCGGGCAGCGGCGGCGGGACCTCGCGCGTGCCCATGTAGGCCCAGACGACGCCGCCGCGCTCCTGCGTGGCGTACGCCTTCGCGTGCACCTTGCTGCGGAAGTTGCTCTCCGCCGGCTCCGATGGCATGTCGACGCAGGAACCGGTCTCGTCGAACTTCCAGCCGTGGTAGACGCAGCGCAGGCCCTCTTCCTCGTTGCGGCCGAAGAACAACGACGCGCCTCGATGCGGGCAGGCGTTCTGGATCAGCCCGATCTTGCCGGAGGTCATCCGAAACGCGATCAGCTCCTCGCCGAGCAGCTTGATCCGCATCGGCGGCGAATCGGGCGCCGGCAGCTCGTCCGACTTGAACGCCGGCAGCCAGTAGTGACGCATCAGCGTCCCCATCGGCGTGCCCGGCCCGACCTTACACAGCAGCTCGTTATCGTGTTTGCTCAGCATGGCGAACCTCCGGCTCGGCCTACATTCTATTCGAGATCATTAACCCCTTGTCATTCCCAAAGTGCCCAAATGTCATTCCGACAAAGGAGGAATCTAGCCGAACTCGATGACGCGGCGCCCGTGCCACACGCTGCTGCAGAACCGGTGCGTCTGGTCGCTACACCCCGACGGGCTGGCCCGCGACCTTCATGCGAATGCGGTAGATCGACGTCACCGCCGTTATGTACAGAGTCTGCCAGTCGTCGTCGCCCCAGGCGCAGTTCGCCGGGCCGCCGCCGACGTTCGCCCGCTGCTCCGCCGCGCCCATCATCATCGGCTCGTCGCCGACGCCGATGAAGCCGAGCAGCGTCCCATCGCGGTCGAACACCCAGATGCCGTCGGCGCGGTTGCTCGTCACGTAGAGGTTGCCGAGCGAGTCCATCTTCATCCCGTCCGGCGCCGACTCTTTGGCCTCGTGCTTGATCTCGCAGAAGACGCGGCTATTGCTCAGGCTACCGTCGTCGGCGACGTCGAAGACGCGCACGTGGCGCTCCCGCGTGTCGTCGATGTAGAGGCGCTTCCCGTCGTTGCTCAGCACGAGGCCGTTGGGCGCGACGAAGTCTTCGACCAGCAGCGTCATCGTCCCGTCCGGCGCGAGGCGGTAGATGCCGGGACAGGGCGTCTCCTGCGGCAGCACCGTCCCGTCCGGCTGGCGCAGCCCAAAGGTCGGGTCGGTGAAGATGACGTCGCCGTTGCGCGCGACGATGACGTCGTTCGGGCTGTTGAGCTTGCCGCCCTTGTACTCCTTCGCAATCACCTCAACGCTGTCGTCCGCCAGGTTGGTGCGCGTGACGTAGCGGTCGTGGTGGCAGGTGATCAGACGCCCCTGCGCGTCGATCGTCGTGCCGTTTCCCTGGTTGCTGGGGACGCGCCAGGGCTTCGCGCCGCCGGCCGCCGTCCAACGGTGCTGGGCGTTGCCGGGAATGTCGCCGAAGTAGAGGGTCTTGTTGCGGTGGTCCCAGACGGGCCCCTCCGTGAACCGATAGCCGGTAGCAATCTTCTCCGCCTGAGCATTGCGGTCCACGAGGTCGAAAAGGCGGTCATACAGCGCGACGATTGCCATTGGGTCGTCCTCTCATACGCAAACAGGCGCGGGGTTCAGACTCGCGCAGGATAGAGGACGAGGCATCGTCCGGCAACAGCCGGTGCGTCCGCGGTCTGCGGGTTGAAACCCGCACCTTCGTGAACCCAAACCGCTCAGCGAGCGTCGAACACACGGACAAACGCCACAACTGAGAAGCCGCGGGATTCATCCCGCGGAGTCCCGTATCCACCCCCACGGTCCGTTTGGACAAAGAAAAGAGACCGTCCTGGCCGGACGGTCTCTTCGGTTGGTATGGCGCGCTGAGTGGGACTCGAACCCACGGCCTCAGCCTCCGCAGGGCTGCGCTCTATCCGCTGAGCTACCAGCGCCGGATATGGTGCCGAAGGCGGGATTTGAACCCGCACGAGCTAATGCTCACTACGCCCTGAACGTAGCGCGTCTGCCGTTCCGCCACTTCGGCGTGGGAGACTAGTTTAGCAGACGCCTGCCCGCCCAAGACGCTCGGCATCGCAATCGCAGTCGTCATGCAGGACGGACGCACCGAAGCTCCGCGGGTCAGCTTGCCCGTTTGCCCGTCATGACGGGAAGTTGTCGGCTGCGCATCGCTCTCGCGCTGCTCCGCCACTGTATTAGAGAAGAGAGTCTGAGGGGAGACCCCTCAGACTCCCCCCGCATGGGCTGCGCCCCCGCTACCCCCGCTGAGGTCTCTGAAGGCTGAAGGCTGGATGCCGGCTCATTGCCCGTTTGCCCGTTTGCCCGTGGAAGCGTGGTGGGGGCGGGGCTACGGCGAGCCCGTAACCAGGACCCAGTAGTACTTGTAGAACCCGCTCGGCGTGTAGTAGTAGGCAATGCCGCAGTCGACGGCCTTGGGGTTCAGCAGGATCGCCGCGTGCGCCGGGCTGTTCAGCCACGTATCGACCACCTGCTGCGCCGTCACCTGCCCCGCCGCTATCGCCTCGCCGACGAAGTAGCCGTTGTAGCCGGACGCCTGGAACCGCGAGGCCGGCGTCGACCCGTCGAGGCCGACGTGGTTGGTCGGGAAGAAGTTCTGATCGCCCATCGCGTGGGCGAAGGCGTTGGCCTCGCCGGCGATGATCGCGCTGAAGCTGAGCGTCGTCAGGCCGCGGCTCACGCGCGCGTTGTTCACCAGCTGCAGCGCCAGCGCCGTGATCTCAGTCGGTGAGAGGTTGCCCTGGGGTGTCGCCGTCGGCGGCGGCGTAGGCGTCGTAGCCGCCGCCGTCGTCGAAGCCGAAGGGGTCGTTGAAGCCACTGCGGTCGGCGAAGCGCCGGCCTCGGTCGTGTTGACCGCCG
>DATDPC010000123.1:0-2248 GCA_035292965.1 Dehalococcoidia bacterium | reverse complement strand
CGAGCTCGCAGTAGGGCGTGGCGCCGCGCGCCTCGGCGTGCTCCGCGCTCTCGAGGAGCACGGCGCCAGCGCCTTCGGCGACGACGAAGCCGTCGCGCCGGATGTCGAAGGGCTTGCAGGCGCTCGCCGGGTCATCGCCGGGCGACGCGATCGCGCGCAGGGCGGCGAAGGCGCTGAACAGGAAGGGCGTCAGCGGCGCCTCGGTGCCGCCGGCGATCATCACCTCGGCGTCGCCGCGCTTGATGATCTCAGACGCCTCGCCGATGGCGCCGGCGCCGGTGGCGCAGGCAGAGATGACGGCCATGTTGGGGCCGTTGGCGCCGGTGAGCATGGCGATGTAGCCGGAGGCGGCGTCCGGGAGGACGTTGGTGAGGAAGAAGGGGCTGACGCGGCGCGCGCCCTTGGTGTGCATGATCTTCCACTGCTCGTCGAGGATTGAGTAACCGCCGGCGCCGGCGCCAAAGATCACGCCGACCTCCGGGCCGAGCGGCTTGCTGTAGTCGATGCCGGCGTCGCGCAGCGCTTCGAGGGCGCTGACGGCGGCGAACTGGACGCTGCGGTCCATGTGGCGCAGGTCACGCGCGGGCAGGAGACCGGTGGGGTCCCAATTCTTGACTTCGCCGACGATCGTGTTGGGCCACTCAGACGCGTCGAAGAGGGTGATCGGCGCGATGCCGGAGCGTCCTTCGAGGACGGAGCGCCAGGTAGAGGGCGCATCGTTGCCGATAGGCGTCACGGCGCCGAGGCCGGTGACTACAACGCGCCGACTTTCACTCATTATCGCGAATATAGCATCCCGCTCGAACTCATTACATAGAGTATGCCTCCTATACTCAGGCTGAGTGGATAAGGCAACGATTGTTTACAACCCGGCGGCGCGGAATGCGCCCAACGCGGAGCGTTTGCGATTCGCGGCGGCGGCGTTGCTGACCAACGGCTGGGAGATCGACGTCGTCGAGACGTCCGCGGCGGAGCACGCGACGAAATTGGCGCGCGAGGCGGCGGCGGCGGGAGCGAGCGTTGTCTTCGCCTGCGGTGGCGATGGCACCGTGAACGAGGTGGTCAACGGCCTCGTCGGCAGCGAGGCGGCGCTGGGCGTGGTGCGGGGTGGCATGGGCGACGTCTTCGGCAAGGAGATCGACGTGCCGCGCGACCCGAACAAGGCGCTGCGTGTGCTGATCGAGGGGACGCGGCGTCGCTTCGACCTCGGGCGTGCGAACGATCGCTACTTCATGATGATGTGCGGCATCGGCTTCGACGCGGCGGTTGTGCGGGGCGTGCCGGACAACGCGAAGCGCCGCATGGGGTCGTTCTCGTACATCATCTGGGGCCTGCGCGAGGCGCTGCGCTGGCGACCGAAGCAGACGACGCTGAGCGTCGACCACATCGAGAGCGAGCTGCAGCTGCACTGGGCGATCCTCGGCAACACGCGCTCCTACGGCGGCGTGCTGAACGTTGCCTCGCAGGCGCTTGTAGATGACGGGCTGCTGGACGCCTACATCTTCGACGGCAAGGGGCCGGTGGACCTGGCGGTGGCGGTGACGCGCGTGGCGCTGCGCCGTCGCGAGGGCGGCCGACTCTCGTTCCGGCGGCTGCGCGAGCTCGAGGTTCAGACGGCGGGGCTGATGGTGCAGGCGGACGGCGAGTACGTCGGCGAGACACCGATGCGGTTCGAGGCGGTTGCAGGCGCGCTCGACGTGATGCTGCCACCGGGCGGCGGCGAGAGGCTGTTCTCCAGCCCGGAGAGCCGCGTTCAGGGGCAAGCGAGCGACATGGCGATAAGCCACTGAGGCAGCGATGAAGCGAGAAGAGGTAATCGAGGCGTACAGGGCGTCGCGGCGGGCGCTGCTCGAGGCGATCGAGGGGCTGACGGAGGCCGAGGCGAGCGAACCGGCGATCGAGGGCTGGTCGCTGAAGGACCACCTGGCGCACATCGCGCAGTGGGACGAGCTGCGCTTCTTCGAGTTGAACCGGATCTCGGCGGGACAGCAGCCGGGCTACTCCGCGCTTACGCCGGAGCTGGTGAACAAGTTCAACGACTTCAGCTCAGCGCAGCGGCGCGGCTGGTCGCTGGCGCAGGTGTTGTGGGAGCTGGAGTCGACGCGGGCGCGACTGCTGGAGACGATCGCGAACCTGAGCGAACGCGGGTTGGACGCGGAGGCTTACAAGGGAGTCGGCCTGGTCAGCCGCCACGAATCAGAGCACGCCGAGGCGATCAAGGCGTGGCGGGCGGGTCGGCCGTAGAACC
>DATDPC010000122.1:0-3269 GCA_035292965.1 Dehalococcoidia bacterium | reverse complement strand
CGCGCCAGCGAATCGCCGATCGACGCCCAGCGCCCGTTGCCGACGTGCAGCGGCCCCGTCGGGTTGGCGCTGACGAACTCGATCTGCACCTTCGCGCCCTTGCCGGCATCGCTCGACGCGTACTCCGGCCCGGCGCTGAGGATCGACTCGACCTGGCCGGCCAGCCACGCCTCGGCGAGACGGATGTTCACGAACCCCGGCGGCGCGGCGTAAACCTCGCCGACGGCGGCGTGCGGCGGCATGTGCTTCGCGATCGCCTCGGCGATTGCCAGCGGGCTCGTCCCGGCGGCACGCGCCAGGCGCATCGGCAGGTTAGAGGCGTAGTCGCCGTGGTCCGGCCGCGACGGCCGCTCGATGCTCGGCTCCGGCAGGACTACGGTCGGGATGTCGCCGGCCTTCTGGGCGGCGCGCGCGGCAGCGGCTACAAGGGCTGCGATCTCGCTGCTGATGCTCATCCGGGCGGGCCTCACAAAGCGAAGTACCCCGGCATCCCCGGGGCGAAAGGACGACTATAGGCGCTCAAACCGCCTCGGTCAACGCGGGATCACCCCTGCCAAAGCTATTCCCGGCCGACGAGCTTCTGCAGCAGCAACCCGGTCGCGAACAGGAGGACGATGCCAACGCCGATCGACCCGTAAGCGTTCGAGATTATCGGGATGTCCTCTGCCGCGCGCTCAACCCCGACGATGAACAACGCAAACCCAACGCCGCCCAGCAGACCGCTCAGCAGCTGGCTCGCCCGCAGGCGTCGCACCGGCTCGCTGCTCTCGAGAACACCGAGCAGCTTCTGCGCCGTCGCCTCCGTGATTTGCGTCGCCTGCGCTATCGGTTCACGCAGCGTCCCGCGCGGCGGCTCCGATTCGCTCACAGCCTCAGCTCCCGTTTAGCCGGGCTTCCTCTGCCCGTTTGCTCGTTTGCCACTCGTCAGCTCACCTCGCCCGTCACGACGCGCTTCATCCGCTCGACAGCCCCGGCGATGCCCGCGTGCTCCGCCTTCGCCAGCTTCGGGTCGTCTTCCAGCAGGCGCATCGCCTCCCCGCGCGCCGTCTCGATCATGCGTATGTCTGAGAGGTCTGCCGCCTGAAACTCCGGCAGGCCGCTCTGGCGCGTGCCGAAGTAGTCGCCCGGGCCGCGCAGCCGCAGGTCCGCCTCGGCCAGCGCGAAGCCGTCGCTCAGGTCCTCGAGCAGCTTCAGGCGCTGTCGCGCCGTCTCCGACGGGTCGTCCGAGAGCAGCAGGCAGAAGCTCTGATCGGCGCCCCGCCCAACGCGACCGCGCAACTGGTGCATCTGCGCCAGCCCGAAGCGGTCCGCCCCCTCGATCACCATCACGCTCGCGTTCGGTATGTCGATGCCGACCTCGATCACCGTCGTCGCCACGAGCACGTCGAGCCGCCCTTTGCGGAAGTCGCCCAGCACCGCGTCCTTGTCGCGCGCCGCCATGCGCCCGTGCAGCAGCCCGACGCGCAGGTCCGGGAACACGTCGCGCGACAGCCTCTCGTACTCCTGCGTCGCCGCCCGCGACTGCAGCGTCGGCGATTCGTCGATCAGCGGGCAGACGACGAACGCCTGCCGCCCCGCCCGCACCTGCTGCCGCACGAAGGCGTAGGCGCGGGCGCGCTCGTCCGGGCCAACCCACTCCGTATCCACCGGCTTGCGCCCCGGCGGCATCTCGTCGATCACCGAAAGGTCGAGGTCGCCGAAGAAGGTCAGCGCCAGCGTCCGCGGGATCGGCGTCGCCGACATCACCAGCAGGTGCGGCGTCGGCGCGTCGTTCGCCACGGCGCGCTCGCGCAGCACGGCGCGCTGCATCACTCCGAAGCGGTGCTGCTCGTCGACGATCGCGATCCCCAGGCGCTTGAACACGACCGAGTCCTGGATCAGCGCGTGCGTCCCCACGACAACGTCAACCGCGCCCGCCGCCACAGCCTCACCAACGCCCCGCTTCGACGAGGCCGTCATAGAACCCGTAAGCAGTTCGATCCTTAAGCTCCGCTCGCCCTGAGGCACTCGTAGGGCGAGGTTCCGCGATTCAGACCGCAGTCCTAGAACAGACCTGACCTTGAACCCGCCCAGCAGTGACGACAGCGTCCGGTAGTGCTGCTCCGCCAGGATCTCCGTCGGCGCCATCAGCGCGCCCTGGTACCCGTTCGACGCCGCGACTGCCAGCGCCGCCGCCGCGACCGCCGTCTTGCCGGAACCGACATCCCCCTCGAGCAGCCGCGCCATCGGCCGCGAAGACGTGATGTCGCGCACGATGTCGCCCAGCGTCCGCTCCTGCGCCCCCGTCATCGCCCACGGCAGCGACGCCTTGTACGCGTCCAGCACCGAATCGAGCGCGAACGTCGGCGCGCGACCGTCCTGCCACTGCAGGCGTCGCTCCAGCACCGCCAGCTGCACGCAAAGCAGCTCCTCGAAGGCGACGCGGCGGCGCGCCGTCTCCTGCTTCTCCGTCGTGTCCGGGTAGTGCATCTGGCGCAGCGCCTCGCGCAGCTCCGGCAGCTCGTGGCGGCGTCGCATCTCCGGCGGCAGCGGGTCCTTCACGCCGCCGGCAAAGCGGTCGACCGCCTCCTTCACGGCGCGGCGCAGCAGCCGCTGGCTCAGCCCCGCCGTCAGTGGGTACACCGGCACCAGCCGCCCCGTGTGCGTCAGGTCGTTCGACTCCAGACGCTCCCACTCCGGGTTCTCCATCGATTTCTGGTTGTGGTAGACGCTGACCTTGCCCGCGAGGACGATGCTGTCGTTCGTCTTCAGCTGCTCTGCGAGATACGGCTGGTTGAAGAAGACGACCCGCATCGTCCCCGTGTCGTCGCCGACGCGCGCCTCCGTCCCAGGCCGCCGCCCGAACATCGCGACGCGGGCGCTCCAGACGCTAACCATCGTCGTCTGCTCCTCGCCCACCTCGAGCTCGGCGATCGGCCGCACGTTCGCGAAATCGTTGTGGCGGTTCGGGAACAGGTACAGCAGGTCGCGCACCGTCTGCACGCCCATCTTCGCGAGCTTCGCCTGCAGACCCGCCTTGACGCCCTTCACAACCGTCACCGGCGCGTCCAGCGGGTCAGTAGACTTCGGCTCGCCATCTGGGGCGGGGGGACCCGCTCGCCCTGAGGCACTCGTAGGGCGAGCAGACGTGGCATCAGCCTTCGACGCAGCCTTCTTCGCCACAGGCTTCGCCACCAGCACGCCCCGCAGCCAGCGCTCCCGGTGCGTCCGGTCGAGGCGCGCGTACTCCCGCGGCAACGGCACGGCGTCCAGCAGCCCCGCGACGCCCT
>DATDPC010000121.1:0-4025 GCA_035292965.1 Dehalococcoidia bacterium | reverse complement strand
GCAAGCCGCTCATGGGCGCCGAGCTGCGCATTCTCAACGACACGGGCGCCGAAAGCCCCGCCGGCGAGCCGGGCGAGATCGTCGTGCGCGGGCCGACCGTGACGCCCGGCTACCTCAACGCTCCGTCCGATGCAATGAGCGACGGCTGGCTGCACACCGGCGACCTCGGCTACGTCGACGCCGAAGGCTACCTCTACGTCCTCGACCGCCGCCACGACCTGATCGTCTCCGGCGGCGAGAACGTCTACCCCGCCGAGGTCGAGGCGGCGCTGCAGGCCCATGCTGACGTGATCGAGGCCGGCGTCACCGGCGCCGGCGACGCGCGTTGGGGCCGCGTGCCCGTCGCCGCCGTCGTCCTCCGTCCCGGCGCGACAGCAACCGCCGACGACCTGATCGCGCACTGCCGCGAACGTCTCGCCGCCTACAAGACGCCGAAGCGCATCGTCATCGTCGAGGCGTTGCCGCGCACCGCCGCCGGCAAGCTGCTGCGCCGCGAGCTGCCCGCATACTTCGCCTGACGATGCGCCTCCTCAACGGCACGAAGGTCACAGACGCCCCGCCGGGCTGGCGCGAGGCACTGCTGCGCGACGGCCGCCGCGTCGTCATCGACCTCGGCGCCGGCGACGGACGCTACGCCTACGAGAGCGCCCGCGGCGACGCGTCGAGCGTCTACGTCGCCGTCGACCCGGACGCGGATGCCCTCGGCGAGTACGCCTATCGCGCCGCCCGCAAACCGGCGCGAGGCGGTGTCGATAACGCCCGCTTCGTCGTCGCCTCCGTCGAGGCGCTGCCTGAGGAGCTGCGGGGCCTCGCCGGGCTCGTGCGCGTCAACTTCCCCTGGGGCGGCCTGCTGCGCGGCCTCCTCGCGCCCGACGACGGCATCCTGCATGCCGTAGCCTCGCTCGCCGCGCCGGACGGCCGCTTCGAGATCGTTATGTCGTATGATCCGGCGCACGACCCCAACGCCTTCGCCGGCGAACCGCTGCCGCCGCTCGACGCCGCGTACATCGAAGCAGTGCTTGCGCCCGCCTACGCCGAAGCCGGCCTCGCGATCGACGAGACGCGCCGCCTGTCGCAGGACGAGGCCCTGGCGCTGCCGTCGAACTGGGGCCGCCGGTTGCTCCACGCGCGCCCGCGCGACGTCTACTTCGTCGCCGGCAGCGTGTTCCAAGCGGACTGATCGGCTAATCTGAGGCGGCCATGGCCGAAACGCGCAGCTTCTTCCTCGTTCCCGCCGGCGATAACGCCCTGATCGACCAGGCGCGCGCCTCCAGCGCGGACGCCGTTGTCCTCGACCTCGCGTCGGCGAACGACGAGGCGCGCGGCCGCGTCGGCCTCGCCCTCGCGGCGCTGAAGGGCGCCGGCAAGGCGGTCTACGTGCGCCTCAGCCCGATGTCGACCGACCGCACGCGCGACGACCTCGCCGCGGCGCTCGGCGGCGGCCTCGATGGCATCGTCTACCCGAACGCGCAGTCGGCGCGCGACATCCGCCAGCTCGATGTCCTCACGCGCCAGCAGGAGATGACGAAGAAGGTGAAGCCCGGCCTCGCGGTGCTGATCCCGGAGATCTCCTCCGCGCGCGGGTTGCTACGGGCCGAGGAGATCGTCCAGGCCTCGACGCGGATCAGAGGCCTCGCGATCGATGGCGACGGCCTCGACGCGGACCTCGGCGTCGAGCGCACGCTCGACCGCCGCGAGCTCGAGCACGCGCGCCGCGTCATCGTCGTCGTCTGCGCTGCATACGGGCTGATCTCGGTGGACGCCGCGGGGGCCGATGCGGCTTACGCGCGCTCGATCGGCTTCAAGGCGAAGTACGCGCTCACGCCCGGCCAGGTCGACGCGATCGCGCAGGCGTACAAGTAGGAGAGCGCGGGTCTTTCACGCCCGGCCGCATCGCGGCGGACGGGACAAACGGTGGAGGAGCGAAGATTCGCGCTGCCGTCACCGAGCCGAATACGAAGCTTAAACCGAAACGTCGGCCCCGCCTGTAGTTAGCCCGGCCGTCCTTGCGCCGGAGCAAATCGCGGCGTTTACCGGAGGCGGCGCAATGCGTTAGGACGCCGCGCCCTCATAAAAGACAACGTAAAGCTACGGAGTTTGTTTCGTACCGTACAGAGCCGAGGGACCTATGCCCTTCGGGGGAGGGTTAGCTCCAGACGCGGCGCAGCGCTTCGCGCCGGATGTCTTCGCGCACGCCGGCGATCTTGAAGCCCATGTCACGCACGCGCCGGACGACATCGACCATGTCGTTGCCCTTCGGGCCACGCAGCACCGGGTCGAGCTCCTGCGACATGCCGAGGACGATGCTGATCGCCTCCTCGGCCACTTTGCGGCCGGCGACGGTGAGACCAACCCAGACGACGCGACGGTCCTGCTTGTCACGCGTGCGCGTGATCAGGTCGCGGTCCTCAAGGCGGTTAAGCAGGCCGCTGACGCTGTGCGTCTCCTGCAAGAGCAGCGCCGCGAGCATTGAGGGTGTAAGGCTTTCTTTGGCAAAGTAAACAAGCGCAAGGATGCGTTGCTGGGCAACGCTCAGCTTGAGATGGCTCAGGCGCTTCTCCAGGCCCCTCTGGGCCACGTTGCCAGCGTCGACCAGCGTCATGAGCGGCAACGTTTCCGTGCGTATGGCGTCCTTATCCAAGTTGCTCAACTAAGCTCCTCCATTGCACGACAGCGCCTCGGAAACACGCCTAGGAGCACCAGGGATGCGTTTCTCGGCAAAAGTGTCGGCCTCCACAATCATACTTACCTGATATTTGCATGAGCAAATGATGCCTTGTACTAATACCACGCCCACGAATCTTACGGAACTGCTTCAATTCAAGAAAGGCCCTTCCTGCCCTCAACCGGCGTTTTGCTATAATCCCACGGGTCGCGCGCCGGCGGCCGGCTCACTTGCTCGAAACGTCGCCGTTCAGGAACATCGACGAGTGTGGTCTGAAGACCGCATCGCCGGCTGAGAAGCTGTGGCGCGGACGCATGCAGCGAAGCAGTAATCGCGCGGAAGCGACCGCGCTGGGACAGAGGTAATCGATGCCCGCAACCGTCGTCATCGGTGGTCAGTGGGGCGACGAGGGCAAGGGGCGGATCGTAGACCTCCTCGCCCGCGACGCCAGCGTGATCGCGCGCTACTCCGCCGGTAACAACGCCGGCCACACGATCATCAACCACCTCGGGCTCTTCGCCCTGCACCTGGTGCCGGCCGGCATCTTCTACCCGGAGAAGACCTGCCTCGTAGGCAACGGTTGCGCCGTCGACCCCGCCGTCCTGCTCGAAGAGATCGCCCAGCTCGAAAGCCGCGGCGTCAGCACGGACCGCCTCTTCGTCAGCGACCGTGCCCACGTGATCATGCCCTACCATCCACTGATCGATCAGCTGGACGAGAAGCTGCGCGGCGCTGCCGCCGTCGGCACCACCGGTCGCGGCGTCGGGCCCTGCTTCACCGACAAGGTCGCGCGCCTCGGCCTGCGCGTCGGCGATCTCGTCGACCCGGCTTCGTTCCGTGAGCGCCTCTCCTTCGTCTTGCCGTACAAGAACAACGTCCTCACGCGACTCTACGGCGTTGAGCCGTTGTCCTTCGACGAAATCTACGACACTTACAGCGCCTACGCCGAGCTCCTGGCGCCGCGCGTCTGCGATACGTCCGTCATCGCCCGCGACGCGATCGCGCGCGGCGAGAACATCCTCCTCGAGGGCGCCCAGGGCGCCCTGCTCGACCTCGACAGCGGCACTTACGACTACGTCACGTCCTCAGTACCGTCATCGACCTCCCCCGGCGCCGCGATCGGCATCGGCATCGGCCCAGCCGACATCACGAAGGTCGTCGGCGTCTACAAGGCGTACATGACGCGCGTCGGCAACGGCCCGATGCCGACGGAGCTGCTGGACGAAACCGGCCACATCCTCCGCATGCAGGGCCCGCGCCCCGAGGTGGGCACGACCACCGGCCGGCCGCGGCGCACCGGCTGGCTCGACGCCGTCGCCTCCCGCTACAGCGCCGGCCTGAACAGCGTCTCCGCCGTCGC
>DATDPC010000120.1:0-7965 GCA_035292965.1 Dehalococcoidia bacterium | reverse complement strand
CGCCGCCGCCGCCGAGCTGTCGCCGACGACGCTGTCGTCCGAGACGCCGCCGTCGGCGCGGGCTTTCGCCGTAACGTCGTCCGGCGTGCCGCCGCCCCAGCGGGCGTAGAGGTTGGGGCTGATCGCCTGGTAGCCGTGCTGGGCGAAGCGTCGCGTCATCTCGCGGTAGAACTCGTCCCAGCCGGGCAGGTGATGGATGAGGACGACGCCGGGGAAGGGGCCGTTGCCGGCGGGCCGAGCGTAGTAGGCGTTTACTTCATCGCCGTTGTAACCCTTGAGCGTGACGACCTCGGCGACGACGCCGTCCTTGCCCATCGTGTCGAACTGGTTCCACTGCATCGTGGTTCTCCTCCGTCTAACTCCTAATCGCAGCGTTGCCAAGATTCAGACCGGAGGCGGGGTGTTGTCAAGCGGGAGGCGTCTTCGTCCAGAGCAAATACGCTTCGCCGTCATAAACCTCGACGATGATGTTCTCTGTGGTTGTCGCGATCTCCGCGAGCTCTTTCTCTGTAATCGCGCCACGGCCAACTGGTAGCGCAAGGCTGTCTGGCTTCCGCGCCAGGACGCCGAGCAGTGGTGGCCATGCGTCTCTGGCGCCTCTCTGTTCTCGATGGAGGCCATCCTCTCCGTCCGCCGCTGTCGCAAAGAAGTACATCTCTTCGTCCAAGAAGAGGAAACGAGGCTTCTCGCGCTCGACCCACGGGTCAGAAGGCTTCGACATCCACTTTTCGAATAGGCAGATGTTTACCGGATTGCGCCGCAGGTGCTCGAGGCAGGTGGCGTCCAGGTGAGCATCCGTGTTGGGCACAGGCTTGCCGATCCAGCGAGTCCCGTCTTTCCCGACGATTTGAGTGTGTGTCTCCGGTGGCGGCGGAGCCAGCTTTCCTCCCCACTTGAACTGTTCGAGGTGATCAAGCTTCGACTCCGGCGGCAGGAAAATGCAGATAGCCCCTTGGTCTAGATCGACAGCCTGTTCGAGGAGCTTAGAGAGGGTCTTTCCATTGCTCAGGCGCTCGCGGAGATAGGTAATCGCAGATGCACCGAGGTCGATCTGGACATACGTCTGGTTCAAGTGCGGACCGCCGGCGCCAGCTTGCGCAGCTTCTCGACGATGCCGGGCAGCGTCTCCAGCAGGCGATCGATGTCGGCGCGCGTGTTCTCCTTGCCCAGCGTCAGGCGCAGGCTCGATCGCGCGATCTCGGCCGGCACGCCCATCGCCGTGAGCACGTGCGACGGCTCCAGCGAGCCGGTTGTGCAGGCCGAGCCGCTGCTCGCGGCGATACCGGCGAGGTCGAGCTGGATCAGCACCGCTTCGCCCTCGACGCCCTCGAGGCAGCAGCTGAAGCTGTTCGGCAGGCGCTTCTCCGGGTCGAGCGCTCCGGTGACGCGCACGCCGGGCATTCGCTTCGGTAGCTCCGCCCAGAGGTAGTCGCGCAGCTCGCGCACGTGGGCGTTGCGCTGGTCGCGCTCCTGGTCCGCGAGGCGCAGCGCCGTCGCGAGGCCAACGGCGCCGGCGACGTCCTCTGTCCCGGCGCGCCGGTTGCGCTCCTGCGAGCCGCCGAGCGTCTGGCCGACGAACGGCGTCCGTGGCCGCACGTACAGCGCGCCGACGCCCTTCGGGCCGTAGAACTTGTGCGCCGCGATCGAGAGCAGGCCGACGCCGAGGTGATCGACGTTGAGGTCCAGCGCGCCAACCGCCGTTACCGCGTCGGTATGAAACGCGATGTGCGGGTCGAAGTCTTTGACAACGCGCACCAGCTCGGCGATCGGCTCGATCGTCCCGACCTCGTTGTTCGCGTACATGATCGAGACGAGCGTCGTGTCCGGTCGCAGCGCCGCGCGCAGTGTCTCAGGATCGACGAAGCCTTCGCCGTCGACCGGAAGATACGTCGCCTCGAAGCCCTCGCGCTCCAGCTGCTCGACGGCGTGGAGGACGGCGTGGTGCTCGATCGCGGTCGTGATGATGTGGCGGCCGCGGCGCTGCGCCGCGTAGGCGACGCCGCGGATGGCCAGATTGTCAGACTCGCTGCCGCCGCTGGTGAAGACGATCTCGTTCGGCTTCGCGCCCAGCACCCCGGCGACGGCGCGACGGGCGGCGTCAAGCGCCTTGCGGGCCTCGCGGCCCTCGTAGTAGATGCTGGAGGGGTTGCCCCAGGCGCCGCTGAGGTAGGGCAGCATCGCCTCGACGACGCGCCGGTCGATCGGCGTCGTCGCCGCGTGGTCGAGATAGACGCGCTGCGGGGTGTTCACGGGTCGAGTTTACCGCGAGTGGAGCATGCGCCGTTTGGCGAAAGGAAGCGGCGTAGCGTCCTTCGACCCTTCGACGAGGCTCAGGGCAGGCAAGCTCAGGAAGAGGTTAGTGGCGCTTCTCTCATCTCCCTGGGCCTGTCGAAGGGCGCTACGTTCCGATTCTCCAAGCCGATGCTTGTGGGTGGGACGGCTTCGGGCTACCCTGTGCCCGTGAAACGCAAGGACGCGGTCGAGCAGCCGGAGGTGGAGCGCATAACGCGCCGCCTGATCGAGAAGCTATCGTCTCGCGACGCCCGCCCTGCCGATAAAGAGTTAGCGACAGCGCTGCGCCGCAACCTCGGCGAGGCCGAGGTTAAGACTGTAAGAAAAAGGGCCGTTCGGCCCTAGCACCGAGCGATAAGCTCCCATGCCGGCGGGTTGCAGGTTGGGGCAGAGACGATATACTGCAGTTGTTAGGTTCGCGATAAGGAGCGATTGATGACAACGACCGCCAGTGGTTTCATTAACATAACTGACAAGGCCGCCAGCAAGGCGAAGGCCCTTCTACTCGAGCGCGGTATCGAGAACGGCGCCCTGCGCGTCTTCGTCGTCGCCGGTGGCTGCAGTGGCTACTCCTACGGCATGGCGATTGCCCGCAACCGCGAAGAGGACGACCTCGAGATCAAGGCCGAAGGCGTGACGATCCTCGTCGACCCGGAGAGCGCGCCTCTCCTCGACGGCGCCGAAGTCGACTACGTCGAAGACCTGATGAAGAGCGGCTTCACGATCTTCAACCCGAACGCGGTCAAGAGCTGCGCCTGTGGCAGCAGCTTCCAGACGGCGGACGGCGGCGGCACCGCCAAGGCCTGCTGCTAGTACGCAACAGACGCATACAAAAAGCGCCCCGAAAGGGGCGTTTTTGTTAGGCTGCGTGGCGTCGAGTGCGGAGAACGCGAGGTCTCGTACTTCACCGTGAGGTTGCTTCGCCGTCCTTCCGTGGAAGGACTGGCTCGCAAAGACGGAGCTTGAGAGAGGGAGACATATGTCTGACTTCGACCTGACGGACCGCGTTGCAATCGTTACCGGTGGCTCGGACGGCATCGGCCGGGGCGTGGCGATCGGCCTTGCCGAGGCCGGCGCGAACGTCGTCATCGCCGCTCGCCGCCCCGACAAGATCGACGAGGCCGTCGCCGAGATCAGAGGCCTCGGGCGTCGCGCCATCGGCGTCCCGACCGACGTGAGCGCCGCCGCCGCCTGCGCCAACCTGATCGACGCCGCGATGCGTGAGTTCGGCAAGATCGACGTGCTCGTCAACAACGCCGGCGGCAGCTGGGGCTCGACCTTCAAGCGCGCGCCGCTGCTCGAACTCGAGGAAGCAGACTTCGATGGCTGCTTCGGCACGAACGTGAAGAGCCAGTTCCTCTGCAGCAAGGCGGCCGTGCCGATCATGCAGAAGCAGCCCAACGGCGGCGTGATCATCAACATGTCGTCCGTCGGCGGGCTGCTCGGCGGCGTCCCCGGCTACACGATGGCGTTCTACTCCGCCTCCAAGGCGGCGATCCTCAGCCTGACGCGCAGCATGGCCGCCGAGTGGGCGCCCGAGATCCGCGTCAACGCGCTCATGCCGGGCCTGATCCAGACGGACCGCACCCGCAATGACCCCCTGCGCATGGCCACGGACGAGCAGCTCGCCGCAGGCATCGGCCTCAACCGCGTCGGCCTGCCGGGCGATATCGCCGGCGCCGCCGTCTTCCTCGCCTCCGACGCCTCGGCCTGGATCACCGGCGCGTCGATCCAGATCGACGGCGGGCCGCGCTCGCGTCGCAGCCAGGCCCAGGGCGTAAACTGAACCCTGCAACCGTGAATCGTCTGCGGCGCAGGCCGGGAGCGGCGGGAGCCGATCTTCAGAACGACAGGAGTGAGTGAATGGCCAACTGGATCGTCGTCGGCTCAGCTGAGAACTACGAGATCGCCCGCGGGCGCGGCTTCGACATGTTCGGTTTCAAGAGCTCGCGCCGGCGCGAGACGGCGACGATGGCGCCGGGCGACCGCCTGATCTTCTACCTCGTCGGCATCATGAAGTTCGGCGGCGAGGCCGAGGTCACGTCCGAGGTCTTCGAGGACCACTCACCCGTGTTCAAGAGCGAGAAGAAGCCGGGCGAGGACTATCCCTTCCGCGTCAAGACGAAGGGCGTGCGCCTGCTCGACGCCGACCAGTGGCTCGACGTCAAAGAGTACGCCGACAAGCTGGACCTGACGAAGTCGCGCGGCGAGTACTGGCGTCTCGCCTTTCAGGGCAACCTGCACAAGATATCAGACGCCGACTACAAGCTGCTGACGAAGGACCTCGAAGCGGCAGCGAAGACCGCCGCGCGCTAGTCGTCCTCCGGTAGCCCCGCCTCTTTCTTCAACGCGTCGTACTCCGCCGCGCGGGCGCGGACGAACCAGTCTGCCAGCAGCGGCATCAGCTCGATCTGAATCGGGATCGGCAGCTCGAAGAAGTCGCCCGGCACCGCGCCGAGGCAGCGCTCCGAGCCGCAGTTGCACTCCCACGGCGCGCCGTGGTTCAGGTTGACGCTGTAGCTCTGCGTAACCTCCTCGCCGGCGACGATCGGCCGCAGCGCGATGTAGGAGACGCTGTCCTTCTCGAAGCGGAGGAACGTGTTCGCGTCGCAGCTGTGGTTGACGTGGCGGTCGGGGAAGGCGAGGTAGACCTGACTGCCGTCGACCACGTCACAGTGCTGCTCTAGCTCGCCGGCGGCCTCGTCGAGCGGGGCCTCCGGCGTCACGGGGTGCATCTCACCGCGTACGAGGACGATCTCGCCGGTGCGGAAGTTGCGCCGCGCAAAGACGCCGAGCCCATCGATCGGCGACTCCTTCACGTAGACCCGGTCGCGCCAGCGCTCGTTCATGCGCCGATATTAAGACAAGGCAGGTGTTTGTAACTGCTTAACATTCAGACAACAGACCGTCAGCTATCCTAAATCGGATGACCCCGCGTCTTCTCTCGCTGCTTTTCATCGCGACGCTGGCTTTCGCCGTCGTCGCTTGCAGCGGGTCGTCCGCGAATGTGCCGGCGACGCCGACGCCGCTGCTTTCGCCCGGCGAGGCCGGCAACGCGCCGACGCCGCTCCCCTCAGACGACTTCATGGTGCGGCGTCCGCTAAACCGCGTCGGCATCGGCGATGTTGGGCGCGCCTTCGCCCGCTACCAGGGCACACGCGGCGACCTGATCGGCCTCTTCAAGCAGCAGGACTGGTACAAAGACGGCATCACGCGCGACGAAGCCCTGTTCATCGAGCGGACGCTCTCGTTCGTCGCGCGCTACCCCGGCTCGTACACCGACTCGGTGAGCGACGAGACGATCAAGCGAAAGCTCTACATCTACCAGAAGGTGAAGCTCAGCCAGGGCGAGATCGAGATGATGCTGGTCTACGAGCCCGGCCAGGACGGCCCGAAGGAGATGTCATACCTGACCGCCTCGCTGCCGCTGATCGAGTCGATGGCCGGGGTGCAGTTCCCGGAAAAAGTGCTTTACGTAATCAACGGCGACTTCCCGATCAACGACTACAACGACGGCCAGTTCATCCGCATCGCCCGCTGCTGCGTTGTTAACGCCTTCGTCCTCGGGCACGAGATGTCACACTCTTACTGGTCGGTTGGGCCGTCCTGGTTCAACGAGGGCCTCGCCGATATCTACGCGACGCTGGTGCAGCAGCGCCTCAGCTTCGAGGCGCCGGAGGGCTGGCGCATCGCCACGCCGAACCTCGATGCGTTCTACGCCGACCGCAAGCGCGCCGCCTCGCGCTTCCCCAACAAGCTCCTCGACCTGCGCGTCGCAGAAGACGGCCTCTACGAGGCCGCGGACGTCTTCCTGCTCGACATTCGCCGCCAGATCGGCGAGGAGGCGTTTGCGCTGGCGCTGCGCGACCTCTACCTGGCGTCTGACTTCGGGCGCTACATGCTTCGTGACAAGCGCATCGAGGACACGTTCCTGGAGTACACGCCCGTCGCCGACCAGGCGAAGGTGATGGCGATGTTCAACGCCTCGATCTGGGGCGACAACGGCGAGCAGTACAAGAAGCTCAAGGAGCTCGATTCGCCCTAGACGGACGTTGGGTCAGGGCCTTGCGCACCTTCTGCGCCTGATACAGATGCTGCAGGTCGTGCTCGTGCAGCTCGCGGGCGATGTCGTAGATCGTGACGCGGGCGCGGTAGGGGTGGATGCCGCCGCGCAGCCAGTCGTCCTCCTCCAGCGTGTAAAGCAGCCAGCCCGTCTCTTCGCGGGCGTTGGCGTATTCGTACAGCAGGTCGATGACCGATTCGTCCCGGTAGTTGCGCTCCGATGGCAGCACGTCGATCGCCTCGTGCGGCAGGCGAGGCTCACGCCGGCGCGTGATCAGCTCGATCTGGCGCTGAACTAGCTGCTCGTAGTCACGCATGTGGGCGGCGATCTCTTTGAGGCACCAATCGCCCTTGGCGGGCCGCCAGCGCAGGTCGCGCTCGTCGACGCCGTAGAACTGCTTGTGCAACTCGCCCGGCACTTCACGCAGAGCCTTCATCAGCCAGCGCTTGTTGCCCGTCTCTGACGTCACCCATCGATTCTAGGACTGCGGCGCTGCTGCTTCCACCGGCAGGGGGCAGCTTCCCAGACAAGGGTCGTTATGTTACTCTCGACGCGGCGGGATGAGAGTGATTACTTGGGCTTGTTCCGTCTCTTCTCCCCAGGCCGTCTGATCCTGATCGCAACCCTCGGCGTCGGCGCCTACCTGTTTGTCGATGCTGGTCACAACCTCCTCAACTCCTACCACCTGGTCAACGATGAGAGCCGCCTCCAGAGCGAGGTCGACGGCTTGCAGACGCAGCTCGATGAGCTGCAGCAGGTGCGCGACTACCTGCGCACGGATGACTACGTCGAGTACATGGCGCGCCGCGTCTTCGGCCTTGTCCTCCCGGGCGAGACGCTCGTCGTCGTCGACGCGCCGACGCCGGAGGCGCAGAACCAGGAGGACGACACGCGGACCTGGTGGCAACGCCTCTTCGGCAACGACAGCGGACCCTGACCGGCCCCAACCCGCCGCCGCCGTACCTATACTTCCCCTGACATGACCAACGATGCCCTGCGCCTGCGCCGCCGCATCGAGTCGAAGCTGCGCCGCCACGTCTCTGATAACGGCGTGCTCGACGGCGACGGGCGGCTGCTCCTGGCCGTCTCCGGCGGGTCGGACTCGACGGCGCTGCTTCTCTTGCTGCTGGAGCTGACGAAGCGCCGGCCCGGACGCATCGCCGTGGCGCACTTCGACCACGCCCTGCGCGGCGCCGCGGCCTCGAAGCGCGATGCGGCCTTCGTGCGCGAGCTGGCGCAATCGTGCGGCGTGCCGTTCTACAGCCGTCGCGGCGACGTCCGCGCCCGCGCCAAGACGGACCGTATCTCGATCGAGGAGGCGGCGCGGCGCGAGCGCTACGAGTTTCTCGCCCGCGCTGCGCGCGAAGCCGGCTGCGACGCCGTCGCGACCGGACACACGGCGTCTGACCAGGCGGAGACGGTGCTGCTGCATATCCTGCGCGGCGCCGGCCTCGAAGGGTTGGCGGCGATGTCGCCGCGCGCTGCATGGCCCTTTGCCGGGCAGGAGGGCCTATCGCTGCTGCGGCCGCTGCTCTGGCTCACCGGCGCCGAGACGCGCGCTTACTGCGGAGCTGCCGGCGTCACGCCAATCGAAGACGAGAGCAACGTCT
>DATDPC010000119.1:0-16611 GCA_035292965.1 Dehalococcoidia bacterium | reverse complement strand
CGAGTTCGACTGGCCGATCGCGATCGTGTCGACGTTGCTGGTCGGCGCCGGGTTGGGCGCGGGCATGTGGGCGTGGACGGGCGCGATGGAGCCGGCGAAGGCGGCGGGGGCGAAGTTCCCCTGGGCGTACACGCTGTTCCGGAACAAGTTCTACGTAGATGACTTCTACCAGTGGGTGATCAACAACCTCGTCCTCGGCCTCGCCAAGGTGGTGGCGCTGTTCGACCGGCTGGTGATCAACGACACGGGTGTCAACGGCCCCGGCCAGGCGACGGGGTTGGCGGCGTTCGGGCTGAAGCTGCAGCAGACGGGCAAGCTGCCCAACTACGCGCTGGCGATGATCGTCGGCGTCGCGGTGTTCGCGATCGCCGCGTTCTCGGTGAAGGGATAGTCGGGTGGAGCAAGGACACGCACTACTCGCGCTAATCGCGATACCGATTTTCACGGCGCTGGCGCTGGTGCTGGTGCCTTCCGAGCGGAAGGACTGGGTACGCGGCCTCGCGGTGCTCTCGAGCGCGGTGATGTTCGCGATCTCGGTCTACGTCTTCATCGCTTACAAGGCGAGCGACGACGAGCAGTTCAGGTTCCTCCTGCGTTACGACTGGCTGGAGAACGTGGGCGTCCTGGGCGAGAACGGGATCACGCTGCACCTCGGCATCGACGGCATCGCGGCGGTGATGATCCTGCTGAACGGGATCGTGACGCTTGCGGGGACGCTGATCTCGCTGAAGATCGAGACGAAGAACAAGGACTTCTTCATCCTCTTCTTCGTGCTGACGGCGGGTGTGATGGGGACGTTCTCGTCGCTGGACCTGTTCTTCTTCTTCTTCTTCTACGAGCTCGCGGTGCTGCCGATGTACCTTCTGATCGCGGTGTGGGGCTCCAGCACGCGCTTCCCGACGTTCCTGCGTACGAAGGAGTACAGCGGCCTGAAGCTGATGATGATGCTGGTGGCGGCCTCGGTGCCGATCTTCCTCGGCATCTTCGCGATCTTCATCGAGTCGGGCCTCGGCACCTTCGACCTGCCGACGCTGTACGCGCAGGCGGCGGACGGCGGCTTCGACGCGGACTTCCAGAAGCTGGTGTTCCCGCTGTTCGCGATCGGCGCCGGTTGTCTGGCGGGTCTGTGGCCGTTCCACACGTGGTCGCCTGACGGCCACGTCGCGGCGCCAACGGCGGTATCGATGCTGCACGCGGGCGTTCTGATGAAGCTGGGCGCGTTCGGCATCCTGCGCCTCGGTATTCAGCTGCTGCCAGCCGGCGCGGAGTTCTGGATGCCGGCCCTCGTCGTGCTGGCGTCGATCAACATCATCTACGGCGCGATCTCGGCGATGGCGCAGACAGACTTCAAGTACGTCATCGGCTATTCGAGCGTGAGCCACATGGGCTACGTGCTGCTGGGCCTGGCGACGCTGGACCCGGTGGGTGTAAACGGCGCGGCGTTACAGATGTTCTCGCACGGGGTGATGACGGCCCTCTTGTTCGCCATGGTGGGCGTGGTTTACGACCAGGCGCACACGCGCGAGATCGCCGCCTTCGGAGGCCTGGCGAGGAAGTTACCGCTGTTCGCGGTCTACTTCATGGTCGCCGGGTTGACGTCTGTCGGTCTGCCGGGCTTCTCCGGCTTCACGGCGGAGTTCAACGTGTTCGTCGGGACGTTCCGCAGCTACCCGGTCGCGGGCGGGCTGGCGGTGCTCGGCGCCGGGATAACGGCTGTGTACATCTTCCGGCTGCTGGCGGTGGCGTTCTTCGGTCAGTTCAACGAGGAGCGCTGGGGCGGCCTGAAGGAGATGAACAAGTACGAGATGATCGGCGGCGGCCTGCTGATCGGCTTCATCCTCTTTATGGGCTTGTGGCCGGACCCGTTCGTCGACCGGATTGCGCCGACGGTGGTTAACTTCCTGCCGGGTGTCCAGTGAGCGTCCGTATGAAGGTTGCGAGGTGGTTCCGGTCAGAGAGAAGCGTCTCTGACGCGGTGAGATTGCTTCGCCGTCCTTCTGCGGAAGGACTGGCGCGCAAAGACGTGGTCGGGGTGGCATGAGAGAGAGCATCGGCCTCAACTACGAGCTGCTGATCCCGGAGTACATCCTCGGGGCCGTGGCGCTGCTGATCGTCTTCATCGATACGTTTTTGCCGAAGACGGACAAGCGCGTGTTGCCGCTGTTCACGGGCCTCGGCCTGATCGCGGCGTTCCTTGTCTCGCTTACCTACATAGACAGCGGTGGCGGCGATAACGACAACTTCGCCGGGCTGATCTACATCGACGATTACACGACGTTCTTCCGCTGCTTCTTCATCGCGACGACGTTCGGCATCGTCGTGATGTCGTACCAGTTCGTCGAGAAGAACTTGCGCAACCCGGGTGAGTACTACGCGCTGCTGACGCTATCGACAGTGGGCGCGATCTACATGGCGGCGGCGCGGGAGCTGCTGACGGCTTACATCTCGCTGGAGCTGCTGAGCTTCAGCCTCTACATCCTCGTCTCGTACCAGAAGAACGACCCGCGCTCGAACGAGGGCGGTCTGAAGTACATGCTGCTGGGTGCGTTCGCTTCGGCGTTGCTGCTGTACGGCATCAGCTTCATCTACGGGACGGCGGGCAGCACGTCTTACGACGAGATCAGCCTGGCGTTCGCGAACGGGACGGAGGGCTTCACGCTCGGGACGCTGGCCGGGCTGACGCTGGTCGTCGCCGGGCTGGGGTTCAAGGTGGCGGCGGTGCCGTTCCATATGTGGACGCCGGACGCGTACGAGGGCGCGCCGCTGCCGATCACGGCGTACCTTTCGGCGACGTCGAAGGCGGCGGGGTTTGCGCTGCTGCTGCGTCTGTTCTCGAGCGCGCTGCTGCCGGTGATCGACGACTGGCGCTTCATGCTGGCGGCGATGGCGGCGATGACGATGGTGTTGGGGAACATGGTGGCGCTGCAGCAGCACAACATCAAGCGCCTGCTGGCGTACTCGAGCATCGGCCAGGTTGGTTACATGCTGATGGGGATCACGGCGATCTCGCAGGACGTTTCGAGCGCGCTGCTGCTGCACATGACCGGCTACGTGATCACGAACGTTGCAGCGTTCACGGCGATCATCGCCTACAACAACGCGACGGGCGCGGAGGAGATACGCGACTTCCGGGGCATGTCGGAGCGGGCGCCGCTGCTCTCGGCGGTGCTGGCGGTGGCGCTGTTCTCGCTCGCCGGTATGCCGCTGTTCGCGGGCTTCCTGACGAAGTTCATCCTGTTCCAGTCGGTCGCGGATAACGACTTCTACTGGCTGGCGGGTGTCGCCGTGGTGACGAGCCTGATCTCGCTTTACTACTACCTGCAGGTGCTGCGGGAGATGTACGTGAGCGAGCCGCCGGAGTCCTTCCAGCGGGAAGGACGTTTCGAGGTGCCGGCGCCGATGCAGGGCATGGTCATAGCGCTGACGGCCGGCGTGTTCTTCGTCGGCCTCTACCCAGCGCCGCTGTTCGACGTGACGGACAAGGTAGCGCGGGTGCTGTTCTCAGCCTGATCTCCGACGAGGCGTTGCTCCCTCACCCCTGGCCCCTCTCCCAAAGGGAGAGGGGAATACGTCCGTTAGTATCGTGTTGATGCAGACCGTTCGGATCAAGCTTGCTCGCTCGGGTGCGCTGCGGCGTGTCTTGGGGTTGCTGATGCGGCGGCCGGCGTACTCGCCGGGGCCGAAGCGGGCGATGCCGGACCACCACGTACACAGTGAGTGGTCCTGGGACGCGGTGCGCGGTTCGATGGATGAGACGTGCCGTCGCGCCGTCGCGCTGGGGCTGCCGTCGATCGCGTTCACGGAGCATGCGGACTGGAGTCGCGGCGAGGACGCGGTGGTCGACATGCCGGCGTACCTCGAGTGCATCGAGCGCTGCCGCGCGGCCTACCCGTCGCTGCGGATCATGAGCGGCGTCGAGCTGGGGGAGCCGCACCTGCACAGCGAGCGCGTGCGCGAGATCCTCGGCGTGGCGCCGCTCGACCGCGTGCTGGGGAGCCTGCACTTCGTGAAGAGCAGGGAGCGCTCCGGCGATGCGAGCGAGAAGGGGTTTCTGCACCCGGACGATGTCGACGAGATGTTCCGGGGCTACCTGCGCGAGATGGTGACGATGCTGGAGAGCGACGTGCGCTTCGAGGTGCTGGCGCATCTCGATTATCCGAAGCGCTACTGGCCGCAGCAGCCGGCGTTTGACGAATCGCGCTTCGAGGACGATCTGCGGACGGTGCTACGGGCGGCGGCGCGCCGGGGCGTGGCGCTGGAGATCAACACGACGCGCGGCCGGGCGCCGGAGCGCTATCTCTGTCCCGGCCCGAGGGTGCTGCGCTGGTGGTACGAGGAGGGCGGCGGCGCCGTCGCGTTCGGCAGCGACGCTCACAGCGCGGACAAGCTCGCGGCCGGCTTCGACCTCGCGGCGGAGGTGGCGGAGGCGGCGGGCTTCAAGCCGCAGGACGATCCGAGCGCCTTCTGGTTACGCTGAGGCACGACGGTCTGACAGAGATGCACCCTGAGAGTGGAAGGTAACGTCTCACGGACGAAGCTGAAGCTCCGTCCGTACGTTTCTCAGTCTTGACGGCTAACGGTAGCGGGGGGTGTGGACGGCGCCGCTGGAGATCGGCTCGTCCATGTAGAGGTCACCGTTGCGGATTTTGAGGTTGAAGCCGCACTCGGGGTTGGTGCAGACCCAGGCTTTGTAGTGGATCGCGGCGCCCTGGCTGCCGAAGTCGGACAGGGGTACGAGGTCGCCGTTCTTGCACTTCTGACACTTGGGGAAGGAGGAGTATTCGGCCACGTCACCACCCATCAGACCCAGAATCGAGCGCGAGTATAGCAGAGCTTACGTAAACGTTACAATGCTGGGCGCTGCTTCGCGGGGCGTCTTCTCGATACGTGACGTTGTGCGGCGGCCGGGGCGTCGGGGCTGCGCGTCCTTCGCCCTCCCTTTGGTCGGGCTTGTTTGCTTCGCCCCTTTCTAGATAAGGGCTGAGGGGTGACCCCTCAGACTCCCCCCGCGCGGGCTTCGCCCGCGCTGCTCCTGCTGGGGTGGCGTGGCACCTCCATTGTCATTGAACGAAGCGAAGAATCTGGCCCCTGGCGAAGGCGGCTGCGTTTCGGAGCGCCCGAGGAGGACGTGGGGTTGGGCGGCGGCCGGGGCGTCGGGGCTGCGCATCCTTCGCCCTTCCTTCGGGCGGGCTTGTTTGCTTCGCCCCTTTCTTGATTAAGAGAGGTGGACGAAGAGAGAGCGAGGGGAGACCCCTCGCGCACCCCCCGCATGGGCTGCGCCCCCGCTACCCCTGCTGGCGTTGGAGGGGTGTCACGTCTCTAAATGTGAGATGTGTCCGGTGAGGCGTGGTTGTTAAAGGGCGGGAGGCTCCGTGCCGAGGAAGCGGAAGGTGTTGTGCCAGGTGATGTCTTCGAGGGTGGCAGCGGGGAGGTGCATCGACATTAGGGTTTTGCCTACGGGCTGCTCGCGCTCCATGTAGGGGTAGTCGGAGCCGACGAGGAGCTGCTTGGGGCCGATCATGTCGATCAGGTAGCGGATGGCGCGGGCGTCGAAGACGAGGGTGTCGTAGTAGAAGCGGCGGGCGTATTCGGCGGGGGAGCGCGAGAGCATGCCGGCGCCGAGGCCGCCGCTGCCGGGCTCTTCGTTCCAGGCGCCGCTCCAGTTGTGGACGAGTCGCGGCAGCATCGACGGGAAGGTGCCGCCGCCGTGGCTGAAGGCGATGCGCAGGTCCGGGCAGGCTTCGGCGGCGCCGCTGCCGATGATCGACGAGATCGTCAGGCCGGTGTCGGTGGGGAAGCCGATCGGGTTTGCGAGGGCGCCGCCGATGCGGTCGACAAAGGTCGGGTGGAGGGCGTGGACGAAGACGGCGAGGCCGAGCCGCGACGCTTCCTGGAAGAAGCCACGGAAGCGCTCGTCGCCCAGCGATTTGCCGAGGATGTTGGTGCCGAGCTCGACGCCAGCGAGGCCCGCGTCTTTGACGCGCGACAGCTCCTTCGATGCGAGGTCCGGGTCTTGAAGCGGCACGGCGCCGAGGCCGTAGAAGCGTCCGGGGGCGGCGGCGCAGAGGCCGGCGATGAACTCGTTGAGGTAGCGCGATATCTCGAGGCCGTCTTCGGGCGTGAACCAGTAGGAGAGCAGCTCTGGCATCGGCGAGACGACTTCAACGTCGACGCCGGTGGCGGCCATGTCGGTGAGGCGGCGCTCGATGTCCCAGTTGCCGTTGTGGACGGTGCGGAAGTTCTCGCCGGCGATCATGACCTTGGCTTCGCCGTGGCCGATGTGGTCGATCGAGGGCCAGCGGGCGGCGGCGGCGCGGCCGGCGGCGGCGGGGAAGTTCTCCGGGATGACGTGGGCGTGCATGTCTACGAGCATGGCGCGATTATCCACTGCACGGAGGCGTGGGGCTACCGGAGGTTAGCTAGCTCTTCTTGCGAGGCCGTCCGCGACGGGTTACGCGCCGGAAATAGACGTGGCCGTTTGTGTCCCAGATTTCGAGGTCGATGCCGAGGCGAGAGGAGGCGCGTCGGAGGCGCACCTTTACGCTGCGGACATTCTCTTTGGGCTCGAGCTCGAGGTCGCCGACGTCGCTGGTCTCGATTCCGCGCACGAAATCGTCGTACTTCTGCTGCTGTTCGCGGACGGCGCGGGAGGATCGAGAAGGCGGCGGCGCTTCGCTTGGCTTACGGATGTGCAACTGTGGCATTAGGTCCCCCTCAGAACGTTGCCGAATTCAACAATATGTTAGCTAATCAGTTGAGTGGGAGCAACATTATCGCTGATTCGCTCCGAAAAGGTGGTGACAATCGTGTCAGGATGGCGCGCGTGGTTCCTAGAAGCGGCGCTTTGGTAGACTCGGGAGACGTGGAGAGGTGCTGGAGTGGTTGAACAGGCACGCCTGGAAAGCGTGTAGTCTCCTCACGGGGGCTCGTGGGTTCGAATCCCACCCTCTCCGCCACAAGGTTCCCTTGACCGGAAGGCTGCCGCGGCGGCGTCCGGCAGCTTTCGCTGCACCTGTAGGGCTGCCGCTTCGGCGTTCGAGGCGTCTTGTTGGCTCTCGATAGTGGTTGCTTGTTTCAAGGCAGGGGCGCGATTATTTGGTTCCCTCTCCCTTCGGGAGAGGGTTAGGGTGAGGGCGTCGCGCCGCCCGCACCATACGGCCCGCGTCGCTACGCATCGCTCTCGCGCTGCTTCGCTCAGGTTTGAGGAAAAGAGAGTCTGAGGGGAGACCCCTCAGACTCCCCCCGCATGGGCTGCGCCCCCGCTACCCCTGCTGGCGCCCTGAGAAGGCGACTCGACTCTCAACACTTGTCGCGTCGTTTGGGTTCCCTCTCCCTCCGGGAGAGGGCTAGGCGCCGCCCTGAGCCTATCGAAGGGTGAGGGCCCAACGGATCGTCTAAACGAGCCGCTCCCTGGATGCAGAAACCTTCGTCTGAATCAGGACTTTGATTCTTCGAAGCGGCGGCGCATCTCCGCCTCTTTTTCGTCGGCGGCTTCGCGGCCGGCTTCGATCGCTTCTTTGACCTGACCACGCAGCTTGTCGACGACGCCTGCGGCCTCGCCGGGCGCCTGATTCGGCGTCGATTCGAGCGACGGCGCGGCGGTCTTTTGCTTGCCGATGAGGAAGGCGATTGCGGCGCCGACGATGATACCGAGGAAGAGTCCGCGCTTCATGCTATTTGTCCTTCTTCTGCAGCCCGGCGAGGACGCCGAGGCCCTTACGAACGCCGGCGAACATGCCGTAGGTCCGCACGATCGGCGCTATGGCGGTTTTGCCGACGAACTCGGTGGTGCCGCGGACGGTATCGGCGGTGTTCTTTACGGATTCGAGGGTCGGTTTGACGGACTCGTCCAGGGTGCTTCGGAGGGCGCCGATCAGGCCCTTGACGCTGAAGACGAGAACGACGAGGACGATGATGCCGATGAAGAAGAAGACGAGACCGGCGATGCCGTAAGCGATGACGACGATGTCGCGGGCGTCACCGAGCGTGATGAGTATTGGCATTCGCTTCTCCACGTCAGATTAAGGCGGGCGACCCAAAGTATAGCAGCCGGAGGCGGTCGAATCGTATCGGAACGGCGGGGCGTTGTCGGGTTCTGCAGAGGCGTTTCGGGGCTTCGGGAGCTACTTCGGTTCGGCTGGATTCTTCGCTGCGCTCAGAATGACAAGGGTGCGGCCGGGGTGGGCGCTTCGGTGCGGGCGATTACGCCGCCGCCGATGACGCGATCGCCGTCGTAGAGGACGGCGGCCTGGCCGGGCGTTACGGCGCGGGCGGGGCGCAGGAGCTCGACCTCGATCTCATCTTCGGCTTCTGAGACGCGGACGCGGGCCGGGGTGGGCTGGTTCTTGTAGCGCACCTTTACCATGGCGTCGAACTCGGCGGCGGGCGGCGCGCCGGTGACCCAGCTTGGCGCCTCGGCCCAGAGGCGGCGCGTCTGCAGGTCTTCTTCTTCGCCGATCGTTATCAGGTTCAGCTCCGGGTCGATGGCGGTGACGAAGCGCTTCTCGCCGAAGGCGCCGAGGCCCTTGCGCTGGCCGATCGTGTAGCCGGCGACGCCGGTATGCTCGCCGACGACGTCGCCTTCGCGGTCGACGATGGCGCCGGCGGCCTGGGGCAGGCGGCCGGCGAGAAAGGCGCGGTAGTCGTTGCCGGGGACGAAGCAGATCTCGGCGCTGTCCGGCTTGTCGTGCAGCGGCAGGCCCATCTCGAGCGCGAGGCGGCGAATCTCGGTCTTCGGGTAGTCGCCGACGGGAAAGAGGAGGCGGGAGAGTTCGGCCTGCTTCAGCGTGTAGAGGACGTAGGACTGGTCCTTCGAGTCGTCGACGGCGCGGACGAGGTGGGTGACGCCGCCCTCGGTCTCGACGCGGGCGTAGTGGCCGGTGGCGAGGTAGGCGGCGTCCATCGCGAGGGCGCGGTCGAGGAGGGCGCGGAACTTGACGTGCTCGTTGCAGGCGAGGCAGGGGTTGGGGGTGCGGCCGCGGGCGTACTCGTCGACGAAGTAGTCAACGACGCGGCGGCCGAACTCGTCTTCGAGGTTGAGGACGTAGTGGGGGATGCCGAGGACGTCGGCGGCGGCGCGGGCGTCATCGATGTCTTCGACGCCGCAGCAGCGCTTCTGATGGAGGCGCGCCTCGCCGTCGTCGCGGGACCAGAGGCGCATGGTGATGCCGACGACGTCGTAGCCGGCGCGGACGAGGAGGCCGGCGGCGACGGCGGAATCGACGCCGCCGCTCATTGCGACGATGACGCGAGGGGAAGACATGGCTTTATTCTACGAGACGTTGAGGGCGACCCGGGGCGTGGGGGCTGCGCATCCTTCGCCCTTCCTTCGGGCGGGCTTGTTTGCTCCGCCCATTTTGGAGATGAGTTCTGAGGGGAGACCTCCTTCGGCAGGCTCAGGACAGGCTCTCAGACTCCCCCGCATGGGCTGCGCCCCCGCTGCCCCTGCTGGCGTTTGTGGAATCACGGTGCATTGTTTGGGTTAGATGGGGCCTAGAACGACCTCTCCCCCTCAGCTTCCCCCTCTCCGCACGCAGAGAGGGGGAAGCTGAGCCACAGGCGACTCGTCAGCCAAGACCACGCATGTCAAGTAGCTCCCTCTCCGTGAACGGAGGGGGATGGCGGCGGCCAGGGAAGGGAGACCTCCTTCGGCAGGCTCAGGACAGGCTCTCAGACTCCCCCCGCATGGGCTGCGCCCCCGCTGCCCCTGCTGGCGTAGTTGGAATCACGGTGCGTTGTTTGAGTTAGATGGGGCGTAGAACGACCTCTCCCCCTCAATCCCCCTCTCCGCACGCAGAGAGGGGGAAGCTCAGCCGTTGACAGCCCGCCTGCCAAGATGAGGTCTCTTCCGTGGGGAGAGGGAAGCTCAGCGGACGAGACGTGGCGCAGCGGCCGCAGCGTATGGTGGCGCTTGTGAGATTGCTTCGCCTCTCTTAGATGGCTCGCAAAGACGGCTGCGGCCTATGTCTCCTGCGAGACTCGGACGGAGCCGCTGGTTACTGGTTACTTGTTACCTGTTACTTTTAGAGGGTGACAGAAACGCAGATCGACGCCTCTGAGATGGCCCGTCGCATCGTGGACTTGTTGTCGGACCGGCAGGCTGAGGATGTCGTGCTGCTCGATATTCACGCCGTCGCATCATTTGCTGACTACTTCGTCATCGCTTCGGCGCAGAACGCGCGACACATGGACGCGCTGATCAACGCGTTCGACAAGGAGCTGGCGCGCGAGGGCGTGAAGCCGCTGCGCCGCGAGGGCGAGGCGAGTTCCGGCTGGGTGCTGGTCGACTTCGGGCCGGTTATCGTGCACATCTTCACGGCGGAGGACCGCGCCCGCTACAACCTCGAGGGGTTGTGGACGCGCGCGGGCGTCCCGGCGGTTCGCTTCCAGTAAGACTTCGCCTGATTTAGATGCGGCCGTGATGCGGCGGCGGTGCGTCTTCGCATCGTTGTAACCGCCGTCTGCTTACGATTTGAGGACGCGAAAGGAGACGTCCGTGCTGAAGATTCTGCTGCCGATTGCGCTGCTGACCCTTGCTGCCGCCGCCTATAGTCTGTCGCACCGCCGCAAGCTCGAGTTCGAGGTCGAGATGAAGATCGAGCCGAAGGACGGCGGCGAGGCGAGCGAGATCGAACTCGAGCTGCCGAAGTCGAAAGAAAACGGCAGCGAGGCCGAAGATCAGGAGTAGACCCCGCCCCGTAGAGCCGAGTTCAGGAGGTCTGAGATGATCAAGCTGCTACTGCCGCTTACCGCCGCTGCCGCCATTGCCGGCTACGTCTGGTACACGAAGCGCCACAAGGAAGACGAAGCCGACTTCGAGTGGGAGCGAACGCTGGAGACGGGCGCCGAGTAGCTCACGGCGCGAACTCAAGGTAGCAAGAGGCCCGGACGCATCGAGAGACGTCCGGGCCTCTTGCTACGTCGCGGCGTTGGCTGGATGAACGACCTCGTACTTCTTCGTGAGGTTGCTTCGCCTCCTTCTGCGGAAGGATGGCTCGCAATGACGCTACTTCTACTCGAAGACCCACTTATCGACGTCGCGCTGGTAGTCGAGGAGCTGGGCGGCGTCGAAGAAGAGGGCGAGCTCGCGGGCGGCGCTTTCGGGCGAGTCGGAGCCGTGGATCAGGTTGCGGCCGATCTCGACGCCGAGGTCGCCGCGGATCGTGCCGGCGGCGGCTTCGCGCGGGTTGGTGGCGCCGACGGTGTTGCGCACGACCTGAACGGCGTTGGTGCCCTCAATGGCGGCGGCGATGATCGGGCAGGAGGTGATGTAGGCAACGAGGCCTTCGAAGAAGGGCTTGCCGGCGTGCTCGGCGTAGTGGCGCTCGGCGAGGGCGCGGTCTACCTGGAGGAGCTTGAGACCGACGATGCGGAGGCCGCGGCGCTCCAGCCGGCTGAGGACTTCGCCGGCGAGACCTCGCTGCATCGCGTCGGGCTTAACGAGGATCAGGGTGCGTTCCATATCTTCCTTTCGAGACCAACTCAAGGCTGCATCCCGCGGCCCTTCGGGCCTAGTCTGCTCCGCCCTCTGAATCAGAAGTACTGGGGGACACCCCCAGACCCCCGCGCATGGGCTGCGCCCCCGCTACCCCTGCTGGCGCTGTCTCCGGACTAGCGCTTTGGGCCGATTGCGGGCGCGCGCAAATACAGTGGCACAAGCGTGTCGGGATTGTCGATCTGGCCGCGGGCGATGCGTTGGGCGCCGAGGGTGGCGATGGCGAGGACGCGCGTCGCGGGGGCTTCGACGATGCGAGCGCCCTTCGCGGCGAGCGCCTCTGAGAGCCCGTTCTCGAACGCCTTGGCTTCGCCGGTGATCACGTCGCCCTCGGCGACGATCGCGAGGAGCGCTTCGACGGGGTCGAGGCGTGGCGCGATCAGCTCTCGCAGGTCGTGGCCGAATGCTCCGTAGGCGGCCCAGGCGAGCTCGGCGCGACCGGCGGCCTGCAGGGCGATGACGCGGGCGCCGGACGCCTCAGCGACGAAGAAGGCGTCGGCTTCGAGACGGTTTACGCCGGCGAGAGGGACGTCGAGGGCGTAGGCGAGCGCTTTGGCGGTGCTGACGCCGACGCGGAGGCCGGCGTAGGAGCCGGGGCCGAGGCAGACGCAGACGGCGGCGATGTCGTCCTTGGTGCGGCCATGTCGCGAGAGGAGCCAGTCGAGTGCGGGCAGGAGGTCTCGGGAATGGCTCTGGTGGGCTCGCCAGGTGGTTTCGGAGAGGAGGGCGCCGTCTTCCAGGAGGGCTACGCCGGCGATATCGGCGGCGGTGTCGAGGGCCACGAGGAGGTTCTTCTCAGTTGGCACGGCGCTGCCCCTCACCCTTGCCCTCTCCCGCGGGGAGAGGGGAGCCCGAACATTGCTTCACCGCAACGGGATGGTCAGGCGTCACGTTGCACCCTCACTCCTTCGACAAGCTCAGGACAGGCCTAGCCCTCTCCCTTCCAGGGAGAGGGAATGCGTTTGGCGGCTGACGGGGCGAAGTGTTTGACCAGCGCTTCGTAGCGGTGGCCGTGGGGTTCGAGGGTTATGCGGCGGGTCTTTTCGCCGGTAACCTCGAAGCGGACGAGGAGGTGGTCGGGCGGCAGCTCTTGGGGGGCGCGGTCGGGCCACTCGACGACGAGGAGGCCATCGGCGGCGTTTTCTTCGAGGGCGAGCTCGAAGACCTGGGCGGGGTCTTCGAGGCGAAACAGGTCGGCGTGGTAGACGTGGAGGGCGCCGTGGTACTCGTTGACGAGGACGAAGGAGCTGCTCTTCACGGCTTCGGCGACGCGGAGGCCGCGGCCGAGGCCCTGGGTGAAGCAGGTCTTGCCGGCGCCGAGCTCGCCCTGCAGGAGGAGGACGTCGCCGGGGCGGAGGTGACGCGCGAGGCGCTCGCCGAGGCGCTTCGTTTCGGTTGGGCTTTTCGAGTCGAAGCTGAGCGTCATCTGCGGGCGAAGTGGTCCCAGCCGCCGGCGCGAAGCGGGATGTCGCGCCCTGTCTCGTCGACGACGGCGACGCGCGGTCCGTCCGCGGCGACGACCTCGCCGATCTCGAAAAGGGGCGTCTTTGAGGTGGCGATCAGGTGGTCGATGACGGGTCGCGGGGCGATGAGGACGAGCTCGTAGTCCTCGCCGCCGCTGAGGGCGAGGCCGAGGGCTTCGGCGGGGAAGGCGGCGTGGAGCGCCTCGCTGAGGGGCACGCGGTTGGCGTCGATCCGAATCGCGACGCCGCTTGCCTGGGCGATGTGGCCGAGGTCCTGGACGAGGCCGTCGGAGACATCGATGGCGCAGCGGACGCCGGCGCGCACCGCCTCGCGGCCGAGGGCGACGCGCGGTTGCGGGCGCTCGTGGGCGGCGCGGAGGGCGCGCGAGGCCTTCGTCCTGAAGGCGTCGCCTGACTGGAGGAGGCGGAGGCCGCCGGCGGAATCGCCGACGTTGCCGCTGACGGCGACGACATCGCCGGGGCGGGCGGCGTCGCGGGTCATGGCGCGCGGCGCGCCGAGTCGCGGCTGGTCGGCCCAGCCGGCGAGCGCGACGGTGACGCCGAAGACGGGCGCGCGGACGATGTCGCCGCCACCGACCGTGACGTCGAAGGCGCGCGCTGCCTCGGCGAGGCCTTTGTAGAGGGCGATGGCGTCCTCGACGGCGGCTTCGGCCGGCAGCATCAGGGTCACGAGCGCGAGGTAGGGGGACGCGCCCATCGCGGCGAGGTCGCTGAGGTTGACGGCGAGCGCCTTCCAGCCGGTGTCCTGCCAGGCGGTCTTCTCGGGCAGGAAGTGGACGCCCGCGACGATCGTGTCGGTTGTCCAGACGAGGGCGCCTTCGCGCCGCGGCGTGACGACAGCGTCGTCGCCGAGGCCGACGAGCATGTTGGCCTGTCGCCGCACACCGGGCGCCGGCGGGTACTCGACGCCGAGCTCTTTGGCGAGCAGGCGGATGAGGGCGAACTCGCCGATTTCGGATACGCGCGTCACGGAACGAATTATAGGTGGGGTGAACGGGCAAACGGGCAGACGGGCAAAGGGCTGGCTGCTGGCGGCGCATAATCCGGGTGTGAGGATCGTTGTCGTTGCCGACGTGCACGCTAACCTCGACGCGTTCGAGGCGGTGCTGCGGCACGCGGCGGCGGGCGGCGCGATCGACCGCGTGTGGTCGCTGGGCGACCTTGTCGGCTACGGGGCGCAGCCTAGCACCTGCATCGCTAGGCTG
The DNA here is from genome assembly GCA_035292965.1 of Dehalococcoidia bacterium. Classification (GTDB taxonomy): domain Bacteria; phylum Chloroflexota; class Dehalococcoidia; order DSTF01; family WHTK01; genus WHTK01. The sequence goes on along the minus strand of DATDPC010000119.1, from coordinate 2,428 downwards.
CGCGAGTTCGAGCACGTCGAGCTCGCGGGCAACCATGACCTGGCGGCGGCGGGCGAGATCGGTCTGGCCGAGTTCAACACGTACGCGGCGGACGCGGCGCTCTGGACGGCGTCGCAGCTGGACGACGACGAGAAGGCGTGGATCCGGGGCCTGCCGCGGGTCGTGATCGAGCAGAACGTGACGCTGGTTCACGGCAGCCTGCGCGACCCGGTGTGGGAGTACCTGCTGTCGGAGAGCGAGGCGGAGGCGCATCTGGCGCTGCAGACGACGCCGTACGGGCTGGTCGGGCACACGCACTTCCCGGCGGTGATCTACGAGGGCGACGCGGCGATGCGGCGGATCCTCGACGGGCGCGAGGTTGCGCTCGAAGCGGAGCGCTTCGTCGCGAACCCGGGGAGCGTCGGCCAACCACGTGACGGCGACTACCGCGCCGCGTACGCGGTGCTGGACACGGAGGCGCGGCGCTTCGTGTTTGATCGCGTCGATTACGACGTCGCGGCGGCGCGGGCGAAGATCGTCGCGGCAGGGCTGCCAACGTACCTGGCGGAGCGGCTGGCGCGGGGGCGGTAACGGGGCGTAGAACCTCACCCTGCCTGTCGGCATCCCTCTCCGTCCACGGAGAGGGACCTACGCTGGGCCGCCTACACCAGACCAGACGCTAGTTGCGCTTCAGTGGCTTGAGGGCGTGGGCGGCGCGGAGGCCGACGACCTCTCCCTGCCTGCCGGCATCCCTCTCCGTCCACGGAGAGGGACCTACGCTGGCCGCCTACACCAGACCAGACGCTAGTTGCGCTTCAGTGGCTTGAGGGCGTGGGCGGCGCGGAGGCGGTTGGTTTCGACGTAGAGGTCTTCGTCATCGGTTAGGAAGGACGATAGGTTGCCGGTGGTTAGGCCGAGGCGTTTGGCGGCGTCGGCGAGGCTGCCGTTCGTTGCTTCGAGGACGTCGAGGAGGGCGGCGGCGCAGGGTAAGTAGCGCTTGTCGCGGCGGCCGACGCGCAGACGGCCATCGCGGCCGATGCAGGCGCTGACAGCGGCGGGGATGCCCTCGGGCGCGGGGTGGCGGACTCGCAGCGCGAGGGCGGTGCGGAGGCGCTTGAGGGCGCGGGCGCGGTTCTCGGCCTGGGAGCGGCTCTCCTCGGCGATGACGATGATGCCGGTGGGGCGGTGTCGCAGGCGGACGGCGGACTCGGTCTTGTTGCGGTGCTGGCCGCCGGGGCCGGAGGCGCGCAGGGTGTCGACGTCGCAGTCGGCGAGGAGGGCGGCGTCTTCGGCGATCGAGTCCTTCGAGGCGAGGGGGACGCTGCGCGTCGGCATGCTGCGAGTATGCCACCGAGGAGACTTTCTCACTCCGCCCTGAAGGTTGGAGCATGCGTCACCGGCGCAGATGGGGGCGTTGGCGGGCGCATGGGGCGTCGGGGCTGCGCATCCTTCGCCCTTCCTTCGGGCGGGCTTGTTTGCTCCGCCCCTTTCTTGGTTAAGAGATGTTGGGTAAGAAGAGCTGAGGGGAGACCCCTCAGACTCCCCCCGCATGGCCCTTCGAGAGCCTCAGGAGCGCCCCCGCTGCTCCTGCTGGCGTTTGATGGACGCCACCCGTTTATGACTTACCGGCGGCATCAGCGGATCGTCTCTACGGCACCAGCTCTCCCTTCGACAGGCTCAGAGCGCCCCGTTGGCCCTGCTGGCTTCTTCGGAGACTACCTCGGACTTCGTCCTCGCGCTGGAAACTCGGACGTCCGCGCGGGGCCTCCGAGGCAATGCAGGATCGCTGAGAGTCGGAGGAACGCTGGTTACTCCACCCTGAAGGGTGGAGCATGGGCGAACCGGCGAGTGCGTCTGCGATGCTCCACCGTTTACGGTGGAGTGCGGCCCCGCTTCGCCGTCGCGTTGACGGGCTGAAGAGGCCGGACGTAGACTTGCTGGGCAACCGCATAAAGGGCACGGGAGCTCGGGGGGTCCTTCAGCCGAAGGACGGGCCGGGCTGAGAGTCCTTCCCCTTGGAAGGAGACCGTCGGAACCTGAAACCGGGCAATGCCGGCGCAGGGAGCTAACCAGACGAACGCTCCCCCGCCGAGGGAGCGTTCTTAGTTTTGACGGTACCGAGAGCACTGACAATCGCTGGGTCTGATTCGGGCGGCGGCGCCGGGATCCAGGCCGACCTGAAGACGTTCTCGGCATTGGGCGTTTACGGCGCGTCCGTGATCACGGCGGTGACGGCACAGGACACGCGGCGCGTCTACGGCGTCGTCGAGATGGAGCCGACGTTCGTGGCGCAGCAGATCGATGCGGTGCTGGGCGACATCGGCGCGGACGCGGTGAAGACGGGGATGCTGGCGAGCGCGCCGATCATCGAGGCGGTCGCTGAGCGGCTGCGACACTGGAACGTCGACAAGCTGGTCGTCGACCCGGTGATGGTCGCCAAGGGCGGCGA
>DATDPC010000118.1:0-3719 GCA_035292965.1 Dehalococcoidia bacterium | reverse complement strand
GGTCGATTTTGGCGCGGCCGGCGGCGGCCAGAAGCGTCTGCTTCGCGGCCTGCTTACCGAGGGCGACCAGATCGTCCGCCGGCAAGCCGCCGACGGTCGAAACCTCGCCGCTGATATCGACGACGTAGACGAAAGCCAGCTCCGCGCCGAGCGCCTGGGCTAGCTCGGCGGCATCGTTGGCCGCATGCGCCGAGAGCGGGCTTCCGTCGATCGCAGCGAGGATGCGTTTGTACAACAAGTGACACCTACTTCCAGCTGAGCATGAGGAGCAGAACGATCATATCGTCTCGATTGCAGATCCTCGCCTGTCGGTTACTCCAACCGCAGCAGCTTCTTCGCGTTCTCCAGCAGGATCTTCTCGCGCACTTCGGGCTTCAGGTCCAGCGCCTCGAAGTCACGCAGCCAGCGCTCCGGCGTCAGCGCCGGGAAGTCGGAGCCGAACAGCACCTTGTTCTGCAGCAGGCTGTTCGCGTACTGCACCATGATCGGCCGGAAGTACTTCGGCGACCAGCCGGAGAGATCGATGTAGACGTTGGGCTTGTGCAGCGCGATCGAGAGCTGCTCTTCCTGCCACGGCACGCCGGGGTGGGCCATGATGATGTTCAGCGCGGGGAAGTCGGCCGCTACGTCGTCGATGTGGATCGGCTGGGCGTATTTGATCTTGAGGCCGCCTCCACCCGGCAGCCCGGCGCCGACGGCGGTCTGGCCGGTGTGAAACAGCACCGGCACGCCCAGCTCGGCGCATTTCTCCCACAGCGGGTAGAAGCGCGTGTCGTTGGGGAAGAAGGCCTGACTGATCGGGTGCAGCTTGAGGCCGCGCAGCCCCAGCTCCTTCACGGAGCGCTCGATCTCGATCACCGCCGCCTTGCCCTTGTGCGGGTCGACCGAGGCGAAGCCCATAAAGCGCTGCGGGTACTTCTGGACGATGCTCGCCGTGTAGTCGTTGCCGGCGTACGGTTGGCCGCTCGTCGTCTCCGAATCGACGCCGAAGATCACGGCGAAGATGTCTAGCTCCTCATACATCGCCGCCATCTGCTCGATCGTGCCGCGGTTGCTCTCGCCGAAGTAGCGGTCCATCTGGCTCTGGGTGGCGTTCGAAGCGCCGCCGGGGCGCTCCGGGACGTGGGTGTGAATGTCGATCGCTCGCATCTTGGCCTCCTCTAGCTCGCGCCGCCCTAGCTCCCGCCGATTGTACCCGGCGAAAAGCCTTCGAGTTTGCATAAACTCTGCTTGCGCCGCCCAGACCGCTAAGGCTAGAATCAGAAATCATGTTCGAGTCCCCCGTCGCTCGAGCCTCGTTCCGTATTGACCCGTGGCCGCCCGATTACGGCGTCTCGCTTCAAACCGAGTTCGACGAGGACTCGACCTTTCAGCCCCTCGTCCAGACCGATGTCGAGCCCGTCTCCTGGGACGAGGGGATCACGGCGCCGCCCGTCGATCGGCCGCGATCGATCGTCTTCGTCGATGGCGTGCAGCGGATCGACGCCTGGGGCTTCATCGACGACGGCGAGCGCGCGGTCGAGGCCGCTCTCGCATCCGTCGCCGTCGGCGCCGTCGATTGCACACCGGAGGGCGCGAGCGTCGTCACCTGGCGCGTCGAGCGGCTGCTGGCGCTGGCAGGCGCGCGAGAGGCGCTTTCTATGCACGTCGCCGCCGGGGCGCGCACGCTGGAGTTTCGCCCCGTCTTCTCTTCGCGCAACGACCTCAGCGGTCGCGCCGCTGTTAACGACGCCGTCTCGCGCCGCCGCCACGAGATGGAGCGACGCCTCGGTGAGGAATGGCTGCAGGACGAACGCCTCGTCGTCGTCGACGGGCGCCTCTCAGCGCCTTCGAGCGAGAGCGCCGTTGTCGGCCTGACGAAGACGATTCATCAGCTCTACCTTGAAGACCCGGAGCGACGCCTGCTGCCCAAGCTCGGCCCCGGCCAGCGCACGCCCGTCTTTCGCATCGAGTACGACAGCCGCACGACGCGCTTCTCCTGGTTCCTCCGCCTCGCCGACGCGCGGCCGATCAACCACGCCCTCGCCGGCGTCGTCCGGATCGAGACGCCCGACATCGGCGCCGGCGCGGCGATCCGGCTCGCGGACCTGACCTCGGCTTGTCTGCCGGCGTTTGCCTCGCGGCCGGAGCACGACCCGCGCGCGCCGCAGAACCTGCTGCCCGTCGGCGCGCTGGAGAAGCGGCTGCGTCACGAGATGGGCGACCAGCTGTTCATCCGCCGCGCGATCGAGGACCACCTGATGCAAGAGGTAATGGCATGACGGACGAACGGACCCAGGTCGGCCGGATCATCGGCACGAAGGAGGCGCGGCCGCTCGAGTTCTGGGTCGGCGTCGACGAGAGCGAGTACGTGCAGCTCGACGAGGTCGTCGCCGTGACGACGAAGTTGCCGCGACCGCTGGCAGACGGCCGCGACGAGGTTGTCCACTACGGCGTCGTCGACATGGTCGAGTCGGCTTACGAGGGCGCCAGCTTCCATTCAGACGTCTTCCGCGATGCAGACGGCACGCTGCCCGTCGCCGTCTCGACGATCGCCCACGTTTCGGTGACCCGCGTCGGCATGATGCCGGCCGAGCCCGACACCGAGGTTCTCGTACCGCCGCGGCCGGGCCAGGCGGTGCGTCACGCGGAAGGCAACGAGCGCGACTTTGCGCTGTACTTCGACAAGATGGACCGTCGCTTCCCCGCCGGCCTCTCGCGCGACGGACAGCCCGTCTACGGCAACCTCGAGTTCCTCGATGGCTCGCGCGGCGCCCACGTCAACATCAGCGGCATCAGCGGCGTCGCCACGAAGACGACCTACGCGCTCTTCCTGCTCTACGGCATGTTCCACTCGGACTCGCTGCGCAACGCTCACAACGCCCACGCCATCGTCTTCAACGTCAAGGGCGAAGACCTGCTCTTCCTCGACAAGCCGAACGGCAAGCTGCCGCCGGACGAGCACCGCAAGTACGCCGCCCTCGGCCTGCCCGTTGGCCCCTTCGCCGACGTGGGACTCTGGGCGCCGGCGGAGAAGGGCGATGTCGTCCTGCCGGATACGGGTTCGCGCTCCGAGGGCGTGACGCCCTACTACTGGACGCTGCGCGAGTTCTGCCGCGACCGCATGCTGCGCTTCCTCTTCGCCGACGCCGACGACGAGACGAGCCAGCTCAGCTTCGTCGTCACGCAGGTCGAACGCTTCCTCGAGGCACAGATGGAGCACCAGGCGCCCGACCGCGGCGAAGTCGCGATCGATGTGGGCGCCGGCGCGCCGTTCAACGCCGACTCGCTGCACGTCCTCGTCGACATCATCTGCGACAACATCGACGCGATCGCGCCGCGCGCCGCCGAGGGCACGCGACAGGCCTTCGCGCGCCGCTTCGAGGCGGCGGTGACGGCGGTCGCGCCGCTGATCCGCACCGTCCGCGACGCAGACGCGAAGACGAACCGCTTCGACTGGACGCGCCACCAGGTCAACGTCATCGACATCAACCGCCTCAACGACCGGGCCAAGCGCTTCGTCGTCGGCGTCGTCGTGCGGCGCCTGATGCAGGACAAGGAGCAGTCGCCTTCGCGCGAGCCGCTCGTCTTCCTCGTGCTCGACGAACTGAACAAGTACGCGCCGCGTGAGGGCCGCAGCCCGATCAAGGAAGTCGTCCTCGATATCGCCGAACGCGGCCGCAGCCTCGGCGTCGTCCTCATCGGCGCCGAGCAGACGGCGAGCGAGATCGAGCGGCGGG
>DATDPC010000117.1:0-32046 GCA_035292965.1 Dehalococcoidia bacterium | reverse complement strand
GCGATCGACGCGGCGAAGGCGAGCAGGAGCATGCCGACCATGTGCATAACCATGCAGGCGGCGGCGACGAGGCGCTTGTTGAAGCGGTCGCCCAGGGTGCCGCCGAGCACCATGCCGCTCACCTGCATCGCCGTCATCAGCGCGATGACGAGCGAGGCGCCGCCGACGCTGTAGCCGAGGTCCTCCTTGAGGTGGGAGATGGCGTGGACGGCGACGGCGGAGACGACGAGCAGCGCCGCGCCGTGGCCGAGCGACACGAGCCAGAAGGCGGGCGTGCGCAGCGCCTCGCGGGCCGTGAAGTCGCGCCGCCCAACCAGAGGGACGGCGGCAGGCACGGCCAAATCGGGCGGGTCGTCCGCCGCCTCGCGGATGCCGTCAACGACATCGCCCTGGTCCTCCGGCCGCCGGCGGATGACCTGGGCGAGCGGCAGGCCGACGACGATGGCGGCGACGCCCGAGGCGAAGGCGGTCTCGCGCCAGCCGATCCGCTCCAGTGAGAAGGCAATGACCGGCACGAGCAGGCCGCCAAAGGCGAAGCCGAGCGACATGAAGGAGAGGGCGCGCGCCCGGTAGCGGTCGAACCAGTTGACGAGGGCGACGGTGAGGGGGAAGAAGGCGCTGAAGCTGAAGCCGAACGCGAGGATCAGGCAGGCGACGTAGAACATCGGGATCGAGTTGACCTGACTGAGGAAGAAGAAGCCGGAGGCGAGGATGATGATGCCGATGCGGATCATCGGCCGGGAGCCGCTGCGGTCGACGATCGGGCCCTGGAAGGGTGCGCAGACGCTCTGAGCCAACTGCTGCAGCGAGAACGCGCCGGAAAGCGCCGTTTTGCTCCAGCCGAAGTGCTCGCGCAGGACGGCAACGTAGGCGCCGAAGGACTGCATCAGCAGGCCGCCGCCGAGGAACTGAATCCCGGCGGCGGCGGTCACCATCCACCAGCCGTAGAAGACCCGCCGGCCTCGCAGGCGGGCAATCATCGGGGCGCTGGCTTCACGGCGAAGACCTCTGAGTACAACAAAAGGGAATCACGTGAGTTTAGCAGACGTGTTTCTTACGGCCTGGTGCTTCGCCGTGCATTGTCAGGCGGGCGAGTTATGCCTAGAATTGGTGACCCGCAGGGATTGCGATGCAAATCGGGACTCGGGCACTGCTTATTGGGCTGATGGGTCCAGCGATCCAGGCCCTGGGCATTGTCTACGAGATCGCCCACATCCTTGCCGTCCACGCGCATTCAACGCTCTCGCCGCGCCACATGCTCTTCGAGCCTGGCTTTCTGCTCGTCATCGTCGGTTTCCTCGTGTCGATGGTCTGCGTGCCGGTTGCTGTTGCCGTGGCGCAGGCTTCGCCGGAGGACGTGGCGATCCCCGTATACGAGCCAGTGGAGGCTGAACGTCCCGAGATGCTTGAAGGGGCCGAGTAGCGCGCTAACGCCGACGTTCCTCTCGTGACCAAGACGCGGCGCTTCTGACAGTGTGAGATTGCTTCGCCTTCGCCCTCGGCGAATGGGTTGCAAAGACGCTGGGGTTACTGGAAGAAGGCGTCGATCCAGAGGTCGAGGCCGACGGCGACGATCGCCGTGGCGATGAACAGCGACCGCCAGACGGAATCGACCTGCTGGCTCTGATACAGGCGCAGCGCCGCGATCGTCAGGGTAAGGACCGCCAGGAGCGAGTGCGTGATGTAGATCGCCGAGCCGGGCGGGTTGTTGAGGTGGAAGAACGCCGTGTCGATCGCGGCGAGGACGAGCGCCGGGACGATGAAGACATCGGCGTAGCGCCGGTCGAGCTCGCCGAGGCGGTAGCGGCCTTCGGCCCAGCCGCCCGCGACCATCGGCAGGCCCATCGTCAGGTGGACGAGGCGCGCTGTGGGCTCGAGAAAGGCGACGGCGACCATGCCCCAGCCGAGGAAGACGAGCATCGCCGGGAATGCGAGGCGGCGCGCCAGGTTGGCGTGCCAGACCTTGCCGGCGAGCGACTCGGCGGTGATCATCGCGCCGATGAACAGGAAGCCGGCGCCGAAGGCGTGATGCGACTCCGGCGGGCGCGGGATGAAGGACAGGTCTTCAGGGGTGGGCAGGTGGAGGAGGACGGCTGGCAGCACAACGGCGCCTCGTCTCTAACTCTTGGCGGGGGCTCCGGGCTTCGGGCCGATCTTGCTCTCGACGTGGGGCGTGATGTGACCCTGGCGCGTGACGTCGACGATCTTGCCGCAGACGGGGCAAGCCGCCGTCTTCACGGCGAGGTAGACGCGTTCGCTGGAACCGGCGCACCAGATACTCACTTTTTATCCTCGCCGCGATTGTGTGGGCGCCAAGCGGCGCTTGATGTAAGGCGAGCGGCTTACGCCCTACGCAGCGATTCTAGCGCGACGGCCCCATTGAAGCGAGTGGGAGGCGAGTGGGAGGCGAGAGGGGCTTCGATGCTAAACTAGCGCTCTCGGGGCGTAGCGCAGTCCGGTAGCGCACTTGAATGGGGTTCAAGAGGTCGCTGGTTCGAATCCAGTCGCCCCGACCAGCTCTCCTCTTGACGCCGAGGCTCGAAAGCCTCGGCTACCTCTCTCCGAACACCTTAGTCGCTGGAGGGCAGGCCTGAAGGCCTGCAGCCAGTGGCCGCCGAAACGGGTTGCAGCTCAGTGACGCTCAATACTTAGGGCGTACGGCGGGTCGAATTCGCAAGGCCCGCCCTTGCCGGCCGGCGCAAAAATCTGCAGACAGCGTGCGTCATTGGACCAGCCGTTGCTACCTCCGCCGAATATCCAACCCGTGCGCAGCGGGCCGACAGCGTATTGAGTTTCATCACCGCTAGCGAACGAATAAACGATCAGGGAGTTCGAGTCCTGGCCTTCGCCGCTCTCCGTGAATGCAATCTTGTCGCGCTGCGGTGTTAAGGCACCTCTCATTTGCACTCTTAACTTCGGCAGCGACTGAAGGTTGGAGCCGTCCGATTTGATTGTGTAGAAGTCGAAGGTACTGCAAATATTGCCGATGAAGAATAACGTCTGCGCGTCCAGCCACTCGCCAAACCAGGAGCCGTCGATATCGGTGTAAGACGCTTCAGCCGTGTCGATGACTCGAAAGCCGTGACGCTCTTCATCTGGCGTGCTACCGATGAGTCCAACCACCAGGTAGCGATCATTGGGCGACCAGTTGAGTAGATCGCCGTGTCCCTTGCCCACACTTCGATCCATATTTGTATCAGCGGCGCGAATCCGGACTTCATAGTCCGGGACACAATCATCCGGGTTCGGCGGCACCTCCAGCCGCCGAGTGTATGCGAGATTGTGACCGCTGGACGACCAGCTGCCGTATTGGCCGTCGATTTCGGTCAGGCTTTGAGTGGCGAAGCTCCAGATCGCCAGATGATTGTCGTCGCATCCACCTCGTTCATAGCGCGACATCGTCAGGTACTGGCCGTCGGCGGACCAGGTGCCCAAGTACCAGGGATCGCCCGGAAGCTGCGCTACCTCCTTGCCGGTGTCGACGTCCAGGATGATGTTGCGGTGGTCTATGTTCAACGCGAGCTGCCGCCGCGAAGACAGCTGCACCCCTGACTGGTTTGAGTTTCCGGCGGCGAGCTTGCGCATAGCCTGCATCGGCCTGCCGATAAAGACGGCCTGGATGTGGATCCCGACTGTTCGCCGGCGGCATTGGTCGTCTCCTGAAACTGGTATACGACAGCGATGACCTGGCCGTCGTCCGTCCAGCCCTGGATACCGGTGCGCACGTCGTACTTCGCATCCGCCTCGGCGAATAGGCTGAGCACCTTACCCGTCTGCGTATCCAACAGATACGGGTGGTTAGGGTCGTAGCGCGAGAGGCTGGTCGGATCGACGACGCTCCAGGTCGGTTCCGGCAGCGACGTCAAGAACGGCCCGCCGGGCATCGGAGTCGCCGTGGCCTCGCTAGTCGCCGCCGCAACTTCAGTGGCTGTTGCCACCGCTGGCGGCTTATCGTCGCCGCCGCAGGCGCTCACGAGGACGAAGACGAAGCAGGCGAGGAAGGCGGAGCGCACGCCCCCCTGGTTTACGGCCTCGTGGCGGCCGGTAAGCATCAGATCACTAAGGCTGAGCTGGCAGAACTCGAAGCGTGGCAGATGAAGACGTCGTACTGCATGGCGGGGAGCCGTGCGCGAATCCTAGCACACGCGTTCGTGATGGAGTCAATGCCCTATGCGAGATGAGTGTCCACGAAACGCGTCTTGAACGCCGCGGCGATGCGGGCGACGGCGGCGAGGCGCTCGCGGCGCGGCAGTACGTCGATGGGGCCGGACGGCGTGTCCGTGGCGTCGATTACGTAGATGCGGTTGTCGGCGTTGTCTCGCAGGACGTCTAGCTCGCCGAAGTCGAGGCCGAGCTCGCGGCAGAAGGCTACGATCTGGCGCTGCTCCTCGGCGGTTAGATACGCGTCCGTCTCTTCGACCGAGGCTGCTGCTACGACGTCGAATACGTCGTTGGGGTCATAGAGCCAGAGGTAGACGAAGGGGATCGTGTCGCCGATTACGGGGACGCGGATGTCGACGTGGCGGCCGCCGGCGTCTGCGGCCTCGATGTAGCGCTGGTAGACGTAGCCAGGTTCAGGCTCGGCGGGGCAATCGATCAGGCGGCCGTCGTGCATCGAGTTCAGCTCCGACTTGCGGACGCAGCGGCCGGCGTGGCCGCGCGGGTCGACGGCGAGGCCGTAGCCGAAGGCGCGGACGTGCGCGGCCTCGACGGCCGACTTCGAGACGTCGCGGCAGCGCGCATTGATCACGAAGCGGTCGCGCGCAGGGCGGTCGAGGGCGGCGTCGGGGCGCTTGTAGGTGGCGTCCTCGAAGGCGAAGGCGGCTACGGCGCGGGCGGAGGGGTGGTTCGTCGTGCGGTAGCCGAGGAGCCAGCAGACGCGCGCGGCGATATGGCCGAAGCCGGGCCGGTCAGGGTAGAAGAGGATGGTCTCGGCATGAAAGGGGCGACGCGCCAGCGCCCTGACGAAGCGCAGGCGGTACGGCAGGTCCTGCCAGAATCGATGCAGGGGCCAGTAGACCGGACGTAACAATCGCTTCCAGTCGATGCTTAGCCCCAGACTAGCCGCGCCGTCTCCGTCACTAACTCTAGCTTGCGGCGCATGTCGTCCCAGGTGAGGAGGTTGCCGGGGGCGGAAGATGCGAAGCCGCACTGAGGGCTGATCGCCAGATTTTCGAGCGGCACGTACTTCGCCGCCTCGTCGATGCGGCGGCGCAGCGTGTCGACGGGCTCGAGCGCCGGTAGCTTCGAGCTGATGATGCCGAGGACGACGGTCTTGTCCCTGGGCATGAATCGCAGAGGCTCGAAGCCGCCGGCGCGCTCGCTGTCGTATTCGAGCAGGAAGCGGTCGGCGTGGAGCGCGTTGAAGGCGTGCTCCAGGTGCTCGTAGTTGCCCTCGCTGATCCAGGCGCTACGGTTGTTGCCGCGGCACATGTGGAGGCCGACGGTGACGCCGCCCGCCTTCGCGACGTCGATAATCGCGTTGTCGGCGGCGATGATCGCGTCGAGCGCGTCGTGCGGTGCGTTGGCGAGGCCGACGTAGCTCAACGAATCGAGCTGGAAGTAGGACACGCCATCGGCGACGAGGTCTTTGACCTCGGCCTGGATGAAGCCAACCATTTCGCTCCGGAGCTCGGCCTCGGTCGCGTAGGCCTTGTCGCTGATACCGGGCCGGTACATGTAGTTGAGGCGCATGGTGGGGCCGGGCACGGTCATCTTCCAGGGCCCCGGAGAGTGCTGTTTGAGGAAGGCGGTGTCAGTCTGGCGTCCGACGCGGCGGAGCTTCGCGCCGACGACGCGGTTGAGCCCCGTGACGTCCATCGTTTCTGTGGCGATCGAGGCGTTCGGGCCACGCCAGGCAACACCGCCACTAACGTCCGGCACGTCGATGAAGCCCTCGATGCCGGTGCTCAGAGGATCGAGGAAGGTGGCGCGCCGGTACTCGCCGTCCGTGAAGATCTCGACGCCGGCTTGCTTCTGCAGGTCGAGCGCATTGAGGATCGCTGCGTCTTCGACGGCGTGCAGCTGATCGGCGGAGACGCGTCCGGCGCGGAAGCCAGCGCGTGCTTCGAGCAGCTCCGGCGGGCGCAGGAGGCTGCCTACGTGGTCGGCGTGGAGGTTTGCCATCGTTATGTCTCCTTCTCTGCGTAAGGCGCCGAGGCCGGAAAGCCCTCGGCTACGTTTCGTCGATGGCGGGGCGCTTGCCAGCAGGCCTGAAGGCCTGCAGCTACACTCGGTGGTCGCGTTAGCCCCAGACTTTGCGGGCCGTCTGGGCGACGAGCTCTAGCTTGCGGCGCTGTTCGTCCCAGGTGAGGAGGTTGCCGAGCATAGTCGAGGCGAAGCCGCACTGGGGGCTGATCGCCAGGTTCTCGAGCGGGACGTACTTCGCGGCTTCGTCGATGCGGCGGAGCAGCGTGTCCATCGGCTCGAGCACGGGCTCCTTCGAGCTGATGAGGCCGAGGACGACCATCTTGTCCTTCGGGACGAAGCGCAGCGGCTCGAAGCCGCCGGCGCGCTCGGTGTCGTACTCGAGCAGGAAGCGGTCGACGTGTAGCTGGTTGAATGCCTTTTCGGCGATCGGTTCGTAATCGCCCTCGGCGTGCCAGGCGCTGCGGTTGTTGCCGCGGCACATGTGGAGGCCGACGGTGATGCCGTGGCCCTGGGCTTCGTCGAGGACGGCGTTGTCGGCGGCGATTAGCGAGTCGAGGTAGGCGTCCGGGTCCTCGCCGGCGGCGATCATCTGGGCCCGCTGCGTCCTGTCGGCGACGCGTTCGACGTAGTGCAGCGAGTCGAGCTGGATGTAGGAGACGCCGTCATCGATCAGGGCGCGCACCTCGTTCTGGAGCATGGCGATGATCTCCTGCGTCAGCTGCTCGCGCGTGTAGACGCCGTCGGTGATGCCGGGCTGAAACAGCTGACCGACGACGGAGACGGCGCCCGGCATCGTGATCTTCCAGGGGCCGGGTGCGTGCGCCTTGAGGAACGCGGCTTCTTCGCCGGCGATGCGCTTTACCTGGCGCATCTTCTCGCCGAGGGCGGCGGGCCGCATGACGGTCATGCTGCTGTTCGCGAGGTCGCCGTGGGGGCCTTGCCACATGTTGAGGATGCGTGTCGCCGTCGCCGGTTGGTCCGGCGTCGGGACGAGGCCCTCGATCGCGGCGCGAATGCCGGTGCTCCAGCCGGTGCGGCGGTATTCGCCCTCGGTGAAGATGTCGATGCCGGCGTTCTTCTGAACCTCGAGTGCTTTGAGGACGGCGGCGTCTTCGGCGGCTTTGAAGGCCTCGGCGCTGATCTTGCCGTCGGTGAAGTCCTGGCGTGCCTGCAGGAGCTCCGGAGGCCGGAGCATGCTGCCCACGTGGTCGGCGCGATACGGTGCTGCCATTGGGTTCTCCCTCGGTAATTTGGCGTGAGTGCGGCCAAGTCTACTCCTCTTGTGGACATCAGGCACCGGCTGGGGGAAACTTGGGTCGCCCCGCTAGATCGAACAGAGGTGAGGTTATGAAGCGTGTCGTAATGCTCGCGGTCGCCCTCGGATTCATCGTGACGACTGCACTGGCGGTAGGGACGCCGCGAACGACGGAGGCGGCGCCGCCGAACCCGTTTGCCGGCGAGTGGAGCGCGATTGCGCGCCAGCCGACGTTGGCCAACGCGCATCTCGAGATTCGCGGCGGGCGCCGCGTCGTTGGCCTGCGGCTCGTCGACAACGACGACCGCCTCTTCTGCAACAGCCAATTCGACGCGCCGGTGCGGGTCGAGGCCGTCGGGATCGGCGTCGTCACGGGGCCGAAGACGCTCGATGTCCTGTACTTCTACCACTGCAGCGACGGTACGTCCGGCTTCGGCACGACGACGTACAGCTTTTCACTCGTGCCGGGGGCTGGCACAGACAGCATGATCGACACGACCGGCCACTTCTGGACGCGGCTCTGATATTGAAGCCGGGGGACACCCCCGGAGCCCCCGCTGAAGGCGGCTGGACGGAACGAGGGCAGGAAGCTCGATGCAGGAGTGCGGGCTAGGGTAGCGGTCGTTACTGGCGTTTGGCGCTGCAAGCCGGGGGACACCCCCGGAGCCGCCGCTGAAGGCGGCTGGACGGGACGAGAGCAGGAGGCTCGATGCAGGAGTTTGAGGGCAAAGTAGCCGTTGTCACGGGCGCAGCGTCGGGCATGGGGCGCGCGTTTGCGGAGCGTTTCGCGCAGGAAGGGATGAAGGTCGTCCTTGCGGACGTGGAGGAAGGCGCGCTCGAGCTCGCCGTGACGCAGCTGCGGCAGCAGGAGCACGACGTCATCGGCGTGCTGACGGACGTCTCGAAGGCGGCGTCGGTTGAGCACCTGCGGGACGAGGCGCTGAAGGCGTACGGGAAGGTGCACGTGCTGTGCAACAACGCCGGCGTCTCCGGCGGCAACGGCAGCCCGGGCTCGATCATCTGGGATGCGAGCCTCAAGGACTGGGAGTGGCTGACGGCGGTCAACTACTTCGGCGTCGCATACGGCATTCACTACTTCGTGCCGCTGATGATCGCCCAGGACGAAGAGGGGCACGTCGTCAACACGGCCTCTGCTGCGGGCATAACGCCCGGGAACGGCGTCTACGGCGCGACGAAGCACGCCGTGGTTAGCATGTCGGAGTCGCTGTACCGCGACTTCCACCGCATGAATACGAAGCTGGGCGTGACCTGCTTGTGCCCCGGCGTCGTGAACACGGGGATCATCCGCGCCCAGCGCAACCGGCCGGTGGAGCTGCAGAACGAGGGCGAGGCGCTGTTCCGGCCGCCGGAGGAGATGGCGCGGATCGCGGCGTGGGCGGCGGCGGGCAAGCAGCCTCCGGAGATCGCCGAGATGGTGGTGCAGGCGATCCGCGACAATCGGCTCTACCTGATCACCCACCACGACCACGACGAGATCATCGCCGACTGGGCCGACGCGATCGTCAATCGCCGCAACCCGACGCCCTTCCCGCCGCGGCCACGAGTCGCGCCGAACGTTGACATTGAAGCCGGGGGACACCCCCGGAGCCCCCGCTGAAGACGGCTGGACGGAGCATCGAGGAGATGGGATGAGAGATTTCGAGGGCAAGGTGGCGGTTGTTACCGGCGCGGCGTCGGGGATGGGGCTGGCGTTCGCGGAGCGGTTCGCGCAGGAGGGGATGAAGGTCGTCCTCGCTGACTGGGAAGCCGCGCCTCTGGATGCCGCGGTGACCGAGCTGAAGCACAAAGAGTACGACGTGCTCGGCGTGCTGTCCGATGTCTCGAAGCAGGAATCTGTGGAAGACCTCGCCCGCCGGGCGATCGAGGCGTACGGGAAGATACACATCGTCTGCAACAACGCCGGCGTCGCCGGCGAACGAGGGATGATCTGGGAAGAAACGCCGAAGTTCTGGGACTACATGATGGGCGTCAACTTCTGGGGCGTCATCCACGGCATCCGCGTCTTCGTGCCGCTGATGCTGCAGCACGGCGAAGAAGGACACATCGTCAACACCGCGTCGATCGCCGGCCTCGGTACGGGCTGGGGTGTCTATGGCGTGACGAAACACGCGGTGATCGCGATGACGGAGTGGCTGGCACAGAACCTGCAGATGGTCGATTCGAAGATCAACGCCTCGGTGCTCTGCCCCAGCGGCGTCGCGACGAACATCACCAACGTCTTCCGCATGCGGCCGCCGGAGCAGCAGGAAGACGCCACAACGCCGTCAAGCGTGCAGGAGGCGCGAATGAAGCGCTATCGAGAGCGTATGACGGCGGCGGTCGCGGCGGGTAAGCAGCCTGAAGAGATCGCCGAGATTGTGCTAGACGCGATCAAGAACAACGACTTCTACATCCTGACCCACCCGGAGCAGGAGGAGATGCGGGTGCGGGCGCGGGCGGAGCAGATCATCGCGCGCAAGGCGCCGAAGCCCTCGGCGCTGATCATGGAGGACGACTGGGACATGCAGGGTCTGGTCAAGGAGATGCACGCGCGAGGGTAACGCGGCCCCGCTACACCGGATAGACGCGCAGCGATCAAAGAAGACGCCCTGCTAAGGGGCGTCTTCTTGTTGGGGCCAGATCCTTCGCTTCGCTCAGGATGACAGACGGAGCTTAGGCGTCCTTCCAGACTCGCTTTGCCGTGTCGACGACGAGCTTTAGCTTTGCCCACTGCTCGTCTTCGGTTAGGAGGTTGCCGGCTTCGACCGAGGCGAAGCCGCACTGCGGCTCCAGCGCCAGGTTGTCGAGCGAGACGTACTTCGAGGCTTCTTCGATGCGCCTGATCAGGTCGTCCTGAGACTCGAGGCGGGCGAGCTTGCTGCTGACGAGGCCGAGGATTACCTGCTTGTCGCGCGGGACGAAGCGCAGGGGCTCGAAGGAGCCGGAGCGTTCGTCTTCGTACTCGAGCGAGAAGGCGTCGACGTTGAGCTCGCTGAACAGCTTCTCGGCGATCGGGTCGTAGCCGCCTTCGGCGTACCACTCGCTGCGGTTGTTGCCGCGGCAGAGGTGGATGCAGATGACGACGCCCTCGCGCTTGATCCCCTCGAGGCAGGCGTTATCGACGGCGATCGCTTCGTCGAGGGCTTCGTCGGGGTCCTTGCCCATCTCGTTCTTGACGTAGTCGCGCCACTTAGGGTCGATGTAGTAGCTGTAGCGCGGCGCGTCGATCTGGATGTACTTCACGCCCTCATCGCAGAGCGCTTTGATCTCGGAGTGGACGATGGGGACGATGTCCCAGAGGAAGTCTGAGTAGGTGGGGTAGACCTTGTCGCTGATCCCCTTCTTATAGGCGATCGCCGGGAACTGGTTGACCGTCGGCAGGGTGACTTTGACGTCGCCGGGGCTGTGCTGAAGCACGAAGTCGGTCTCGTGCTTCGTGAGGCGCCGCGTCTGCTTCACCTTGTCGATGACGACGCCGGAGACCTGGAGCGTCGTAGCGTGGCTGCCCTGGCCACCGGCCCACTGACGCTGCACGCCGGTTCCGGTGTCGAGGCCGGTGACGGAGTCGTTGAAGTCGCTCATGAAGGTGAAGCGACGCAGCTCGCCGTCAGTGAAGATCTTGAAGCCAAGCTGCTTCTGCTTCTCGATCACCTTGAGGATCTCCTGATCCTCGAGCGCCTTGAGCTGTTCGTGGGTCGTGTTCGGGTTGTGGCGGGCATCGAGCAGGTGCTGCGGCCGCAGGAAGCTGCCTACGTGGTCGGCGCGGTACTTGAAAGCCATCTGCTTATCTCCCTCTTGTTGCTATGGGGCTAGTCGGCACAGTTTACCTACGCTGCTTGGAGCATGGCAAAGCAAGCGAGCGCGTCACGCGGCTCCCGCCATGTGCGGTTGCAGAGACTCCTCTAGGCTGAGGGTCCAGGTGCGTCGTATGCCGGTGACATCTTTGCGGCGCGGTCGATCTCTGCCGCCGTCAGCAGCTGGATCGCGTTGCAGGAAGCGAGGCCACTGGCGTTAACCGTCAGCGAAATCGCGGCACCGGTAACGGAGTCCGGAACGTCGATGATCACGAAGGCGTCCGTGTCGCCAAAAGCGAAATAGAACGCCTCCAACTTCCCGCCGACGGATTCGACGAGCCGCTTGACCGCCTCGACACGCTTGGTGCCGCCATCAGCGAGCAGGCCCTTGACGCCGGCTCCGGCGGAATAATTTGCCGACACGAGATACTTAGGCATGTGGGTCCTCCTTGGTGCCTCAGTCTACGCTGGTATAGCAAGTCCCATGCTGCCTCAGCCGGCCGGCCTGATGTTGGCGTTGAGCCGAAACAGGTTTTGCGGGTCGTACTTCGCTTTGATCTTGGCCAACCGGTCGTAGTTGGCACCGTAAGACGCTCGCACCTTCTCCGGCTTGTCGTCGGCGGCGATGTGATTGATGTAAGCCCCGCCAGATGTGTGGGGCTCGATGCTTTGCCACATTTCGCGAGTCCAGGCGATGTGCTTCTCCGACTCTGCTGGGTCGAGCCATTGTGAGATCAGGTTGACGTCCCAACCGGGCCGCCTGATCGCAAAGGCGGTTGCATCAGAGGGAACCCTGATCATTGCGCCGTGGAACGGGAAGATCGCCAGAGCTGTCATGGGCGAGGTTCTGGTCTTGCCGGCCTCGGCAAGCCTATCCAGCAGGGCGTCACTCGGCTCGTTGGCGAAGCCTGACTTCCAGTAGCGCTGCCAGCCGTGAGGCGCGACGCCATCATCGATCAAGCCCTGGCGGACCTCGTATGGCATCGGCTGGACGGCGTCGACGACGGGCGAACCGAACTTGCGTATTTTCTCGAAGACGCGCTCGCCCTCTTCGAGCGCAGCGCTATAGCAGAGGATGTAACCCGCCAGCGGCGTGCCGTCTGGCATTGAGAGCATGACGAAAGCGCTGAACGCTTCGTCCGGCAATTCGCTCGAGAACTCGCGGAAGAACGCCAGGAGCTCTCGCGCCTTGTCGATAGGATGCAGAACCAGACCGCCGAGGACGATCGGTCCGACAGGGTGCAGGCGGTATTCAAACGATGTGACGACGCCGAAGTTGCCGCCGCCGCCGCGCAGCGCCCAGAACAGGTCCGGGTTCTCATCCGCGCTGGCGTGTAAGAATCGCCCGTCAGCCGTCACCACGTCAGCGGAGAGCAGGTTGTCGCAGCTCAGTCCGTGCATGCCACTCAACCAACCGATGCCGCCACCAAGCGTCAGCCCTGCAATGCCGGTGTTGGATACCGTGCCGCCAGTGGTCGCGAGACCAAATGCCTGGGTCTCCCGGTCGAACTCGGCCCAGGTGAGGCCGGGCTGTGCCTGCGCGGTGCGAGCCACCGGATCCACGCGTATGCCCTTCATGCCGGACAGATCGAGGACGATGCCGCCGTCGCACGTGGCATGCCCCGCCGCGTTGTGAGCACCACCGCGCAGCGCAATCACCAGGTTGTTGTCGCGGGCGAAGTTGACGGCGTTGATCACGTCCGCAACGCCGGTGCAGCGCGCGATCAGCGCAGGGTGTCTATCGATGTTGCCGTTCCAGACTTTGCGGGCTTCTTCGTAGCCGGGGTCGGCCTGGGTGAGGACGGGTCCGCGGACGGACATACGCAGGGCTTCGGCGGTCATGATCTACCTCCCGTAAACGCTTAGCGCGATGAGGATAGTCGCGTGCGCTGGGCGTTGCAATACGACTCGGGTTAAAGATCGACGGGCCGTCCACTGCGGACGGCCCGTCGATCACCCTCACCCTGCCCTCTCCCTCGAGGGAGAGGGTGTTCGGATTAGTAGCGGTAGTGATCGACCTTGTACGGGCTTCGGCATCGAAGCTGGGGGACACCCCAGATCCCCGCTAAAGGGGCGCTCCGAGTGCGTCGCCGGACGTGCCGTTCGCTAGTAGCGGTAGTGATCGACCTTGTACGGGCCGCTCTTGCTGAGGCCGAGGTAGGTTGCCTGCTGGTCGGTTAGCTCGGTTAGCTGGGCGTCCAGGCGGGTGAGCTGGAGGCGGGCGACCTTCTCGTCCAGAGCCTTCGGTAGGATGTAGACGCCGATTGGGTAATTCGAGGTGCGCGTGAACAGCTCGATCTGGGCCAGCACCTGGTTGGCGAAGGAGGAGCTCATCACGTACGAGGGGTGGCCGGTTCCGTTGCCGAGGTTGACGAGCCGTCCTTCCGACAAGAGGATGATCCGCTTGCCGTCCGGGAAGATGATGTGGTCGACCTGGGGCTTGATGTTGTCCCAGTCGTAGTTCTTCAGGCTGGCGACGTCGATCTCGTTGTCGAAGTGACCGATGTTGCAGACGATGGCGTTGTTCTTCATCGCCTTCATGTGCTCGTGGGTGATCACGTGGAAGTTGCCGGTGGCAGTGACGAAGATGTCTGCCTTGTCGGCGGCGTACTCCATCGTGACGACGCGGTAGCCCTCCATCGCCGCCTGCAGCGCGCAGATCGGGTCGATTTCGGTGACCCAGACCTGGGCCTGGAGACCGCGCAGCGCCTGGGCAGAGCCCTTACCGACCTCGCCGTAGCCGGCGACGACGGCGATCTTGCCGGCGATCATGACGTCTGTCGCGCGCTTGATGCCGTCGACGAGCGACTCGCGGCAGCCGTAGATGTTGTCGAACTTCGACTTGGTCACCGAGTCGTTGACGTTGATCGCGGGGAAGAGCAGGCGCTCCTCCTTCGCCATCTGGTAGAGGCGGTGCACGCCGGTTGTCGTTTCTTCGGTGACGCCCTTGATGTCCCTGGCGATGCGCGAGTACATGCCGGGGTCGGAGTCGAGGCGCTTCTTGATCGCGGCGAAGAGGAACTCCTCTTCTTCACTCTTCGGGTTGTCGAGCACGCTGCGGTCTTGCTCGGCGAGGGAGCCGAGGTGGACGAGCAGGGTGGCGTCGCCACCGTCATCGAGGATCATGTTGGGGCCCTGGCCGTTGGGGAACTGGAGGATGCGGTGGGTGAACTCCCAGTACTCTTCCATGCCTTCGCCTTTGTAGGCGAAGACGGGCGTGCCACCGGCGGCGATCGCCGCGGCGGCGTGGTCCTGGGTCGAGAAGACGTTGCAGGAGGCCCAGCGCACCTCGGCGCCGAGCGCTACGAGCGTCTCGATCAGGACGGCGGTCTGAATCGTCATGTGGAGCGAGCCGGAGATACGCGCGCCCCTGAGGGGCTGCGTGGCGGAGTACTCCTTGCGGATCGCCATCAGCGCCGGCATCTCCGACTCTGCGATGGCGATCTCCTTGCGTCCGAAATCGGCCTGGCCGATGTCGGCGATGCGGTACTCGTTGGGGCTTAGGGTGGTCATTCAGAGCTCCTTTCGTCTGTGACACTGGAAGTGAGAGACGCCCTCAGACGTCCGCTCCACCCCTGCGTCTCTATCGCGGTGCTCCGAAGAAAACGAAGCGCCCGCACCGGATTGATGCGAGCGCCGTTTGTCTTGCTGAGCCTGACCCCCGTCTTGCGAAGGGACGCAGCGCTCCTCAGCAGCACCTATTCTATCGCAGAGGGCGGGCCGTTGCCAGTCACAGCGGCCGCCCTGCGCGACGTTTTCCGGTTACTTGCCCTGCAGCCTGCTGACCTGGTCCTTGAGCTCGCTGACCTTGTCGAGGCGCTCCCAGGGGAGGTCGAGGTCCTCACGGCCGAAGTGGCCGTAGGCGGCGGTCTGCTTGTAGATCGGGCGTCGAAGGTCAAGCGCCTTGATGATGGCGGCAGGCCGCAGGTCGAACGTCGCGTCGATCGCCTTCTCGATGATGTCGATCGGCACGGTCTCGGTGCCGGAGCACTCGACCGAGATGTTCATCGGCTTGGCGACGCCGATCGCGTAGGCAAGCTGCAGCTCGCAGCGGCTGGCGAGACCGGCGGCGACGACGTTCTTGGCGACCCAGCGGGCGGCGTAGGCGGCGGAGCGGTCGACCTTCGTCGGGTCTTTGCCGCTGAAGGCGCCACCACCGTGGCGGGCCATACCGCCGTAGGTGTCGACGATGATCTTGCGGCCGGTGAGGCCGGAGTCACCGAAGGGGCCACCGACGACGAAGCGGCCGGTGGGGTTGATGAAGAACTTGGTGTCCTTGTCCATCAGGTTGGCGTCGATCACCGGGTCGATGACGTGCTTGCGGACTTCGGCGTGAATCGTCTCGTTGCTGACATCCGGGCTGTGCTGCGTCGAGATGACGACGGTGTCGATACGGGCGACCTTGCCGTAGTGGTACTCGACGGTGACCTGGCTCTTGCCGTCGGGGCGGAGCCAGGGGAGGGTGCCGTTCTTGCGCACTTCGGCGAGACGGCGGGTGAGGCGGTGGGCGTAAGCGATGGGCGCGGGCATGAGCTCGCGCGTCTCGTCGCAGGCGAAGCCGATCATCATGCCCTGGTCGCCGGCGCCGGTGTCCATCTCGTCCTTGTCGCCGGCCTTGGCCTCGAACGACTTGTCGACGCCGAGGGCGATGTCGGCCGACTGGCCGATGAGGTGGACTTCGACGGTGGCGGTCTCAGCGCTGGTGCCGAAGGCGCGGTCCGTGTAGCCGATCTCGGTGAGAGTCTTGCGCACGAGCTGGTCGACGACTTCCTTCGGCGGGAGGGGCGTTACTTCGCCGTAGATCCAGACGTAGTCTTCGTTCTCGTCTGCCTTGACGCTCGCCTCGCAGGCGACGCGGGCGTTGGGTGTCTGGGTGAGGCACCAGTCGAGGACGGCGTCTGAGAGCTGGTCACAGACCTTGTCCGGGTGGCCTTCGGTGACGCTCTCGCTCGTCCAGAGGTATTTCGGGCTGGTCTGGAAAGTCGTGCTCATATAGCGAATTCTCCCTTTCGAAGTTGAGACGCGTGCGGACGGGCGCCTGCAAGAATACAACGGGGCGCGGCGTGGCGAAACGCCTAGACATTCTTGTCTGAGACGGCTTTTGCGGTCATTGGGCAACGAAACGAAGTTGGCGGAGCGCTGTTGTGGGCAGGGGACATAGTGCAGAACACCGACGTTTCATGCACCGGGCCTATGCACGATTGCTATGCACTATGCCTTCACCCTATGGCCGACGTTCACGTACACGGTAGAGTCTGATAAGCTGAGGAAGCTTGATTTCCTCCACCGTCGTCAGTTTGCCACGGGCGATCGCGCCGTGACCGAAGCAGCCGTCGGCCGAACCGACCTGCCGCCGGGCGCCGCATCTACCGCCGTCCTCGAAGAGACGGCCGGTCAGACGCGCGCTACCCGCCTTTCGACCTTCCATTCGCTCGCCTACCGCGACTATCGTCTGCTCTGGACGGGCACGCTATTCGCCAGCGCCGGCCAGTGGATTCAGCAGATCACGGTCCCTTGGCTTGCCTACGACATGACTAACTCGATCTTCCTGCTGGGAGCGATCAACGGCTTCCGGGCGTTGCCAGTCCTGATCCTCGGGCCGTTTGGCGGCGTTGCCGCGGACCGTGTCGAGCGCAAGTGGCTGCTCCAATCGACGCAGTACCTGCTTCTGGTCGCGACGGCGATCCTGGCGGCGATCATCTTCCTGGGGCAGCTGCACGTCTGGCATCTGTTTGCCTTCACGTTTGTGACCGGCATCGCCTGGGCGTTTAACAACCCAGTACGCCAGTCTGTGGTCCCCAACCTTGTTCCCAGAGAGTCGCTGCTGAATGCGTTGGCGCTGAACTCCGCGGCCTTCAACGTGACGCGGGCTTTCGGACCGACGATCGGCGGCGTGCTGCTGGTGGTGCTGGGTCCGGGCGAGAACTTCGTCCTGCAGGCGCTCGCATACGTCTGCGTCATCCTCCTCGTAGTGCCGATGGTCGTTCCGCCTTCTGCGAGGTTATCCGAGGCCTCGGTGCGCGAGAACCTAATCGAGGGCGCCCGCTACGTCTGGAACGAGCCGCAGCTGCGTCTGCAGATGACGCTGGCGCTGGTGCCGATGGTCATCGGCATGCCTTACATGACGCTGCTGCCGGTCTTCGCGAAAGACATCCTGCATCACGGCCCCAGCGGCTTCGGGCTATTGATGTCGGCTACAGGCGTTGGCGCCGTCCTCGGGACGCTAACCCTGGCGTCGCTGAGCAACCTGCGTAACAAGGGGCTCGTCCTGTTCGGAGCGATCTTCGCGATGGGCTTGACGATAGTTGCCTTCGCGCTGTCGCAGAACTTCTTGCTCAGCATGGCGATCTTGGTCGTCGCCGGCGCCTGCCAGATGGTCTACCTGACAATGAACCAGACGCTGCTGCAGATGATCGTCCCGGATCATCTGCGCGGACGCGTCATGGGCATCTACATGCTGAATATGGGGCTGATGCCGCTGGGCGCGCTCTTCGCCGGCACGACGGCGAGCGCAATCGGTGCGCCGACGGCGGCGGCAATCATGGGCGGTTCGGTCTCGTTGCTGTCGCTGGTAATCTTTCTCCGCGCCAAGAACCTGCGCCACGCTTAGGGCTTAGCAGCCGGCATCCCTCCCGGGCGTAGACGACAACTCAGGGCAGGCTCTTCGAGTGCTTCAGGATGAGCGTTCTGCTTCTGTGAGCGGTGGCTAGCGAGAGAGGGCGTCGCCGTTGAGCGAGACGGAGGCATTGCCCTTGACCTCTACAGTCTGAGTTATCTGCTTGTCGGGGGACTGCGAGGGCGGAGCATAGATACCGGCGGTCAGCGTGTAGCGACCCTCCGGGAAGCTGGTGGCAGCCGTAGTTGCGCCGCAGGGGTCGCCGCCGGAGGGCATTTCGGTCATGACGATGCCGGTGGTCGCGAATGAGTTAGACGTGATCGGGATGCAGAGACGCGCCAACTGAGGCCCGCCGCCTTCGCGGGTGGCGAAGACGAGTAGCACGCGGCCGGACTGGTTCCGGATCGCGGCGAAGGAGACGGTAATCGTTCCGGGCCCGGAAGCCTGGATCGCCGCGGTTGCCGATGCAGCCGGCTGGGTGCTGGTCGCCGGGGCGTCGGAGCCGCCGCCGCAGGCGAGTACGAGCGCGGACACGGCCGCGGCGCCGAGCGCGGTGAGGGCGGTCTTGCGCCAGATCGTCAGAAAGAGCCAGGTTTGCACGACAGTTGGCCTCCCGGCGGTAGAAGTCTCCGCACTTTCATGGTCGACGTATTCGGGCGGGAGTTCATGGGCCGTGTGGCCGGTCTTGGTGGGCCATTTGACACTGCTCCCCTCAGTATTTTGGCGGCCAGACACATCAGTCGCGTCTGATTCGAGCTTCTTCTCCTTGTAGCGCGCGTACTGCACGTGCGGCGCCTTCTTGTCGCTTGGGCTTCACGTCCTGTAACAGCTTCGCGCAGGCGACGTTTGGATATTTGAACTCAAGGCAAACAGGCTGTTGAGGCATGCTTCGGGGAAGGCGTCCAAGGATGGACACCTCTACTGGTCACCTAGGAGCCCCGAAGTCGTCCTTCCGGAGTACGGGAGGGCAGCCAATGGTGAACCCGGCAACAGCCACCGGTTTCAGGATTGGCAAGGATGCCCCGACCACAGAACAACACTCTCCTTCTCCCTCAATACGGCGGCGTCCGGCGAGGTTCGCGCTGATGGCGACTTCGGACCGGACGAGAGTCGCAGGCGCTTCGGCGGCGCAGGCGCGCCAGCTCGGCACGGCGGTGCTGGACCCGTCGACGCGGGCGATCATCCGCGAGCGCGTGCTCGAGGTTGTTACGGCGCGCGAGCGCTTCGAACCGGCGCGCTGGGGATTCTACGACGCGACGAAGCGCGGCTTCGACATCGTCCTGTCGTTGAGCGCCGTCTTGCTGTCGCTGCCGGTGATGCTGCTGATCGCGGCGATGATTACGATCGACTCGCGCGGGCCGGTCTTCTTCCGGCAGGAGCGCCTCGGCAAGAACGCGAAGCCGTTCGGCATGCTCAAGTTCCGCACCATGTGCTCGACACACGAAGACGTCACCGGCGAGCTCGCGGCGCAGAACGAATCAACGGGGCCGCTGTTCAAGATGCGTAGCGATCCGCGGATAACGCGCGCCGGACGCCTGCTGCGACGCTTCAGCCTGGACGAGCTGCCACAGCTATTCAACGTCCTCGCCGGGGAGATGAGCATCGTCGGGCCGCGGCCGCCGCTGCCGCGCGAGCTACCCGGCTACGAGGGTATCCAGCTGCGCCGCCTGCTGGTGCTGCCGGGCCTTACCGGCCTCTGGCAGGTCAGCGGCCGCAGCGACCTCAGCTTCGATGAGATGGTCGAGTTGGACTACAAGTACATCGAGAAGCGATCGCTGCTGCTCGACCTGCGCATCGTGCTGAAGACGCTGCCCTGCGTCCTGCTCGGCCGCGGCGCGTACTAGGTTCGACCAGACTCATCCTCGGGTTTACCGACGAGGCGCCAGATGATCGCAGCGCCGATGAACTCCGGCAACAGGTAGACGAGGTAGTACAGCAGCGAGCGGTTGTACCTCGGTGGGCGCTGCTTCTCGAACGGCGCGAACCACGGCACTTTATCGCCGGCCCAGAGGTCGCAGAGCAGATGGCCCGCGTAGCCGAGGATGAAGCCGCGACTGCGCCTCGCGTCCGGGTCGGCGCGGGTTAGCAGCGCTACGAGCGTGAAGAACGGCAGGCCGTGCGCCAGCCAGCGCGAAGGCTGCTTGTGGAGGATCCAGGCCCCGGTCTTGTCCGTGACGTCCGGCAGCATCGCCCCGGCGACGACCGTCGTGCGGTCTGAATCCGTGGCGTCGGCGAGGAGCAGGCTGGCGGCGATGTGACCGAGGAACAGCATCGACTTTGACTCTAAGGTTACGGGCGCGTCCGGAGAGGAGCAAACTGGACGGATGACCACGGTCTGGACGGCCGGGCACTCGAACCGGCCGGTCGAGGAGCTTATCGAAGCGCTGAAGCGCGCCGATATCGAGCTGCTGGTCGACGTACGCCGCTACCCGGCTTCGAGACGCAACCCGCAGTTCAACGCCGAAGCGCTGGCGGCGACGCTGGCGCTGAACAAGATTACGTATCGACACGCCGAGGCGCTGGGCGGCCGCCGCGCGCCTGGATCAAACTCGACGAACCTTGGCCTGCGAGACGAGGGCTTTCGCGGCTTCGCCGACTACATCGCGACGCCGGAGGGCTCTGAGGCGCTCGAGACGCTGATCGACGTGGCGCAGGGGCAGCGTGTTGCGGTGATGTGCGCCGAATCGGTGCCGTGGCGCTGCCACCGGTCGCTGATCGCCGATGCGCTGCTGGCGCGCGGCGTCGAGGTCGTGCACCTGATCGGCGGGAAGCCGCGCGAGCACGCGCTGACGCCGTCGGCGCGCGTCGAGGACGGGCGCGTTAGCTACCCGGCTCTGCTGTAGGGTTGCGGCGTTGCGAAGGTGACGGCGTGAACCTACGATC
This sequence comes from Dehalococcoidia bacterium, assembly GCA_035292965.1. Lineage (GTDB taxonomy): Bacteria > Chloroflexota > Dehalococcoidia > DSTF01 > WHTK01 > WHTK01. Next base: position 11,348 of record DATDPC010000117.1, on the reverse strand, counting down.
TGAACGTGCCTAAGCCTAAGAACGTCGACGCCAGCCTGGAGCGCTATCGCAAGAAGCGGGACTTCACGAAGACACCGGAGCCCCGTCCCGAGCTTGTCGAAGGGCCGCCGCCCGGCGACCCGGACGCGTCGGCGCGCAACCTCGTCTTCGTCGTGCAGCAACACGCGGCGCGGCGGATGCACTGGGACTTTCGCCTCGAGGTCGATGGCGTGCTGAAGTCGTGGCCGCTGCCGAACGGCCCGACGCTCGACCCGAAGGTGCGGCGGCTGGCGGTGATGACGGAGGACCACCCCTACGAGTACCGCAACTTCGAGGGCGTGATCCCGAAGGGCGAGTACGGCGGCGGCCAGGTGATCGTCTGGGACGAAGGCATCTACACGCCGGACGAAGACGGCGTCACCTCCTGGGACGACAAAGAAGAGGGCTCGCGGCGGATGAACGAGGGCATCGCGAAGGGCAAGGTCTCGGTGACGCTGCAGGGGAAGAAGCTGCGGGGCTCCTTCGCGCTCGTGAAGACGAAGTACGCGCCGGACAGCTGGCTGATGATCAAGCACAAAGACGAGCACGTCTCCGACCGCGACGTACTGCTGGAAGACAAATCGGTGCGCAGCGGCCTGACGATCGCGGACCTGAAGGAGGGCCGTCTGCCGAACGCGGCGACGGCGGCGCTGGAGGCGCACCCGGCGGCGCGCCAGGCGCCGTTCCTCGATTCGCGCAAGGAGAAGCCGATGCTGGCGACGCTGGTCGACGAGGCGTTCGACCGGCAGGGCTGGCTCTGGGAACCGAAGCTCGACGGCGTGCGGGCGCTCGCGTTCGTTAAAGACGGCAGAGTCGAGATCAAGAGCCGCCGCGGCATCGACATGACGAAGCAGTACGCGCCGGTCGCGGAGGCTCTGGCGCGGCAGCCGGCGCAGACGATCGTGCTCGACGGCGAGGTCTGCGCCCTCGACGAGGGCGGCGTGCCGCGCTTCCAGCTGCTGCAGACGTACGGCAAGTCTGGCGGCGAGACGCCACTGGTCTACTTCGTCTTCGATCTGCTGTACCTCGACGGCTACGACCTGCGCGCCGTGCCACTGCGGGAGCGTAAAGCGCTGCTGGAGACGCACCTGCGCAGCAGCGAGAACGTCCGCCTCGTCAGCTACGTCGAGGAGGATGGGCCGGCGGTGGAAAAGACGGCGCGCCGGCTTGGCTTCGAGGGCGTCGTCGGCAAGCGTTCGAACTCTCCATATCAAGGCGGCGTGCGCGGCAGGACATGGCTGAAGGTGAAGGCGGTACAGGAGCAGGAGTTCGTCGTCGGCGGCTACACGCCGGGCGAGGGTTCGCGGGCGAAGCACTTCGGCGCGCTCGTGCTCGGCTACTACGACGACGAGGGTCCTTCAGGGGAAGGACTACGCTGGGCGGGCAACGTCGGCAGCGGCTTCAACGACGAGGAGCTGCGCGAGGTTCAGAAGCAGCTCGAGCGCCTCGAGACGGACGAATCGCCGTTCGCGGACAAGCTGCCGTCCCGGCCGAAGCTGACGTGGCTGAAGCCGGAGCTCGTAGCGCAGGTCAAGTTCGCCGAGTGGACGGACGACGCCAAGCTGCGCGCGCCCGTGTTCGTCGGCCTGCGCGACGACAAGCTCGCGTCGCAGGTGCGTAGAGAACTGCCGGCTGATGCCGATGTGGTCGTGTCGACGCCGGCCATCGCAGGCTCGCCAAGAGGGAGCGCGGTCGGTGGAGATGTGGAGGGCGGGCGCTCCCCTTCAGATGTCGATGCGGCGGCGGCGAGCGTGCTGGCGCAGCTCGAGAACCCGAAGGCGACGTTCCCGGTCGACGTGCAGGGCGAGACGATCAAGCTGACGAACCTGGACAAGGAGTTCTGGCCGCCGCACAACGCGGCGCCGGCGCTGCTTAAGCGAGACCTCATTGCATATTATGTAAAGGTCGCGCCGTGGCTGCTGCCCCACCTGCGCGACCGGCCGCTGACGCTGACTCGCTACCCCAACGGCATCGCGGCGGCGCCGTTCTACCAGAAGCACTACGAGCAGCCGATCCCGGGCTTCGTCGAGACGGTCTCGATCTGGTCGCAGGACCGCAAGAAAGACGGCGAGTACATCCTCTGCAACAACCTGGCGACGCTGGTCTGGCTGGCGCAGCTCGCCGACCTGGAGTTGCACGCCTCGATGGCGCGCGTCGAGCCGGAGCCAGACGCCCACGGCCGCACGAAGACGTTCAGCGGCTCCGAGGCGAAGCTGGAGGCCTCGGCGCTGAACTACCCAGACTTCATGGTCTTCGACCTCGACCCGTACATATATTCCGGCGAAGAGGCGGAGGGCGCCGAGCCCGAGTTCAACGTCCGCGCCTGGAAGAAGAGCGTCGAGATCGCGCTGAGCCTCAAGGAGCTGCTCGATTCGCTGAAGCTGTCGTCGTTTGTGAAGACGACGGGCAAGACGGGGATCCACATCTACGTGCCGATCCTGCGCCACTACGACTACGACGAGGTTCGCGTCGCGACGCAGACGCTGGGGCGCTTCCTGATTCAGGAGCACCCAAAAGACGTGACGATGGAGTGGGACACGAGCAAGCGCAGCGGCAAGATCTTCTTCGACGCGAACCAGAACACGCGCGGCAAGACGCTGGCGGCGCAGTATTCGCTGCGGCCGACGCCATGGGCGGGCGTTTCGGCGCCGATCGCGTGGTCTGCGCTGGCGAGAATCGAGCCGCTTTCGCTGAACCTGCGCAGCGTCCCGGAGCGCCTGGCGAAAGATGGCGACCCGTGGGCAGACATCCTCAGCCGTAAGAATGACCTTGCAAGCCTTCTGGCATAGGCCTTCCGAAAGCGAATCTAGCACAGTTCGCTACTGGACTTTTAGATTCGTTTGCGAGCCTAAAAGATGCCCAATTCTCTCCAATAAACTAGGAAAACGCCGACAAATTCTATAGAGATGAATGATGGCCCTTCGGGTCCTCTATTAGTTGACCTCGTTCTGGCGGGCGCCTGGATCAGTGGTCTGACTAACCGCGTCGAAAATCGGCGGCGGCTTGTCGACGTGCTCAACGGCGAAGGCGAACTGCTGGACCTGGAGGAGGCGACGGTCAACTACGACCGCGATCGCCATCCGCGCTCCTATCACACGCTCAGCGTCGACAAATCTTCGATCGTCGTCGCGATCCCGCGCGAGACGCAGGAGCAGACGCGACGTCGAGCTCTGCTAACCTCGACCGTCGGTCGCAGCGCGACGGTTCAGACGCCGGTGGCGATCCTGATCCCGCCGTTCAGAATCGAAGGTATGGCGCACCTGACGCCGGGCTCCGGTAAGGTCCGTCCGGACCCGAGCGTGTTCTCCCGCTTCTTCCCCCTGACGATCGCGCGCATCGAGCTCGAAGACGGTTCTTTCCATGAGGCGTCAGTGGCGCTGGTGAACCGCGACGCGATCGTCGCGATGAGCCTGCTTTCGGACGGACTGCCCTACGAGAGGCAGAAGTCGGCCTGAGGCGACCAGCAGACGAGCAGAGCCCGATTAGGTAAAGGTTACTGAAGCGCGGCTGCCAGGCGGCGGTGCGCTTCCCAGATCGCGGCCGGTAGGTTCGGCCAGCCGGCGAGGAGGGCTTCGCGGCTCGCGACCTCGCGCTGCCAGCGTTCTACGTCGACGGTAAGCAGCTTCTGCAGCGCCTCCGGTGACAGGTCGATGCCTTCGAGCGGCAACTCCGACTCGAGCGGCAGCGCGCCGATCGGCGTTTCGCGGCCGTGGACGCTGCCTGTTTTGAAGCGGAGCAGCCAGAGCAGGGCGCGCAGGTTATCGCCGTAGCCGGGCCAGATGTAGCGGCCATCGGCTTCGCGCTGGAACCAGTTGACGTGGGCGAAGACGGGGCGGTCGCCGGCGGCGCCGATTACTTCTAGCCAGCGCTGGGCGTAGTGACCCTCCGAGTAGGACATGAACGGCCGCATCGACATCGGGTCGTAGCGCATTACGCCCTCGGTGTTCTCGGCGGCGAAGGTGGCCTCGGCGCCGAGGGTGAGGCCATCGTAGACGCCATCGGCGACGTCACGCATCGCCCGGATCAGCGGCTCGCGGTCCTTGACGCGCCCGCCGAAGATGATCGCGTCGATCGGGACGCCCTTGGGGTTGTTCGCCTCGGGGCTGAGGTTGGGGACGTTCGCGAGCGTCGTCGTGAAGCGGCTGTTGGGGTGAGACCACTCGTCGCCGGCGGCGCCGGAGCGCTGGCGATCGAGGGGGCGGTCGCTGATCAAGTCGCCGCGCCAGTCGCGCCAGCCGGAGACGTCTTCCGGCGGCCGCGGCGTCTTGCCTTCCCACCAGACGTCCTTTTTCGCCTCGTTGTAGGCGGTGTTGGTGAAGAGCGTCTTCGTGCCCGGGGCGATCGCGGCGATGGCGTTCGGGTTGCTCTGCTCGTTCGTGTCCTTGGCGACGCCGAAGACGCCGTACTCCGGGTTGAGCGCGTAGAGCTTGCCGTCGCTCTCGTCGAGGTAGATCCAGGCGATGTCGTCACCGAGGAAGTGGACGTCGTAGCGCTTCGCCAGGGAGGCCGGCGGCACCATCATCGCCAGGTTTGTCTTGCCGGAGGCGCTGGGGAAACCGCCGCAGATGTAAGACGTGGCGCCGGTTTCGCGATCGAGGACGCCGATCAGCATGAACTGCTCGGCGAGGAAGCGGCGCGAGGCCTGGCCGTCAAAGGACGCCTGGCGGAGGCCGTGGGCGATCTTGCCCAGGAGCGCGTTGCCGCCGTAGGAGGAGCCGAAGTGGAGGATCAGGCGCTCGTCGGCGACGGTGACGAAGTAGCGCTTATCGTTGGGCGTGCCTTGCTCTAGGTTCTCGAGATCGCCGGTGACGTGGACGCCGCGGACGAAGTGCGACTGATCGGCTAACGAATCGACGTGCTCAGGACCGACGCGGGCCATGCGGATCATGTGGAGCACGACGACGCGGCTGTCGGTCAGCTCGACGCCGGCGGCGTAGGCGGCGAGCGGGGAGCCGGGCGGCGACATCAGGTACGGCACGACGTACATCGTCTTGCCGCGGGAGGCGCCCGCCATGAGCGCTTCGACCTTCGGCTTCAGCTCGGCGGCGAGGACCCAGTTGTTGTAGGCGCCCTTGTCAGCCGGGTTGCTGGTCGCGACGAAGGTGCGCTCCTCCGATCGGGCCGTGTCTTTCGAGTAGGAGCGGGAGTAGTAGCGGTTGCCGGCGACTTCCTGGACCTCGCCGGCGGCGAGCGCCTCGCGCAGGAGGCGGTCGTCGTCGGCGGCGCTTACTACTTCGATCCTGTCGGGCTGGGTATGGGCGGCCCATTGGCGCACGAAATCGCGCGCTGCCGTGTTCTGTAGGTGTGCAGCGTCCAAGGCGGAGTCGATCTGGTTTGTCATAGGTATCACAAACGATGAGACGGCGGGGACATAGAGTCAACTGCGCCAGCGAGTAAATCGCAGCGCGATATAATACGCACGGCGGGGCGAGGACCTACGCGGCCAGGTGCGCGTCGAGGATGCGGGTTAGCGGGATCGGCCGGCCGATGTAGAAGCCCTGCCCGTACATCACGCCGAGGTCCCGGAGGATCGTCATCGTTTCTTCGTCCTGGATGTACTCCGCGACGGCGCCGATGCCGAGGCCGGAGGCGAGGTTGGCGATTGCCCTGACGAAGTGGCGGTCTTCCTGGTTACGCGTGATGTTTGCGATGAAGCTGCCATCGATCTTCAGGTAGTCGGCCGGGACCTGCTTCAGGCGAGAGAAGCTGGAGAAACCGGCGCCGAAGTCATCGAGCGCGATGCGGAAGCCGAGCGCCTTGAGGCTGTTGAGGAAGGCACGCGCCTTCGGCAGGTCGGAGATCAGCGCCGTCTCGGTCACTTCGATGCTCACGCGACTTGGGTCGAGGCGCAGCCGGAGCGCTTCACGCTTGAACAGCTCCAGCAGGTCTGCATCGCCGACCGCCGTGGCGGATAGGTTGAAGGCGATGTTGACCGGCCGTGGCGCCATCGCCAACTCGTGGGCGATGGTCAGGCTCTGCTGCACCACCCAGGTATCGATCTGGTGGATGAGGCCCGATTGTTCGGCGGCGGGCAGGAACTTGCCTGGATGGACGAGCGTGCCGTTCGGCTCGCGCAGGCGGAGCAGCAGTTCGTAACAGGCGAGGCGGCCCGTCTTCAGTTCGATAATCGGTTGGGCGTGGAGGACGAAGCAGTCGTTCTCAAGAGCGTCGAGGATCTTCTGCTTCCAGACGACGCGGCTCATGCTGCTGGACTTGGAGCCATGGCTGGCCTGATAGAAGTGGAGGCCGTTACGGCCGCCGCGCTTGACGCGATACATCGCCATGTCCGCGTGACCCAGCAGCTCGTCGACGGAGGCGCCGTGGGCTGGGTAGAGGGCGGCGCCGATGCTGATGGTCGATGAGACTGGCTGGTCTGAGGAGACGGAGCGCATCTCGCGCACCGCCTTGAGCAGTCGCTGCGCCACGACTATTGTCTCGGCCCGCGTGGCGCCTCGAAGCAGGACGGCGAACTCGTCGCCGCCGAGACGGGCGAGGACGTCGTTATGGCGCAGGCACTCGGAGAGGCAGTTTGCGAGGCTGCGGAGGAACTCGTCGCCGGCGGAGTGGCCGAGGCTGTCGTTGATCGCCTTGAAGTCGTCGACGTCCATGAAGAGGACGGCGCCGTGCTCGCCGCGGGAGATCGATGAGTTCACTTCTTCCTGGAAGCGGCGCCGGTTGGGCACGCCGGTAAGGCTATCGAGGTTCGCGAGGTCCGTGAGCGTCGTCTGCATCAGCTCGCGATCGGTGCGCGCGATCTGCTCGATGGCGCGGCCGTGCGCGACGACGTAGGCGACCTGGCCGCTAACGTCGAGCATCGGCGTGATCAGTGCCGATTCTTCGTAGAAGTCGCCGTTCTTCTTGCGGTTGGTGAACGTGAACCGATACGGCTTGCCAGCCATCAGGCTCTTCCAGAGCTCTCTGTAGACCTTTGGCGCGTGGATGCCGGACCGGAGGATGCGCGTGTGCTTGCCGACGATCTCGGCGCGGCTGTAGCCGCTCACGCGCTCGAACGCCGGATTGACGTAAAGGATCTTTGCGTCCCTGTCGGTTACCAGGAAGGTATCTGCCATCTGATCGAAGGCCGCGTACAGGCTATCGAGGTTCAGGGCGGGGCGTGTTGCGGGGAGCGCCAAGGTCACACCTTTGGGCCGGGCTTCAAGCAGCCCGCGGCTCACTGTGAGTTGCCGCCTTCAGGAGCGCGGTTACGGGACGGGCGCGGCCGAAGACCGGGCCAATGCCGCAGCCTACCCCGAGCGACTTGAGGACGTTGCGCGCCGCCTCATCGGCGACGCCATCGGCGACTGTTTCGATGTGGAGGACGCGCGCCATGCGCACGAAGAGCCGCACCAGCTCCTGATCGACGCTGCTCGTGGCGACGCCGCTGATGAACGTCGGACCGATGTTCATGAAATCGAGCGGCAGGCCGGGCAGCTGATGGAAGACGGCGTGGCTGCCGCCAAGGTCGCCGATGGCAATGCGGCAGCCGATGGCACGAATCGCGTCGACGAACTGCTGGCCGCGCAGGTCGTTCAGCGCCTCGGTGCCTTCGATGACGATGATCAGGTAGGCCGGGTCGATAGCGGCATCGTGGACGGAGCGGCGAAGGAACTCGAGCATCTCCGGGTCGGTCAGGTCGCGCCCGTCGAGGGTTAGCGAGAGGGCAGTGGGCTGATCGTGCTCCTGCAGCTGCTGCAGTACCCGCAGCGCTTCGCCGATTTGCCAGCGGTCGATTCGGTGATTGAGCCCCATCTGGTGGGCGATAGCGCGTAGCTCTCGCGCCGCTATCCATGATCCCTGGCCTTTGCGCAGGCGGTAGGTGAGCTGGTGGCGCGTCACCTCGCCGGTTTCGAGGTCGACCACGGGCTGGGCGTAGAGGGCGAGGCCGTCTTCCTCGACGGCGGTGCGAAGGCGGTTCTGCCAATCGCGCCGGAACTGGATCTTGCCCTTCGATTCGAGCTTCGGCGTATAGACGTGGATGGCGTTGCGGCCGGCTGCCTTGGCCTCGTACATCGCGAGGTCGGCGCGGGAGAGGAGCTCGCGGACGGAGCGGCCGTCCACCGGGTAGCAGGCGACGCCGATGCTGACCGTGAGCGGCAGCCGGGCGCCGGCGGCGCGGAAGCCGCGGCGGCCGATCGTCGCGAGGAGGCGCTCGGCGACTTCGTGCGCCATCTGCGGCGTTACGTCCGTGAGGAAGACCGCGAACTCATCGCCGCCGAAGCGGCTGACGATGCCGCCGGTGAGATGCTCCGCCAGGTGCGCGGCGAGCTGGACAATGACCTCGTCGCCGGCTTCGTGGCCGAGGCTGTCGTTGATGTCCTTGAAGTGGTCGATGTCGAGCAGGAGGACGGCGGAGCGCTGGCCGTCGCGGCCCTCCGTGGCGAGAGCGCTGTCCATCTTCTCCTGGAAGCTGCGGCGGTTGAGCAGGCCGGTGAGGCTATCGAAGCTGGCCATCTGGAGCAGCTTCATCTCCGCGTTCCGCTGCTCGGTGACGTCGCGGAAGCTCCAGACGCGGCCGGCGACGGCGCCTTCGATCATCTGGAGCTTGGAGTTGAGCTCGAAGACGCGGCCGTCTGCCATCTCGAGGACGCGCTTCTCATCGCTGCTTTGCAGGGCAAAGATATCGCCGAAGGCGCGCTTGAAGCCTTCCGGGTCCTTCAGCTGCGCGATCATCGTCGGGGCGAGCTGGGCGACCTCGAGGCCAAGGAGGCTGCGCACGGCGAAGCGCCAGAGATCGATGAAACGCGTGTTGTTGCCGACGATGCGGCCGTTGAGATCGACGACGACGATGCCGTCCGTGGTCGACTCGACGGTGGCGAAGTAGAGCGAGAACGCCTGCTTGAGCTGCTGCTCAGTCTGCTTACGATCGGTTATATCGATCAGCGTGCCTACGACGGCCTTGCCGATGATCCCGCCGAGGCCGCTGAACATGGCCGGCCGCATCGTCGAGAGCATCCAGCGCACGTCTCCGTTGTGGTTGAGGATGCGGTGCTCGTGCGGGACAATGTTGCGGTCCTCCACCGAATCGAAGGCTTGCCTGGCGGCAGCGCGATCGTCCTCGACGACGATGTTCCACCAGGGCTCGCCGATGATCTGCGCCGGCTGATGGCCGGTGACGCGCTGGAACTCGTCGTTGATGAAGGCGACAGCGTCACCCTGAACGACGTAGATCGCGGCGGGCGAGTTGTCCGCAACCAGGCGGAAGGTGTCGAAGGTGTGGCGGCTATCGCGGATGGCGCGACCGATCGTCAGAAACCAGCGCGGTTTGCCGCTCTCGTCGCAGATCGGCGAGATGATCGTGCCTTCGTCGTACTCGGCGCCGTCTTTGCGGCGGCGGGTGAAGATGAACCGAAAGGGCTCGCCGGCGGAGAGCTTTCCCCACATCTCGTCCTGGACTTCGGGTGGCAGTGCCACGGCGTTCAGCATCGTCGGCGAGCGGCCGATGACCTCGTCGCGGGTATAGCCGGTCGCGCGCTCGAACGCCGGGTTGACGTAGACGACCGTGTTATCGGGCGCCACGACCATGACGCTATCGGCGAACTGGTCGATTAGCGCGGCGGTTCCGATGCTGAGATCGGTGAATTTGTGAGGCTTTGCTGCCAACGCGAAGGTCTCCCTCAGTAAGTTATCGGTTGAATCGGGTCGAAATACAGACATTTGTGCGCCAAAGCGAGGGTTTTAGCGCACGGCGCGTAAGGGCTAGATCGGGCAGGAGAGCGCTAGACGAAGACGTCTTGCGCCGCGTAGTCGGCGATCTCGTCCGGCGTTAGGCCGAGGAGCTCTCGCAGGACGTAGTCGGTGTCTTCGCCGAGGCAGGGCGACGCCTTGTGGAGCATGCGCTGCTTGGCCGAGAAGCGCGTGATCAGCCCGTCGTAGGGAAGCTCGCCGACCTCTGAGTGACGCAGCGGCACAAAGAAGCCGCGCGCGGCGAGCTGCGGGTCGTCGTGGAGATCGGTCATGCGCTGCACCACCGAGGCCGGCACGCCGGCTTCGATCAGGCGTGCCTCGAGCTCGAAGGGCTCGTGTTCGGCCGTCCAGGCTGACAACGCCGCGTCGATCGCGTCGCGAGAAGCGTATCGCGCTTCGAAGGCGTCGTAGCGCGCGTCCGCGAAGGCGTCGAGGGGCGTGAGCGAGCGGAGGGCGCGCCACTGCGCCGGCGTCTCGACGGCGATGGCGATGTAGCGCTCGGAGCCGTGCGTGGCGTATACGCCGTGGGGGCAGGCGGTTGGCGAATCGAGGCCCTGGGCGGTTGCTGTGCGCCCGTTCACCGTCTCGTCCAGCAGCAGGGGCTCGATGAAGTGGAGCGCGGCTTCGATCTGGGACATATCGATGTACTGGCCGAGGCCGCTCTTGCGCCGTTCGAGGATCGCGGCGGAGAGCGCGGCGATGCTGTAGTGCGGCGCGATTACGTCTGTATAGGGGCCGTTTGGGCCGCAGGGGGCGCGATCGGGCCAGCCGGTGATCGCGTGCAAGCCGGCGATGGCGGCGCCGTGGGGCCCGTAGCCGGCGAAGGACGCCCAGGGCCCAGTCTGGCCCATGAGGCAGGTGCTGAGCATGATCAGCTCCGGCCGGCCGCGGCTCAGCGTCTCGTAGTCGAGGCCGAGGCGCTTCATCGTCCCCGGCGTGAAGTTCTCGATGACGACGTCCGCCCAGGCGGCGAGACGGCGCGCGAGGGCGAGGCCGCCTGGGGTCGCGAAGTTGAGCGCGACGCCGAGCTTCGACGTGTTGACGTTGTTGTAGTAGTGGCTGCGGTTGATGCCGACGACGTCGTCCTTGAACGGCGTCAGCGTCCGCAGGTAATCGACGCGGGTCGAGGACTCGACGCGGACGACGGTTGCGCCGTGATCGGCGAGGGCTTTGGTGGTGAGGGGCCCGACGGCGACCCAGCTGAAGTCAACGACGCGCAGGCCGGCGAACGCCTCGCCGAGGCGGGGCGTCTGCGGACCCTCGCGTCCTTCCCTTCGGCCAGGCTCAGGGCGGGCTGGCTCAGGACGAACGGGATCGGCGAGCCACGCGTCCGCGAACGCCTCGTCGGCGCCGAGGGCGGGGGCGGGGCGGGCGAGGACGATCGGCGTGCGGGAGAAGCGCACCGCCGGGCCGGGGACGACGTATTCGCCGACCTTCGTCCAGTAATCGCGCGCCGCGAGCTGCGGGTGGGCGACGATGTCACGCGTCGTGTTGACGGTGCCAAGGTGGATGTCGGCGCTCCAGGCCCACTCGGCGAGCTCGAGCTTCGTCTTCGGCTTGAGCCACGCGGCGAGGACGGCGCGCGCCTTCGGCGGGTCACTGGCGAAGGCGCCCACCTCCGGCAGCGATTTGAAGACGTTCTTGTC
>DATDPC010000116.1:0-7961 GCA_035292965.1 Dehalococcoidia bacterium | reverse complement strand
CCCCAGACCCCGCTAAAGGGGGACGCCTCCGCTCCGGCTTCCCCTCTCCCTCAGGGAGAGGGTGGCGGTAGCCGGGTGAGGGCTGACGCTGCGCCAGCCTCGGACGATTCGATCGGCGTCTTCACGACGCGGCCGGACACGATCTACGGCGTCACCTTCATGGTCCTGGCGCCGGAGCACCCGCTGGTCGAGAAGCTGACGACCGGCGACCGGATCACCGAGGTCGAGGACTACATCGAGCAGGCGCGCAACCAGACCGAGATCGAGCGCACCGCCGCGGACAAGACGAAGACCGGCGTCTTCATCGGCGCCTACTGCACCAACCCCTACAACGGCGAGCGCGTGCCGATCTACGTCGGCGACTACGTCCTCGCGACCTACGGCACCGGCGCCGTAATGGGCGTGCCGGCGCACGACCAGCGTGACTTCGAGTTCGCCCAGAAGTACGGCCTGCCGATCAATGTCGTAATCGCGCCACCGGAGTCGATTGAGTCTGTCGAACCAGGCTCCGGACGCCCCTTTAGCGGGGGCCCGGGGGTATCCCCCGGCTTCCAACACCAAGGCTCGGCTCTCAGCGAGGCGTACGTCGAAGTTGGGACGATGGTCAACTCCGGCCCCTTCGACGGCACGCCGAACGATCAGGGCAAGCGCGACGTCGTCGCTTACGGCGCCGAGCGCGGCTTCGCCGAAGCGACGATCACGTACCGCCTGCGCGACTGGCTGATCAGCCGCCAGCGCTACTGGGGCACGCCGATCCCGATCATCTACTGCCCGGACTGCGGCGCCGTCCCCGTCCCGGAGTCAGACCTGCCCGTCGTCTTGCCGGCGGACGCCCAGTTCGTCCCGACCGGCGAATCGCCGCTGAAGTTCCACGCGGGCTTCCGTTACGTAAAGTGCCCGCAGTGTGGCAAAGACGCCGAGCGCGAGACCGACACGCTGGACACATTTGTCGATTCGTCCTGGTATCAGTACCGCTACCTCAGCCCCGGCTACGACCAGGGCCCCTTCGACCCCTCGAAGCGCGACTGGCTGCCCGTCGCGCAATACACCGGCGGCATCGAGCACGCGACGATGCACCTGATGTACTTCCGCTTCTTCACGAAAGCGATGCGCGACCTCGGCCTGCTCGATTTCGACGAGCCGGCTATAAACCTCTACAACCAGGGCATCATCCTCGGCCCGGACGGCGAGAAGATGTCGAAGAGCCGCGGCAACGTCGTCAACCCGGACGATTACGTCAGCAGCTACGGCGCCGATACGTTCCGCTGCTACCTCATGTTCATCGGCCCCTGGGGCGAAGGCGGCCCCTACCGGCCACAGGGCATCGAGGGCATCTCGCGCTGGCTGCACCGTGTCTGGAGCGTCGTCCTCGAACCGCCGCGCACCGGCGCGTCAGACGAAGCGGCGACGCGCGAACTGGAGCGCCAGCGTCACCGCACGATCAAGACCGTCACCGAAGACCTCGACAAGTTCAGCTTCAACACGATGCTCGCGCGCCTGATGGAGTACACGAACCACCTCGTCCGCGCCCGGGAGGCCGGCAACGTCGGCCCGGCGGCGTGGTCGGCGGCGATCGAGACGCTGCTTCTGATGATCGCGCCCGCGGCGCCGCACATCGCCGAGGAGCTCTGGTCGCGCGTCGGTCGCGGCTACAGCGTCCACCAGCAGGCGTGGCCTTCCTACAACGATGCGCTCGCCGCCAGCGAGACGTTCACGCTCGTCGTCCAGGTCAACGGCAAGCTGCGCGACAAGTTCGAGGCGCCCGTAGACATCAGCGAGGCGGAAGCGCGCGAGCTCGCCTTCGCCAGCCCCAAGGTTCAGGCCCACACAGAGGGCCACACGATCGACCGCGTTCTCTTCGTTCCCCGGCGTCTCTTGAACATCGTAGTGAGGTAACTGCTTGAGCCGTGCCCTGGTCGACCAACTCGTTTATCTGATGGACGATGCCTTCGAGAACAGCCGCGTCCACTCGCTGATCGTCAACCTCAGCACCGTTACGGAAGACGACTGGAGCTGGCGCCCGGCCGAAGAAGGCCGCTCGATCGCCGAGATCGCGATGCACGTCGCGTCGGCGAAGCAGGTCTACAACAGCCAGGCCTTCGGCGACAAATCGATCCACTGGGAGCAGGTGCGACCGATGGTCCAGCTACACAACGCGACGCTCGCGGACGGCATCGCCTGGCTGCGCGAAGGCCACGCCCTCCTGCGTAACAACCTCGCCGCGCTCGACGACAACGGCCTCATGGAGCAGCGCGGCGTCCACTGGGGCGGCACGCTCGATACGCGCGGCATCCTCACGATCATGCTTCAGCACGACATCTACCACGCCGGCGAGATCAACCACCTTCGCTCCGTGATCCAGGGCACCGACCATTGGCCCGGGAGGAGAACCTAGACCCTGAACCGTATCCCCGCCGCCCGCCTCCTCCTCACCCTCGTCGCCACGAGCGCGTTGCTTGTCGCCTGCGGCAGGGACAAGGAGCCGGAAGGGAAGCCATCGGTGAGCGCGACCGCAGCGACTCCCAAGACATCGCCGACACCGGATTCCCAGCCGCTGAAGCTCACGCCGGTTGACCCAAGCGCGGTACTTCAGGGCGTCTACATCTATGACACCGCCACAGGCCACACGATTACGCCCCAGGACGCCGACTACTACACGGCCTGGATCGCTATCGAGACTCTACCCACGAGCGTTCTCGAGGGCGGCGGCCGCGCAATCTTCGATGCGGCGAGCCGCAGCTGGCTTAGACTCGATCTCGCCGGGGCGCTCAACATCACGCTCAGCGATGACCGCAAGCGTGGCGCTGTACAGCTGGAGAACAACGGAGGGTTACGCCTTCTCGATTTCGTCGCAAAGACCTACCGTGATCTCGGCGTCATCGGCCACCCGACCGCGTTCTCGCCCGACGGATCACACCTGCTGCTGAGCAATCCGCCCGCCTCGTTCTCCGTCTTGTTGCTCTCGCGGTCATCACAGCCGGTTCCCTTGCCCTCGAAAGGACGGCCACAGGTCGCTCGCTGGCTCGACAACAACCACGTCCTGATCGCGTCGGAAGGCGACTTTCTTCAGATCTTCGATGTATCCGGTGCAACGCCGAATCTCGCGGTTGACGAGACGATCGCCGGCCCCGAGCACGCCCTCAGCACGGACGGCACACACCTCGCTGCTCAAGCTCGCCAGCCGGACTTCGGCGTCTTCTTGTACAGGCTGGCGCCGTTCCAGCAGCTCGCATCGATTCCCGGAGCAGTCATCGGCACTCAGTACAGCATCGCCAGTCGCATCTGGTCCGCCGACAACCGCCGCGTCCTTCTCGTGCTTGACCGCTGCGGCGCGTCCGAACGGCTCGTCTCGTACGGCGTGAACGACGGGTCCCAGCTCTTGCTGGCACGCGGCGGCTTCTTCGAGCACATCTTTTCACCAGACGGCCGCTGGGTGGCCTTCACGACCCAGGCAACGAACGGCTACCTTGTGCCGTCAGATGCCTCCCTGGCGCCGCGTCTCGTCAGCGATAACGTTGGCGCGACCTCAACGCCGAAGTGGTCGGCCGACTCGCGTTATGTCGCCTTTGCGCGCCTCGTTGGCGGCTACGACAGATGCATCCCCTAACGCGTCGCAGCAGTTAGCGCTACGCTGGCGACGACACTTCTTCGGAGGTCTGAGAGATGCGACTAACCCCCGCAATGCTCGCATTGCTCCTCATGCTGCTTGTCGCCTGCAACGGCGGTGGCAAGGAAAACTCGCCCGACCCGAAGCAAACCGAGCCCGCCGTCGCGACCGCGACGACGCCTGCCGCTCAGGGCACACCGGCCGGCGGCGCGACGGTCGTGTCGGTCGACCCGCTGATCAAGGACGAGCCCGTCGCCTTCGAGACGGACGACGGCCAGACGGTGCGTGGTCATCTCTACGGCGTCGCCGGCCCGAAGGCGCGCGTTATCATCTGGGCGGTCAACGACGGGCTGCCAACGACACCGGCGCTGATCAAGAGCTTCGTCTCGCCCGGCGTAGACGTCCTGCAGTTCGACTTCCGCAGAGACATCTCGAAGATCGACCACGACCTCGACGCCGCCGTGCGCTTCATGAAGTTCCGTGACTACCCGCGCGTCTACATCGTCGGCGTCGAAGAATACGGAGCGGCGGGGCTGAAGGTCGCGGCGAAGGAGGACCTCGCCGGCATCGTCGTCATCTCGCCGATCCTCAACGCCACCGGCCAGGACCCGCGCGCCGACCTGGCGAACATCAAGGAGCCGAAGCTCTTCATCGCCAGCAGCGGCGACCCATCGGCCGCAGCCGTCGCCTTGCTGATGCAGAGCTCTCCCGACCCGAAGCAGAGCAAGATTTTCGAAGGCAACGCCTGCTGCATGGCGATCCTTCAGAACATCGAAGCCGCGCGCCAACTCATCCTCGATTTCATCAAGAAGTAGCGCTGCCGAGCCCACGCGCGGGGCGATAATTCAGCCCGATGCCGACGCTGCGATCGCTCATCGTCCCGGAGGGCTCCAGGCCTGACGCCGTCTGGCTGGTCACGGCCCGCGCCCTGCGCGGCTTCGTCGATGGCATGGTCAGCGTCCTCCTTGTCAGTTACCTCAGCGACCTCGGCTTCTCGCCCGGCAAGATCGGCGTCCTGATCACGGCGACGCTGCTCGGCTCGGCGGCGCTGACGCTGGGCGTCGGCATCTTCGGCTACAGGCTCAAGCCGCGCCGCGTCCTCGTCTTTGCCAGCGGTCTGATGCTGATCACGTCGCTCGGCTTCGTCAGCGTCACCGACTTCTGGCCGCTGCTGCTCGTCGCCTTCGCCGGCACGCTCAACCCGTCCTCGGGCGACGTCAGCGTCTTCCTGCCGACGGAGCAGGCGCTGCTGACGCAGACCGTCGCGCCGCAGCAACGCACCGCCCTGTTCGCGCGCTACAACCTCGGCGGTATGTTTGCCGGCGCCCTCGGCGCGCTGGCGAGCGGCGTGCCCGTGTACCTGGCGCATCGCAACGGCTGGGACGTCGTCGATGCGCAGCGCAGCGGCTTCGTGCTCTACGGTCTCATCGCCGTCGCCGTGGCGTATATCTACTCCCACCTGTCGCCGGCGCTCGACCCGGACGTCGTCCCGCGACGGCCGCTCGAGAAGTCGCGCGGCATCGTCCTGCAGCTCGCGGCGATCTTCAGCATCGACTCGTTCGGCGGCGGCTTCGTCGTCCAGTCGCTGCTCGTGCTCTGGCTATTCGAGCGCCACGGCCTCTCCGTCGAGACCGCCGGCGCCGTGTTCTTCGTCGCCGGGCTGTTGTCTTCGTTCTCGCAGCTCGCGTCGTCCTGGCTCGCGGCGCGCATCGGCTTGATCAGAACGATGGTCTACACGCATCTTCCGGCGAACCTGTTCCTGATCATCGCGGCGCTGATGCCCTCGGCGCCGCTGGCGATCGCGTTCCTGCTGCTGCGAACGTCGCTTTCGCAGATGGACGTGCCGGCGCGCCAGTCATACGTCATGGCGATGGTGCCACCGGAAGAGCGCGCCGCCGCCGCCAGCGTCACCAACGTGCCGCGCAGCCTCGCGTCCGCGCTGGCGCCGGCGCTGGCGGGGTTCCTGCTTTCACAAACGTCGTTCGGCTGGCCGCTCGTGCTCGGCGGCGCGATCAAGGCGGCGTATGACCTGGTGCTGCTGGCTCAGTTCCGCAGCCGCCGGCCGGAGGAAGAGCTGGCTGCGCGCCCGGCTTGATCAGGCCCGGCGTTAGGAGTGGAGCATAACGGCTATGCCGTCCGCTGCGACGGCGCGAACAGCACCAACCCCGTGAGCATGACGGCGGCTGCAGCGGCGCCGGCTGCCCCCAGCGCGAAGGGCGCCCACTGACCGACCTCGTCCCAGAGCACGCCGGCCGCGACGCTCGCAACCAGCGCGCCGAGGCCGATGATCATCCCGTGAAGCCCAAGGAGAGAGGCGCGCCGCTCGGGAGGCGCGAGGTCGGTCACGAACGCCTTCGCCACGCCTTCCGTCAGCGCGATGTACAGCCCGTACACGGCGAACAGCGGCCAGACGTAGGCTGACCTGTCGGCGGCGGCGAAGCCTGCGTAGGCAACCGCGAAGATCAGCAGACCCAGCAGGAACACCCGCCAGCGCCCGATCTTGTCCGAGACGATACCGGCAGGAAACGCGGCGCTCATGTAGACGAAGTTGTAGACAACGTAAGCAAGCACCGCCGCCGT
Source organism: Dehalococcoidia bacterium (assembly GCA_035292965.1). Lineage (GTDB taxonomy): Bacteria > Chloroflexota > Dehalococcoidia > DSTF01 > WHTK01 > WHTK01. Next base: position 1,774 of record DATDPC010000116.1, on the reverse strand, counting down.
CGTCGAAAGGCCGAGGTCCTTTGCCCGCAGGATCAGGAAGATATCGCTGGAGTTGCCCAGAGCGAAGACCAGGCTCGCCGCCAGAAAGACGACCAGCTTTGGATCGAGACCCTTCAGCGTCAGTGGCGCCTTCGCCTCCGGCGCCAGCGAGCTCGATGCCGCGCGCACCTCGCGCACGAGCAGCAGGCTGGCGATGCTGAGAAAGCCCGGCACGGCGGCGATCAAGAAGACGGTACGCAGGTGCTCGTTCAGCAGAGCGACCAGTCCCAGGCCGAGCAGCGGCCCGACGACTGCGCCGGCTGTGTCCATCGACCGGTGGAGGCCGAACGCTTTGCCGCGCAGCTCCGGCGGCGTCGAGTCGCCGATCAACGCGTCGCGCGGGCTGCCCCGCACGCCTTTGCCGAAGCGGTCGACGAAGCGGCCGAGCAGCACAATAGGCCACGAATACGCGAGTCCGAGGATAATCTTGCCGCACGCCGCGAGGCCGTAGCCGCCCATTACCAGCGGCACGCGCTTTGCCACCTTGTCCGACCACCAGCCCGAGACGAGCTTCATCAGGCTCGCCGTGCTCTCCGCGATCCCCTCGATCAGGCCGACAGCCGCGACCGGCGCGCCCAGCGTGCTCGTCAGAAAGATCGGCACGATCGGATAGATCATCTCCGTACTGACGTCGGCGAAGAAGCTTGTGATGCCTAATAACAGGACGTTGGGTGGTAGGTCTGCGACGCTGCCTTTAACCCTACGGCCGAACCGGCGCGTAAGGGCCTGCGGCAGGTTCATCACTCGTTCTCGTCGTCGGCCGCCCCGGCGTGTACCGATTCGCCGCCCTCGAGCGCGCTCATGCCCTGGCGCACCGTGGCGCTGAAGGCGCTCAGTTGCGCGTCGAGGCGACGTAGCATCTCGAGCGCGTAGCGGTCTGCTTCGTCCATCTGGTTCGCGGACGCCTGCTCTGCCTGGCGAAGGCGCACCTGCACCTGCGATTGCGCTTCGTCGAGCAGCGCCTGCGCCCGCTCTTCCGCCCGTTCGATGATCGCGCGCGCCTCGCGCTCCGCCTGCTGCACCAGCGCCGTCTCGTCCAGCTTCTCTTCCGCCTCGAGCTCCGCCTTGTGAACGATCGCCTCGCTCTGGCGACGTGCCTCTTCGATCAGCGCGTCGCGCTCGGTGACGATCTCCTGCGCTTCCTTGACCTCCCACGGCACCGTCGAGCGCATGTGGTCGACGAGCTCGAGCACGCGGCGGCGGTCGATGACGACGCCCTGGCCGATCGGCATGCGTCGCGCTTCGGCGACGAGCTCCTCGAGTCGGTCGATCAGGTGAAGTATGTCCACGCCGCGCCTCAGCTGCTGCCGAACTTACGCTTCAGCGCCGCGGACACGTTCGCCGGCACGAGGTCCGAGACGTCGTAGCCGAGTGACGCGACCTCGCGGATACGCGTACCGCTGACGAAGAGGTGCTCGAGACGCGAGATCAGGTAAACGGACTCAATGTCCGGCGCCATCTTGCGGTTCATCAGCGCCATGTCGAACTCGTTCTCGAAGTCGGTGTTGCCGCGCATGCTGCGGATCAGCACCGTCGCGCCCTGGCTGCGCGCGAAGTCCACCGTGAGGCCGCTGTACGGCAGCACCTGGACGTTCTTGAGGTCCCTGGTCGCCTCGACGAAGAAGCCGACGCGTTCCTCTGTGTTGAACAGCGTCGTCGGGCCGCCGGCGGCGCGGTTACCCGTCAACTCGACACCGACGACGTTGTTCAACACGGAGGAACGCGTCGCCTTTTT
>DATDPC010000115.1:0-6139 GCA_035292965.1 Dehalococcoidia bacterium | reverse complement strand
GACGCCGGCGCGTCCGGTCCAGGCGCCGAACGGCCGCGTGGCGCCGGAGGGACGAGAGGCGGCCCGCCGCGCAGCGGTCCGCGCACGGGAGGGCCGGGGGCTAGAGGAACGGGACGTGCGCCAAGGGGCGGCGCCGGCGGCGCTAGGCGAGGTCCGCCCGCGCCCCGGGGACGAGGCCGAAGCGGGCCCAGGACTTCAGGACCTCGCTAACTTCGTGCGCAGAGTCGGCGGGCAGGCTGTCGACGAGGCATTTATCGATGTGGCGCTCCATCAGGAGCAGACCGACCTGATCGAGGCTGCTGCGCACGGCCATGATCTGCGTCAGGACCTCTTCGCAGTCGCGATCGGCCTCGAGCATGCGCTGGACGCCCTGGACCTGGCCCTCGATGCGCCGAAGACGGGTAGAGATGCCTTTGTCGAGTTCGTCCATGATCTTACGTCTCCAGAATGCTTTGGAGGGCGGGCGCCACATTCTTGACATACCCTACCCTGGTATACTATAGTCTAGTGACAAACCCCGTAGAAGTCAAAGCTCTCAGGGAAAGAGGAGAAGCACTCATGGCAAAGCCCGCAGACGTTAACGACACTAGCTGGGACGACGATGTCCTTCAGGCCGACAAGCCTGTACTCGTCGACTTTTGGGCGCCCTGGTGCGGTCCTTGCCGCATGGTAGCGCCGATCGTCGAAGAGTTGGCGGACGAGTACGCCGGCAAGGTCGAGTTCCGCAAGCTGAACACGGACGACAACCCGCGCACCGCCGCGAAGTACGGCATCCGCAGCATCCCGACACTGCTCGTCTTCAAGCAGGGCGAGGCTGTCGGCCAGATCATCGGCTTCCGGCCGAAGTCAGACCTCAAGAAGCGCCTGGACGAAGCCCTGGCTTAATCCGGCGCGCGCAGAAACGCACGACAGGGCTTCTCCTCCGGGGGAAGCCCTGTAACGTAAATCAGAATCAGGTACGAGCTTGGCGATCAAGGAATACGACATAGTCATCATCGGCGCGGGGCCTGCCGGCCTCGCCGCCGGCCTCTACGCCGCGCGCTCGATGCGTAAGACGCTGCTGATCGAGAAGAACATCACCGGCGGCCAGATCGCGCTGACGGCGTCGATCGAGAACTACCCCGGCATCGATGAAATCAACGGCTTCGACCTCGGCCAGACGATGCAGCAGCAGGCCGAGAAGTACGGCATGGAGACGGCCTACTGCACCGTCGACTCGATCGAGCCGCAGGAAGGCCGCCACGTCGTCCACACGAACGACGGCGATTTCGTCGCCAAGGCCGTGATCATCACCGCCGGCGCAGACTACAACCGCCTGCAGGTCCCCGGAGAGGAGCGCCTTACCGGCTACGGCGTGTCTTACTGCGCCACCTGTGACGCCGCCTTCTTCAAGGACATGGAGGTCGCCGTCGTCGGTGGTGGCGACGCGGCGATGGACGAAGGCCTCTTCGTCACCCGCTACGCCTCCAAGGTCACGGTGATCCACCGCCGCGACGAGCTGCGGGCCAGCGCCGTGCTTCAGGAGCGCGCCTTTGCCAACCCGAAGATGGTCTTCCAGTGGAACACCGTCGTCGAGTCGATCGAGGGCGACAAGGCGGTCGAGTCGGTGCACCTGAAGAACGTCGTCACCGGCGAAGAGTCGGACATGCCGCTCTCCGCCGTGTTCATCTTCGTCGGCCAGACGCCGAACTCATCGTTCCTCGATGGCCTCGTGAAGCTGGACGCCGGACGTCACGTCATAGTCAACGATTGGATGGAGACGAACGTCCCGGGGATCTTCGCCGCGGGTGACATTCGCAACAACGCGGCGCGACAGGTGATCACGTCCGCCGGCGACGGCGCCACCGCCGCCATCCGCGCCGACCACTACATCAACGACCTGCCGGCGTAGCGCTTCGAGCAATCGGGACGTAGCGTCCTTCGACAAGCTCAGGAAGAGGAAACAGACGCCTCTAACATCTTCCTGAGCCTGTCGAAGGACGCTACGTTGCATTCTCGCGCTGACGAGGCGAGTTGCCCAGAGCTTTAGCTAAACCGAACCTCTAGCGCGCCGAGGTGGTCGAACTCTACGAGCACTCGGTCGCCGGGGTTGACGAAGACGGCGTCTGCCAGCGCGCCGGCGAGCACGAGCTGCCCGGCGCGCAACGGACGCCCGAGCTCCGAGGCGCGGCGGGCGAGCCAGGCGAGCGCCTCCCACGGGTCGCCGAGGATCGCGGCGCCGGCCGCGGTCGATTCGATCTCGCCGTTCTTCGTGTAGACCATGCCGATCAGGCGCAGGTCGAGGTCGCCGGGCTTCGCCGAAGCGCCGCCGAAGATCACGCGCGAGGCCGACGTGTTGTCGACGATGACGTCCGCGAGGCCGAAGCGGAAGTTGAGGAAACGGCTGTCGATGATCTCGACGGCCGGGAAGACGCTCTCCGCCGCCGCCATAGCCTGCTCCGCCGTCACGTCGCCGGCGAGGTCCTTCGCCAGCCGAAACGCCAGCTCAGGCTCGGCGCGCGGGTGGATCAGCGCTGCGCAATCGACCGGCGTGCCTTCGGGCACGACCGTGGAAGCGAGCAGGTGACCGAGGATCGGCTGGTGGACGCCCATCGTCGCCTGCTTCGCCTTGCTCGTCAGGCCCGTCTTGAGCCCGACGACGCGGTCGCCCTGCGCTACTTTGAAATCGATCGCCTGGAACTGGAGCGCGTAAGCCTCGTCTTCGGAGAGCGCGCCGTCCGGGTCGATGCGGTCGACCTCGCGGCGCTGCGCTTCGGCGTCGAGGAGGACGCGTACGCGCGGGTCGAGCTCGATGTTCGTCGCCACGTAGTGACCTTAATCCGGCCCGAAGCGCCGGTCAACGAAGCGTTAACGGTGGACGAGACGGGTTACGCCTCGCGCGGGGCGCTGTTATTCTTCCACAGGAGAAATCGAGAGGAAGAACCCGGGAGAGATAGATGACGCTTCTGGCCCCGGTTCACAGGAGATTCGAGGCGCTGAGCTCGCTGCGAGAGCGAGCCTGCGTCCGGCGGCGCACGCCCTCCGTTTCCGTGCCTGCGCCGCAACACCCGCCTAGACGCATCGCCGTCTAGGCACGCCTGCTTAACAAGCTGACCCTGCCTTAAGTCTGAATCCGGCCGCCGCGCCCGGGCGCGAGTGGCGAGTGTGGTGCTGTTATGGTCAACCAGGAGCAGATCGAGAACCTGCGCGAAACTCTCGCTGATCTCATCCAACGCGGTGAGCTGGCGGAGGCTGTCTCGCTCCTGACGACCGAACGCCACCCGGCCGACCAGGCAGACCTGATCGAGCACCTCGACGACGAGAACCGCGACCTCCTCATCCCGGCGCTGAGCTCGGCGCAGCTCGCTGCCGTTCTCGAAGACCTCAGCCCGGAGCTTCGCTCGGACCTGCTGTCGGAGCTGCCGGCGCGAAGGTTGGCGCCGACGCTCGACCAGGTCGACGAGGACGTCGTCGCCGACATCCTCCAGGACCTCGAGCAGGAGCAGCGCGATCAGGTCGTCCAGCTGCTCACCGAACGCGAGAGCGTCGAGGAGCTGCTGCAGTACCCCGAGGACACGGCCGGTGGCCGCATGTCGACCGACTTCGTCGCCCTGCGCCGCGACTGGACGGTGGACCAGGCGATCCGCTTCCTGCGCAACCAGCACCCGGACATCGACACGCCGTTCTACGTCTACGTCGTCGATGACGAGGAGCGCCTCACGGGCCTGGTCAACCTGCGCAGCCTCGTCACGGCGGCGCCGGAGACGCCGATCGCCGCGATCATGTCCGAAGACGTGATCAGCGTCCGCACGAACGACGACCAGGAGGCGGCGGCGGAGCGCATGCGCCACTACAACCTGATGGCGTTGCCCGTCCTCGACGAGGCGGGTGGCCTGCGGGGCGTCTTCACCGCGGACAACGTCCTCGACGTGCAGGTCGAGGAGGCGACGGAGGACATCTACCGCATGGCCGGTATCGGCGTGAAGGAGTGGGCCTTCAGCCCGGTGTGGGAGTCGGCCGGCCGCCGCGTGCCGTGGCTGGCGTTCAACATGGTCTGGGCGTTTGCCGGCGCCGTGATCATCAGCGTCTTCCAGGGGACGATCGATAAGGTGGCGGCCCTGGCGATCTTCATGCCGATGATCGCCGGTCAGGCAGGCAACGCCGGTATTCAGACCGCAACGATCGTCGTGCGGTCGATGGCGCTGGGCGAGCTTCAGGTGAAGGACGGCCTGCGCGTCCTGCGCAAGGAATGGATCCTCGGCCTGATCAAGGGCGTCATCTTCGGCGGCGTGCTCGCTGTTGTCGCCTGGGTCTGGGAGGACCACGCCATGTTCGGCCTCGTCGCCGGCGCGGCGATGTTCCTCAACATGATCGTTGCCTCGACGACCGGTGTGATCATTCCGATAACCCTGCGCCGCCTCGGCATCGACCCGGCGACGATCGCCGGCGTCTTCGACACGATGATCACGGACTTCATGGGCTTCCTGATCTACCTCGGCCTCGCGACGCTGCTGGTCTCGAAGCTGACGTAGCTGCGTCGGAGACGGGCACTCCACCCCGTGAACGGTGGAGCATGCATGGGCACAGCAAGGATGCTCCACCCTTCAGGGTGGAGTCTTGAAGGCACCGATGAGGGTTCTTCCCGACTTTCGCGCCTCGTATGCGCCTGCTATGCTGCATGACGTAATGTCACTGCACATTTCTCCGGAGGTCAGCCGAAGCCCCGACTCATCGTCGGGGCGGGCCATTGGCGCCCTCCAGCGCTAACAAGCTGACCAACCTCCCGCACGGGAGGACGTTCCGGAGGAGCAAATCATGACCGTCGACCTTTACGACACCACCCTGCGCGATGGCGCCCAGATGGAAGGCATCTCCCTCTCCGTCGAGGACAAGCTGCGCATCGCCAAACGCATCGATGACCTTGGCGTTCACTACATCGAGGGCGGCTTTCCGGCCGCCAACCCCAAGGACGTCGAGTTCTTCGAGCGCATGCGCGACGTCAGGCTCAACGCCAAGCTCGTCGCCTTCGGGTCGACGCGGCGCGCCGGCGGCGACACGGACAAGGACCCGACGCTGAACGTGCTCGCGAACGCCGGTACCGATTTCGTGACGATCGTCGGCAAGGCGAGTGACCTGCAGGTGCGCGAGGTGCTCGAGACGAGCCTCGAAGAGAACATCGCCATGGTCGCCGATTCCGTCCGTTATCTGAAGACGAAGGGCAAGGGCGTCTTCTTCGACGCGGAGCACTTCTTCGACGGCTTCTTCGCCGACCGCGATTACGCCCTCTCCTGCTTACGCGCCGCCGTCAACGCCGGCGTCGACGGCCTCGTCCTCTGCGACACGAACGGCGGCACGCTGACCTCGCAGCTGCTTCGCGCGATCGAGGTCGTCCAGCAGTCGTTCCCGGGCGTTGACCTCGGTATCCACTGCCACAACGACGCCGACGTCGCCGTCGCCAACAGCCTCGCCGCCGTCGAGCTGGGCGTGAAGCAGGTGCAGGCGTGCGTCAACGGCTACGGTGAGCGCTGCGGCAACGCGAATATCATCAGCGTCATCGCCGGGCTGAAGCTGAAGCAGGGCCTGGACGTCGTAACGGACGAGGAGCTGGCGCGCCTGACAGAGGTCTCGCACTTCGTCAGCGAGGTCGCGAACATGACGCCGTGGCCGCAGCAGCCCTACGTCGGCGCCAGCGCCTTCGCGCATAAGGCCGGCTACCACACGGCCGGCGTGCTCAAGGTCGAGGCCGCTTATCAGCACATCGATCCGGCGCTGGTCGGCAACGAGCGGCGGCTGCTCGTCTCGGAGCTGGGCGGCAGCCGCGGCCTGCTCGACAAGCTCGGCGACCTCGGCATCGACTACCCGCTGAGCCGCGACGACGCGCGCCGGATCACCGACCAGGTCAAGGAGATGGAAGCGCGCGGCTACCAGTACGAGGGCGCCGACGCGTCGCTTGAGCTGCTCGTGCGGCGCGGCCTGCCCGGCTACCAGCCCACGTTCAACCTCGACGACTTCTGGGTCGTCCAGCGCCGCCGTGATTCGTCAAAGGCCGGCGACGGCGCCAAGGAGATGCAGGCCGAGGCGATGGTCAAGGTACGCGTCTACGGCCGCGGTGGCGCCGAAGACCGCGTCATTCAGACGGCGGCGGACGGCAACGGCCCGG
>DATDPC010000114.1:0-14749 GCA_035292965.1 Dehalococcoidia bacterium | reverse complement strand
GATGCGCTTACCTTGGAGCGAGCCGAGGTGGGTTCGCAGCGTATAGAGGTCGAGCAGTCCCTGGGTCGGGTGGGCGTGCCAGCCGTCGCCGGCGTTGATCACGCGCGCATCGCCGTGCGCCGCCGCCAGGTAGGGCGCGCCGGACATGGAGTGACGCATCACCAGGATGTGCGCGCCGATCGCCCGCAGCGTCCGCACCGTATCGACCAGCGACTCGCCCTTCTCGACGCTCGACCCCGACGACGTCAGGTTGATCACGTCGGCGCCGAGCACCTTGCCTGCCAGCTCGAACGAAGCGCGCGTCCGCGTTGAGGCCTCGTAGAACAGCGTGACGATCGTCGTGCCACGCAGCGCGGGCGCCCGCGGTACGTCGCGCGCCAGCACCTCCTTCATCGCCGCCGTCGTGTCGAGGACGAGCTCGATCTCGTCGACGCTGAAGTCGTCGAGGTCGAGGACGTGGCGGTGCTCGAAGGCGCGGCCGGTCTGCTCGATCGGCACGTCCATCGGCGGCGGCGCTTTCGTGGGGACGCGGGATGTGGTCATGACTGCTCCTCTTTTCGGAGAGACGGCTCGGCTTCGGCCGCGACCGCGACCTCGTCGCGGCCGTCGGTTTCGGCGAGGCGCACGCGCACGTCGTCGCCTCGCGCCGTGGGGATGTTCTTGCCTACGTAGTCGGGCCGGATCGGCAGCTCACGGTGACCGCGGTCGACGAGGACGGCGAGCTGGATGCGCTGCGGCCGGCCGATGTCGATAATCGCGTCGAGGGCGGCGCGCACGGAGCGTCCCGTGTAAAGAACATCGTCGACGAGGACGACGCGCTTGCCGCCGATGTCCTGCGGCAGCTCGCTCGGCGCCAGCTGCACGTCGGCGCCGCGGGTCGAGAGGTCGTCGCGGTAAAGGCCGATGTCGAGCGAGCAGGTCGTCACAGGCGCGCCCTCGATCTGCTCGATCGCCGTCGCGAGGCGCTTCGCCAGCGGCACGCCGCGCGTGTGCATGCCCATCAGCACGAGGTCATGGCTACCCCGGTGCGACTCGACGATCTCGTGCGCGATGCGCGTGATCGCGCGGCGCACGTCTTCGGCGGTCATCAGGACGCGCTCAGCCACCGGGCACCGCCCGGCGGCAGGCTGGGGCGCGAAAAAAGAGCCACCCATCCTGCAGATGGAGGCTCGGTTCGATGTATACGTGGGTACTCTGCGCGAAGTGACGCAACGCCGTTTTCCCTTTCCGGCCTCACGGGACCGGGATTAAAGGTCAGGTCTTAAACAGTATATCGGCCAGTTGTGCAGTTGGGCAATCGGGCCAGCAGTAATCGGCTTAACCTTCGGCCTTTAGAGACGTCAGCAGGGGTAGCGGGGGCGCAGCCCATGCGGGGGGAGTCTGAGGGGGCTCCCCTCAGTACTCCCTCTTCTCTTATTTCGAGGCGGAGCAGCGCGAGAGCGATGCGCAGCCGGCAAGGGTTCGTCAGGCAGGACAGACGGGCAAACGGGCAACTTCTGTCTTTGCGAGCAACGCCCGGGCAGCGCACCAACCAACCGCCGCACAGGACGCCATCCGCGAGGAGTGGCCCCAGACCAAGACGACGCGCTAGAGTTTGCTCATACCCGAAACGCGAGCGAGAGGACCTTATGCCCGTCAATATCGAAGACGTCAGAAGCATCGTTGCTGCGCAGGACGAGTGGCGCGGCCACCGGACGATCAACCTGATCGCCAGCGAGAACTCGCAGAGCGAGGCCGTCCGCGCCATCCAGTCGTCCGACTTCATGGCCCGCTACGCCGAAGGACACCCCAACCTCGGCAGCGAGGTGCGGCGCTACTACCAGGGCACCCGCTACATCGACCAGATCGAGACGATGGCGCGCGAAGAGCTGCTCGCCCTGACGCGCTGCCGCCAGGCGGACGTCCGGCCGATCAGCGGTAACGCCGCCAACACGGCGATCGCGCTCGGCTACCTGCGCGGCGGCGACACCGTCATCGTCAACTCGACGCCGGCCGGCGGCCACATCAGCCACAACACGATCGGCGTCATCGGCCGTCGCATCCAGTCGCGCGGCATGTCGCTCAACCTCGATTCGAAGACGCCGATCCCGCTGCACTTCTTCCCCCTGACCGAGGACGTCTACCACCTCGACGTCGCGAAGAGCATCGACCTGATCGAGCGCGTCTCGCCGCGGCTGCTGATCCTCGGCAAGAGCCTCTTCTTGTTCCCGGAGCCGGTGCGAGAGCTCGCCGCCGCCGCCCGCGAGCGCGGCATCCCGCTGCTCTACGACGCCGCCCACGTCTTCGGCCTGATCACGGGCGGGCAGTTCCAGGACCCCTGGCGCGAGGGCGCGACCTGGGTCACGGCGAGCACGCACAAGACGTTCCCCGGCCCCCAGCGCGGCGTCATCGTCTCCGACCTCGACGCGGCGGATGAGGAGAAGTACTGGCCCGCCGCCGACCGCGGCGTCTTCCCCGGCTCGTCCAGCAACCACCACCTCCACTCGCTGCCGGCGCTGGTCGTCGCGATCCGCGAGATGCAGGCCCACGGTGCCGTTTACGCCGCCCAGACCGTGAAGAACGCCCAGGCCCTCGGCGCCGCGCTCGAGGCCGAGGGCGTCGCCGTCGAAGCGCGCGACTTCGGTTACACGCAGAGCCACCAGATCGCCGTCAACGTCTCGGCCTACGGTGGCGGCGTCGCGGTGGCGCAGCGCCTCGAGGACAACGACGTCATCGTCAACTACAACCTGCTGCCGCGGGACACGGACGCTCGCCACCCCTCCGGCCTGCGCATCGGCGTGCAGGAGATGACGCGCTTCGGGATGAAGGAGCCGCAGATGCAACGCCTCGCCGAGCTGATGGCAGGCGCGATCAAGGGCACGTCCGTCAAGGACGAGGTCAACGCCCTACGCGCGTCGTTCCCGACGATGCAGTACGTCTGACACGAGAATCGTCTCTCCCTTGATGGAGGCGCCACGGCGAGTGTGCTACGCTGCGGCCTCAGCGTGAGGAACGGAGGCCGCAATTGGCAAAGGTCAATGTGCGCTACATCGTCAACAACGTCGACGAGGCGATCCCGTTTTACACGGATATGCTCGGCTTCGCCGTCGACATGCACCCGGCGCCGGGGTTCGCGCGGCTCTCGCTCGGCGACCTGCAGCTCTTTCTCAACCAGCCCGGCGCCGGCGGAGCCGGCCAGAACTCGCCCCAGCCGGGAGGCTGGAACCGCTTCCAGATCCAGGTCGACGACCTCGATGCCTATGTAGACCGGCTCAAGGCCGGCGGCGCGAGCTTCCGTACCGATATCGTCACCGGCAACGGCGGCAAGCAGGCCGTCGCCGAAGACCCCTCCGGCAACCCTGTCGAGCTATTCCAGCCGTTCTAGGTAACAGAAGAGGCGCATCGCTGCGCCCCTTCTTGGCTTCGGTTCGTCGCCGACGATTCGCTACTTCTCGAGGTCTACCGGGGTGGCGACGCGGACGAGGGGGACTTCGCCGGCGGCGCATTCGCCTTCGCCCCGGATCACCTCGAAGAGGTCCGTCTGGCCCCAGTCGGTGTACATGTCCGGCTCTTCAGCGAGCGAGCCGACCAGCTTGAACTCCTCGAGAGCCGGCAGGAAGTAGGCCGGGCTGACGCGGTCGACGAAATCGACGAACGGCTCGCTCGTCGCCGTGCGCTCCTTCTGGTAGACGTCGAAGATGCGGTCGATCGCCAGCGCGGCCTTCTTCGCGGCGACGCGGGTGACGCGGGTCGCGAACTTGGCGCCGTTGTAGCCGGTGCCGCCGACGAAGATGTCGTAGCAGGGCACCTGCAGCTTGCCGACCATGTAGGACGAACCCTGCAGGCCGATGCCGGCCATGTGGTGCTGACCGCAGCCGTTGGGGCAGCCGCTGATCTTCACCTGGACCTTCTGCACCTCCGGGTCGGCGTAGTCGTACGCCTGCATCGCCTCACGCATGCTGTAGCCGGCCTGGTTCGAGGCCGTGATCGCGAGCTTGCAGCTGTCGGCGCCGGGGCAGGCGACGACGTCGGCGACCATGTCCGCGTCCGCCTCGCCGAGGCCGAGCGCCTTGAGGTCGGCGTGGAGCATCCGCAGCGACTCTGGGCGCACCCAGCGGAGGATCAGGTTCTGGTTCTGGTTCGTGCGAGCGTGCCCGCCCGAGTACTTGCGCATGACCTTCGCCAGCTCACGGAACTGGAAGGTGGCGATGTTGCCCATCGGCACCGTCACCGTCGCGGCGACGAAGCCTTCCTGCTTCTGGGGCTCGATGTTCGTGCGCCGCCAGCGCTCGAAGCCGTCGGCGGCGGGCTTGCCGTCGTCGGCGACGGGCGCGCTCGGCACTTCCGGCGCCATCTCCATGAGGCCGGCCATGTCGAGCGGCTCCTTCGACCAGTCGCCCTTCAGCTCCTCGACGACCTTCTCGCGGAACGCGTCGATGCCGATCTTGTGGACGAGGAACTTGATCCGCGCCTTGTTGAGGTTCTTGCGCAGCAGGCCCGGCAGGTCGCCCTCGCGGTCGAAGACGCGCAGGATCGCCTCAGAGACGCGGATGTACTCGCCGTCGTCGACTCTGGCGAACTCCCAGACCGTGTCGGCTGGGCGCGGCATCGTCGACGTGCCGCCGCCGACGACCATCTCGAAGCCCTTGACGTCGCCGCGCATCACAGCCTTGAAGCCGAGGTCGTGGTAGGACGTTCCGGCGCAGTCGTCGTGGCAGCAGGAGAAGGCGGTCTTGAACTTGCGGGGCAGGCGCTGGCAGATCGGGTTGCGCAGCATGTTGCGCGCGTAAGCGACGAGGTAGGGCGTCGTGTCGAAGACGTTCTTGGCGCCGATGCCGGCGTAGGGGCAGCCGGTGACGTTGCGCACCGTGTGGGCGCAGGCCTCACGCGTCGTCAGGCCGGCGCGGCCGATGACGCGCATGACCTCCGCGGCGTCGTCGAGGTTGACGAAGTGGAACTGGAAGTTCTCGCGCGTGGTGATGTGGCCGCGGTGGAGGCCGGAGTACGTCTCCGAGACCTCGCCGAGGGCGTCCATCTGGTCGGCGGTGATGCCGCCGTAGGGCAGCTTGATCCGCATCATCTGGTTGTCTTCCTGCCGCTGGCCGTAGGTGCCACGCGAGAGGCGGTAGAGCTGGAACTGGGTGGGTTCCTCGTCGCCGATGCGGAACTTCTTCGCCCGCTCCTCAAACTCGTCGATCTCGCCGAAATCGACGCGGAAGACGGCGCCGGGGATCAGTTCGTCCGGAGCCTTCGGGTGGTGGTGGTTGCCGTTGCCGCTAGTTTTCGTGACCATGGTGGTAACCCCTAAAGATGACTAAGTTGACCAACCTAGTAGACAATTATTCTGGCGCGCTAAATGGCACGGTGTCAAACAGACACTAAGCCTACTACCCGCCTCGGAGCTAGTCAAAGCTGAGGTGACCGGGATCTGGCCGTGCCAGCCGGCAATCGGGCAATCTAGCAATCTGGCAAGACGCCTCCCGGTTCTGCGCGGCAGCTTGCCCGTTTGCCCGTTTGCCCGGGGCGGAGGGCGGTGTGGGGCTAGGGCGCAAGCGCCGTCACGTCTAGCAACACGCGCGACTTGTCGCCGACGACGCCGAAGTCGACGGCCTGAATCGCGTAGCGCGCGGGCGGGTTCTCCGGGAAGGTCTCTGCCCAGACTTTATTGAACCCCACTCGATCGTTCATGTCCTTGAAGAACACGGCGATCTTCACGACGTCGTCGATCGTCGCCCCGGCCGTCTTCAGGGCGATCTTCATCGCCTCGAACGCGAGGCGCGTCTGCGTCTCGATGTCGTCCGACTCGACTTGCTGCGTCTTCAGGTCAACGCCGCGCACGGCGGAGAGAAAGATGAACCCACCGGCAACGACGCCCTCCGGGATCGGGCTTGCGTGCGTCTGACCGCCCTCGGCGAAGAATGCGCGCCGTCGAGTGTTAGAAGCCATGTCTACCTCCCGTCGTGCATTGTGCGGCTGATTCGCGAGCGACTCAAGCGACCATAAGTGTAGAGGCGACCTTCAGGTCGCCACGTGGTTGCGAGCTCGGCACGACGTGGCGAGCTGAAGCTCGCCGCTACATCCGCCTTATGCCCCCTGATTCTCCCTATCGCACCGCGCTAGTACGATGGGCGCCATGGCCAACGGGGAGCCGTTCAAGCTCCGTTCCCTTGCCTTCAGCGTCTACCTGCCGACCATCCTCTTCTCGATCGGTCAGGGCGCCGTTATTCCCGTCATCCCCCTCTTCGCCCGCGAGCTCGGCGCCTCCGTGGCCGTCGCGGCGCTGGTGGTCGCGATGCGCGGTTTGGGGCAGGTGATCTTTGACCTGCCGGCTGGACTGGTGGTGTCGCGCTGGGGTGATAAGGGCGCGATGGTCGCGGGCACGGCGCTGGTCGCCGCCGGCGCCGTCGTCGCCGCCTTCAGCCCCTCGCCGCTCGTGCTCTCCTTCGTCGTCTTTCTCATGGGCGGCGGCTGGGCCTTCTGGCAGCTGGCGCGCCTCGCCTACGTCAGCGAGCACGCGCCGCTGGCGCAGCGCGGCCGCGCCCTATCGACCGTCGGCGGCATGAACCGCGTCGGCAACTTCATCGGGCCCCTGATCGGCGGCTACCTCGGCCGCGAGATGGGGCTGGAGTCGGCGTTCATCGCCCAGGCGGTGATGGGTCTCGCCGCCTCTGCCGTCATGTTCTTCAGCGTCGACACGGGCGCCGGCTCCGAGATGATCAGCGGCCACGGCCTCGGCGGGCGGCTGACGCGCGCCGTCGTCGATAACCGCAGCGTTCTCGTCGCCGCCGGCATGCCGATCATCGCCCTCGGCCTGCTGCGCCAGGCACGACAGGTCTTCCTGCCGCTCTGGGGCGAGCACATCGATCTCGACGTTGCGCAGATCGGCCTCGTCACCAGCGTCTCGTTCTTCATCGAGGCGGTGTTGTTCTACCCGGTGGGCTCCGTGATGGACAGCTGGGGGCGCAAATGGGTCGCCGTGCCGTGCCTCGGCGGGCTCGCCGCGGGCCTGCTTCTCATGCCTCTCTCGCACGACTTCCTCAGCTTCATGGGCATCGCCGTGATCACGGGCATGGGCAACGGCTTCGGCGCCGGGATAGTCATGACCCTGGGCGCCGACTTTGCGCCATCGATCGGCCGCGGCGAGTTCCTCGGCGTCTGGCGCCTCCTGGGCGACATCGGCCAGGCGGGCGGCCCGCTCGTCATCGGCGCGCTGACCGGCGTCGCGAGCCTTGGCGCCGCCGCGATCGCCAGCGGCAGCATCGGCCTTGCCGGCGCGGCGATCCTGCTGCTCTTCGTCCCGGAGACGCTGAAGCGCGGCCCGCCGATGAGCCTAGATGACGCCGCCGCCGTCGAGGTCGCCGTCGACAGCTGACGCCACCGAGTCTCAGCGCAGTAGCAGCTCTTTGCCCGATTGCTAGTTTGCCCGATTGCCAGGAGCGGCGGTGGGCGGGGCTACGGCAGCCGGTTGAACCAGAGCAGCCCGAAGCCGCCGGCGAGCAGCGAGATCAAAAGGCCCACGCCGGCGAAGGCGAAGGTTATCTCCTGGTCCTTGTTCTCAAACGAGCGCTCGCGTGAGAGCTCGTCATAGATCTGCTTCAGCTCGTCTTCGTCCTGCGCTTCGAAGTACTTGCCGCCCGTCTTCTCCGCGATGCCCTTCAGCGTCGTTTCGTCTAGGCGCGTGAAGACGTTGCGGCCCTGGATCTGGAGGACGGTGCCCTCCGGCGTGCCGATGCCGATCGTGTACACCTTGATCCCCTGCGCGACAGCTTCGTCCGCGACCTCGAGCGGGTCTGGGCCGGTGTTGCTCTGACCGTCAGAGAGCAGGACGATGCTCACGGACGTGTTCTTGGCGCCCTCCGGCAGCGGCGTCGGCGTGGGCGTCCGCGTTGTGCCGCCCCCCCGCGCAACATCCGCCTCGTCCTCAGGGTCCTTCAGCGCCTCAATCGCGACCTGCAGGCCGGAGCCGATGTTGGTGCCGCGCTGCGGCCGCAACCGCGACACGGCGTCGTTCACCGTCTTGCGGTCATCCGTCGGCGGCGCGACGAGCGCGGCGAAGTCGCTGAACGAGACGATGCCGATCTTGACGCCGTCGGGCTGCTTGTCGATGAAGTTCTTTACCGCTGTCTTCGTCGCTTCCATGCGGTCCGGCTCGACGTCGCGCGCGAACATCGACCCCGACACGTCGATCGAGAGGACGATCGTGCCCGTGTTCTGCAGCACCGGCACGCTCGCCTGCGGCCGTGCCAGCGCCAGGATCAGCGCCGCCAGCGCCCCAAGGTACAGCGCCGCCGGGATGTGGCGCTTGATGCCGGGGCCGCGGCCCACCGCCTGCGCTACCAGCGAGACGCTGGCGTAGCGCAGCGCGTACTGCTGCCGCCGCCTTTGCATCCAGACGTACACGGCGATCAGCGCCGGGATTATCAACAACAGGAGAAGCGCCAGCGGCCACTCGAAGCTCATACCACCACCCCTTGCCTGCCGTCAGGCAGGCCCGCGCGCGCCACCGGCCGCCGCTTCGACTCGCGCCGAAGGTGGGCGAAGCGCGCCACTTCCTGCACCAGATCCCCGTCCGTGGACAAGCGTAAGAAATCGATGCCGTGGCGCGCGAAGGTGCGCTCAAGCGTGTAGCGACGCTCGCTCACCAGCGCCGCGAAGCGCTCCTGAAAGCCCG
Organism: Dehalococcoidia bacterium; assembly: GCA_035292965.1. Classification (GTDB taxonomy): domain Bacteria; phylum Chloroflexota; class Dehalococcoidia; order DSTF01; family WHTK01; genus WHTK01. Next base: position 6,099 of record DATDPC010000114.1, on the reverse strand, counting down.
CGTCACGCGTATCGACATACACCTGCGCGCCCGTCTCCGCGTCTTCGAGGACGATCGGCCCGATCGGCGGTATCTCCTCCTCGCGCGGGTCGGTCAGCCAGATCGCCATCACTTCATGCTTCTCCGTCAGGCGGCCCAACGGCGCTTCCCAGCCCTCGCCGCCGATGAAGTCAGAGACGATGAACACGAGCGACCGACGTCGCAGCGTCTGCGCCGCGCGGTCGAGGATCGCGCCGAGGTTGGTCACGCCCTTCTTGTTCTGTCTATCGGGCCGGATCAGCTGATGGATGATGCGCAGCGCCTGCAGCTGACCACCACGCGGCGGGATCACGTCGTCGATGCCGCTGGAGAAGAGCATCGCGCCGACCTTGTTGCCGTGGCGTGTCAGCAGCCGCGAGAGCACGCCGGCGAAGTCGACGAGCAGGTCACGCTTGCGCGCCTTCGCCGTGCCGAAGTCGATCGACGGCGAGAGGTCGAGCAGCAGCCAGGCGCTGATCTCGCGGTCCTCTACGTACTGGCGCACGTAGGTCTGGTCCATGCGCGCCGTGACGTTCCAATCGATGTAGCGCACGTCGTCTTCCGGCTGGTACTCGCGCACCTCGGCGAGGTCGTAGCCGTGGCCGAGGAAGAGCGAGCGGTAGTCGCCCTGCAGCAGGCCGTCGAGCCGCTTGACGACGTGCCAGTCGAGCCGCCGCAGCAGCGACTCCGCGTCCTCGACGCGGCGCTCCGGCGAGGCTAGTACCTCAATGGGAGGTGCTGTCTGGGTCACGCCTGCGCCTGTCCGCGCGCCATCGCGCTCTCGGCGGCTGACAGCCGCGCGTAGTCGGTAAAGGGCCGCTGCGGCGCCGCGACGGCCTCGAGCACGCGCTCGATGATCGAGTCGGGCGTTACGCGGTCGGCCAGCGCTTCGTAGGAGAGGACGAGGCGGTGGCGCATCACGTCCGGCGCCAGCTCGGCGATGTCCGGCGGCACGACGTAATCGCGGCCGCGGGTCAACGCCAGGGCGCGGGCGCCGAGGATCAGGTTGATCGAGGCGCGCGGGCTGGCGCCGAACGCCAGGTAGGGCGCCCACTCGCCGAGGCCGTACTCCGAAGGCCGCCGTGTCGCGCCGACGAGACGCACGGCGTACTCCATCAGCTCCGGGTCGACGTAGACGGCGTCTGCCTGCTTCTGCAGCGCCACGAGGTCGTCCGTCGAGAGCAGCTGTCGCGGTTCCGCCAGCTGACCGGTCATGCGCTGGACGATGACCATCTCTTCGCGGTCGCTCGGGTAGCCGACGAGCACCTTGAGCATGAACCGGTCGACCTGCGCCTCCGGCAACGCGTACGTGCCCTCGGTCTCGATCGGGTTCTGGGTCGCGAGGACGAGGAACGGGTTCGGCACCTGGTGCGTCTCGCGGCCGATCGTCACGGTGCGCTCCTGCATCACCTCAAGCAGCGCCGACTGCACCTTCGCCGGCGCGCGGTTGATCTCGTCCGCCAGCAGCAGGTTCGTGAACACGGGGCCGAGCGAGGTCGCGAAGTCACCGGTGCGCTGGTTGTAGATGCGTGTGCCGACGAGGTCAGCGGGCACGAGGTCGGGCGTGAACTGGATCCGGTTGAACTCGCCGCCGATGACCTGGGCGAACGTCCGGATCGCCAGCGTCTTCGCCAGACCCGGCACGCCCTCTACGAGGATGTGGCCGCGCGCCAGCAGCGCCACGACGATGCGTTCGAGCAGCGCGTCCTGCCCAACGATGACCTTCTTGACCTCGAAGAGCATCTGCTCCAGCGGTGTGCCATCTTCTCCCTGCGCCATGTCCTCTCCTCCTCCGGCTCCTGCCTTCTGTTTATCCGCGCGGCGCAACGTTCCCCGCCGCGCTTCTTACTTCTAACCCAGAGGCGCGACGATCCCCGCCGCGCTTCTTACTTCTAACCTAGAGGCGCGACGATCCCCGCCGCGCTCTCGATCGGCACAGCGAAGCCGAGGCCGATGAATACGTGATCGTTCGTCGGGTTGACGATGCCGCTGACGATCGCGACGACGCGCCCGCTCATATCGACCAGCGGCCCGCCGGAGTTGCCGGGGTTAACCGCCGCGTCGAACTGGATCATCCCGGACACGAGATGACCCGTCTCCTGGACGAAGAAGCTGCGGTTGAGACCGCTGACGACGCCCTCGCTGACGCTGCCATCGAGGCCGAAGGGCGCGCCGATCGCGAGGACCCTGTCGCCCTGGCGGACGCCGCCGGCCAGCACCGCCGGCTCCAGGTCGCGCGGCAGGGCGCGGGCCCGCACGACGGCCAGGTCGCGCTCGGGCTGCACCTGCACCACGACGCCCGTAGTCGATGAGCCGTCCGCGAAGCGAATCGTCACCGTGTCTGAACCGGCGATGACGTGGTAAGCGGTGAGGATGTTCCCGTTCGTATCGATGACAACGCCGGAACCGAGCGTCTTATCGGCGCCCGGCGTGTCCGGCATGATAACGACCACCGCCGGCCGCACGAGGTTGTAGATCTCCGGCTCCACCGGCGGGCTGGGCGTGACCGCTTTGATCCGCTCGTCCGCCAGCGCCTGGATCTGCGCGTCGTTGTACTTACCGCCGGGCGGTTCGAGTTTCAGATACGCCAGCATGATCACGACGGCGATCAGCGCCCCGCCGAGGGCGGTCGCGACGGTTCGCGTTCCATGAAGCCAGTTACGTTCCATAAGACGAATTCAATGGTACAGCGCTGGGAGTCGGGTTGGTAAACCGGGGGTTAAATGAGAATCAACTGCCTGCTTGGGCGTTGCGGCGGCGCCGGTTTGCCTCCGCCTCGCACCAGGGGCAGGGCTCGCCGTCGTACATCTCGGAGTAGCGGCACTCGCCGTCGGCGCTGTGGGCGCGCGCGTACGTGCCGAGAGGCCCATCGCGCGCCTCAAGGCGCCGCACCAGCTCAGCGTCCGGCAGGTCCATCGCAAATAGCATAGTGGCGGCGGCCTGAGCGCCGCCAGCAGCGGGGAAGCTCGGAGCCTAGGCTCTCACCCCCGGCCGCCGCTAACCATGCGGTAGACGTAGAGCAGCAGCACCGCTCCGAGAACCGCGAGTGCAATCGTGCCGATATCGAAGTCGTCGACGCCGTTGCCGATGCCGAGTTCTACGGAGATGAACCCGCCGACAATCGCGCCGCCGATGCCCAGCAGGATCGTCAGGATGATGCCGCCCGGGCTTTTACCTGGGACGAGCAGCTTCGCGATAACGCCGGCGATAAGGCCGACAAGCAGCCAGGCAAGAATGTTCAAGGCATGACCTCCACTAACCGCATACTCGCCTTAAGCACGAATATGGGACAGAACCAGTTTGGCGAATACAAGTTACTGGAACGTTACAGATCATTGAACGCGCTCTTGTACGGAGTAGATGCCGCAGAGACGGCAGATGTAGACCACGGAACCCTCCGGCGCCAGGTCATCCTCCACCTCGACGCCGATCGCTTCGGTCCAGTCGTGGTTGCAGGCCGCATCGATCAGCGGATTTAGGTCCTCGAACCTGCAGTCGCAGCGCCAGTAGGCGCCGCAGCGGGGACACAGCGTCACTTCGCTCACCCTTAGAGCATAGGACATGGGCATGGCGCATAGAGCCCCAACGTGTGCCTCCGGATGAGACGCCTCTGTCGATGAAAGGTAGCGTCCTTCGACAGGCTCAGGAAGAAGATCGAAACGCCTCTTACCTCTTCCTGAGCTTGTCGAAGGACGCTACGCCACATGCGAGCACCGGCACCTCGTCGGACACATGACGCATACGAAGAGGCCGCCTGGACGGGCGGCCTCTCTCATGAATTGACGAACGGTCTTAGCGCGAGCCGGCCAGCTGGCGCGTGTCCTGCCGCAGGTCCTGCCATGTCGAAGGCAGCGGGTCGGCGACGATCGGGTTGCTTAGTGTGCCGAGGCCGTCGATCGTGACGTCGACGACGTCACCCGGGTTGATCTGCAGCGGCTGGCCGGACGTGCCGCTAAAGATGATGTCGCCAGGCTCCAGGACGCAGGTCTGGCTCGCGAAGCTGATGATCTCGGCCAGGCTGTTGATCATCTCGCCCGTGTTGCAGTGCTGCACCTCTTTGCCGTTGAGGATCGTGCGCAGCTCCATGTTCGTCGGGTCGAACTCGTCCGCCGTGGCGATCCAGGGGCCGATCGGGCCGTGGCCGTCGCAGGACTTGCCGCGGAACCACTGCATGTCGGCGCGCTGCCAGGGGCGGCAGCTGACGTCGTTGCCGCAGGTGTAGCCGAAGACGTAGTCGAGCGCCTCGGCGACCGAGACCTTCTGGGCGCGCTTGCCGATGACGGCAACCATCTCGCCTTCGTAGTCGACGCGGCCGCTATCGGCCGGGACGATGACGTCGTCGCCGGGGTTGCTCAGCGTGTTGAGGCCTTTGACGAAGAGCTCCGGGCGCGGCGAGGCGGTGAAGTTGCCGAGGTGGCTGGGGTAATTGAGCGCCGTCGCCAGGATCATGCGCGGCACCACCGGCGCCAGCAGCCTCACGCTGCTCAGCGGCGCCGCGGGCCCGTTCGGCCGCTTCGAGCCGAAGAGGTCGCCCTCGATAGGCGTAACCGAGTCGCCTTCGACGATGCCGTAGCTGATCTTGCCGCCGGACTCGTAACGCGCGATGCGCATGCTGTGTCTCCTCTCGATGCCTGTCGTGTGGGAAAAGCGGGGGCCTTCGGATGATACCACTGCGTGGAGCAGAGGGCTGCCGCTTCGGCGCACCACGGTTCGACTCGAGAAAACGCGTCTTTGCGAGCCATCGCGCAGCGAGGCGAAGCAATCTCACGAGGAAGCCTGAGGCGCTCCGGCGATCACGAAGACCGAACCACCGAATCGGCACAATTGTTGCCGCAGTCAGCCTCACCGCCTACTCTGCCTGCAGGATGACTCAGGCCCTCTACATCCTCGCGGCGCTCTTCGTCGGTGTGACCTCGGCGTTTCAGATCTCGATGCTCGCGGCGCTCGGGCGTTCGCCCCGCGGGCCGCTGGAGGCGACCTGGATCTCGATGCTGGCGAGCGTCATCGGCGCGACCCTGGCGTTCAACTACCGCATCCTCAAGGGCGACCCGCCGAATGTGCCGGCGCCGTTCAACAACGCTCTGATGATGCTGGCGCTGTGCGGCGCGGGGCTCGTCGCGCTGTTGATTTCGATGCGCGGCATCCACTGGTACTACGGACTTGCCGGACTTGCCGGCTTCGCCTACGTCATCGCCGCGAGCTTCCTCGGCCAGCGAATCGGCATCGCTCTGTTCGTGTCGTCGGTTACGGCGGGGACGCTGCTTGGTTCGGTGGTGCTCGACCATTTCGGCGCCTTCGGCAACGCCGAGCAGCGCCTGAGCTTCGTGCGAATGGCCGGTGTCGTTGCCCTGATGGCAGGCGTCGTCCTCGTACGCTCGGGTCGCTAGAGAACACTCGAAACGTAGCGTCCTTCGACAGGCTCAGGAAGAAGATCGAGGCGCCACTTACCTCTCCCTGAGCTTGTCGAAGGGCGCTACGCCCCAGGTTGGCGATTCACGTTTCGTGTCTAACTAGAGCTTCGACGTCACGACGATCATCCGCCGCGTTCCGAGGCCGTAGTCCTCGCCGTCGAAGCCACCGTAGACGCGCTCGTAGCTGAGGCCTGCGGCCTCAAGCATGCCTATGACCTCTCGCAGGGTGTAGAGGCGGATGTGGTGGCCGACGATCTCCCGGCGCTCCCCGTCCGGTGCGATGGCGACGAAAGTGATGTGGTTGCGGCTCGTCGCGAGGTCGAGGTGGCGGTGCTCCTCGTACTTCATGCCGCCGTTGCCGAAGTACTCGTCCAGCGGCAGCTGGTTACGCACCACCCAGTCGCGGTTCAGCAGGTCGAAGAGGGCGCGGCCGCCGGGACGCAGCGCCCGCGCGACGCCGTGCAGCACCTTCGCGTCCTCGCCCTCGTTCTCGAGGTAGCCGAAGGAGCTGAACATGTTGATCACGGCGTCAAAGCGGCCGTCGTACGCCAGCTCGCGCATGTCGGCGCGCACCGTCTCGAGCTCGAGGCCGCGCCGCGCCGCCTCGGCCGCCGCCGCGTCGATGTACTGCTGGCTCAGGTCCAGCGCAGTGACGCGCATGCCTTGCTCC
>DATDPC010000113.1:0-2419 GCA_035292965.1 Dehalococcoidia bacterium | reverse complement strand
GCACGTCACGCACGACGACCTGCTGTCCTACGGGCTGATACCGGAGTTCGTCGGCCGGCTGCCGCTGGTCGTCGGGCTGGAGTCGCTGAGCAAGGATCTCTTGATCCGCATCCTGACGGAGCCGAAAAACGCCGTGCTGCGCCAGTTCCAGCGCTTCTTCGCCCTCGACGGCGTCGAGCTCGTCTTCACGCAAGACGCGCTGGAGGCCATCGCCGACGAGGCGATCCGCCACAAGACGGGCGCCCGCGGCCTGCGCACCGTGCTCGAGGACACGCTGCTCGACGTCATGTACGAGGTGCCGTCGCGCAGCGACGTGCAGAAGTGCATCGTCAACGGCGACACGATCCACTCGCGCCGCCGGCCGCTCATGGTGACGAGCAGCGGCCAGGAGATCGCGCCGGAGGACTTCGAGGGCATCGAGCGCCTCAAGGGCGCAACGGCGTAAAGTGCAGGAAGCCTGCCGGGGGTGTGGGGGTGTCCCCCACACCCTTTCTTATTAGTCCTTCGACCTCAAGAGCAGCCGGCACAAGCAACCAGAGGCCGGACGAAGAGTCCGGCCTCTTCGCGTCTGCGCTATAATCGCGCCTGCGATGGACGCGCCTTCCGTTCAGTACGTCACGACGAGCGATGGCAAGAACATTGCCTATGCGGTTTGCGGCGAAGGAAGACCGTTCGTCGTCGTGCCGCCCCTGTTTAACCACGTTCAGTACGTCTGGCGTTACTTCCCCGCCTGGTACGAAGGCTTAGCACGCCGGTTCCGCCTCATCGTCTACGACGGCCGCGGCCAAGGCCTCTCCAGCCGCGGCCTCGATTCAAGCCACTCGATGGCGCACTGGCAGCTCGATCTAGAGTCTGTAGTTCATGCAGCCGCGCCCGGTCCCGTCGTACTCATGGGCGCCGCCTACGCCGGGCATCTTGCCATCCGCTATGCCGTGGAGAACCCACAGCGTGTCGCGGCGCTCGTCCTCAACATGGTGACCCCTTCGATGGTCGACTGGGCGCCAAGCTTTTTCCGCGACCTCTCGCGCGAGAACTGGGACTACTTCATCGAGACGATCGCGCAGGACCTGGCGCTAGAGGTCACGGCAGGCGTCCAAGCACTGAAAGAATCCACGACCCGAGAGGAGATGGAAGTAAGCCAGCGGGTGATCGTCCCTTCTAACGTACAGGGGATCCTGTCGTCGCTGCGGACGCCGACCATCGTGATCAGTTCGCGCGAGTTCGTTATGATCCCGCCCCAGCGCGCAGCGAAGCTCGCGGCGAGCATCCCGAACGCCCAGTTTGTTCTCATCGGCGGGAAGCGGCTTTACGGGGACGCCGATCAGGGCATCGCCGCGATCGAGAGCTTCATGGCCGAGCTGCCGGCACCGACGGCCCCACGGCCGGTCGGCGATTCGCCTCCCGATGGCCTCTCGGCGCGCGAGGTGGAGGTGCTGCGCCTCGTAGCCGCCGGCAGGAGCAATCAGCAGATCGCGGACGAGCTGGTGATCAGCGCCAGCACCGTCGCAAAGCACGTCGGCAGCATCTTCGCCAAGACCGGCGCCGCCAACCGGACGGAGGCGGCGTCGTACGCCCACCGGAACTATCTCGTCTAGGCGCGATAGCAACTTCTTTCTACCGCGACGGCGAAGTAGCGCCTCTAGAGGCGCGTTCTCCGTCCAAAGACTCTCCGTTTTGTCGATGGCAGCGTCTGCCCGGGGCGCGATGCTGTGCGCGACGAAGATGAGCACCACATTCGAAGAAGCGCGCTACGCCCCTGTTCCTGGCGTCTGGGAGATCATCCGGACGCTATCCGGCCTCGTCCTCGTACTGGGCGTGGCGGCGGCGCTCGTCGCTGGCGTGCTCTTGAGAAACGAGAGCGTCGGCACCGCCGCGACGGCGGCTGCGCCGCCGGCTGCCCAGGTCTTGCTGACCTCCCACCCCGACTACTACATCGTCGGCTCCGTGGAGGACGCGCGGCGCTGGGAGCAAACGCTGCAGGAGGCGAGGACGGGCCTCGCGAACCTGGGCATCGCGCCGCCGGTCGCCAGCTTCCGGATCGTCGTGCTGGACGAGCCTTAACCGCCCGCGCCGGCTAGCGCGTGCGGTTGTACTCGTAGTCCTCGCGGGCCATCGGCCCTTCAGCGGCTCGTCCAGCCGCGCGACGGCGCCGGCCGTGTCGACGCTCCACTCGGCCCAGCCGGCTACGATCTACATCGTCGGCTTACAGGAGCAAGCAGGGCTGATTATCGACAGCGAGGGCCTCACGGCGGGCTACGGCCCGCAGGTTCGGCCCTTTGAGGTATTCGTCGCCGAGACGCCTGAGACGGAACAACAGCTTCGCATCGCGATGGACGAGACTCAACGGGCCGGATCGAACCTGCGGTTCCTAGACCTGCGGAGCCCGTAGCTCCCCCTCTCGGTTCCGTGTCCAGAGGCC
>DATDPC010000112.1:0-6298 GCA_035292965.1 Dehalococcoidia bacterium | reverse complement strand
CATTCCCTCCTTGTTCGCCGTGACAACGTATTTACCGGCGCTGAGGGCGCGGCTGATCAGGTCGAGCGCCGGCTGCTCGCCGCCGATCACCTCGACGACGATGTCGACGTCCGGGTCGTCGATCAGGCGGGTCGCGTCGGTCGCGATCAGGGAGGCGTCGATGTTGGGGCGCGGCTTCGATGCGTCCCGCACGACGGCGCCGGCGAGCTCGAGTGGCCGGCCGAGCTGGCGCGCGTAGGCATCGTGCTTCTCGGCGAGAATGCGCGCGACACCGCCGCCGACGACGCCTGCGCCGAGGAGGGCGAGCCGGACGGGGCCGTCTTTAGGCACTGAGGGCGGCCAGTGCGCGCGTGATGCGCGAAATGTGGTCCGAAGTGAGGCCGACCTTCGTCCCGCCGAGCGGGTCCATTGCCGCCGTCTGCTTGTCCTGGATTGTGCGGTCGACGATCGCCTTCTTGTCGTCGGCTGTCACGGTTTGAGTCTGGATCTCGCGGACGAAGAGCAGGTAGTAGCCCTCCGGCGTCTCGATGATGTCGCTGGCGCCTGTCTTCGTGAACGCTACTTCGTCTACCTTCGCAGGCAGGGAACCCTTGACGACCCAGTTCTTCTCGCCACCTTCCGCCTTCGAGGCGTCTTCCGAGACGACGGCGGCGACCAGGGCGAAGGCGATGTCGGGCTCCGGTTCCGTGAGAAGCCGCTGCTGAAACTGCTGCTTCGCGTTGAGGGCGTTGCCTTCGGTTGTGTTGACGATGATCCTCATGCTGGCGTGCGGCAGCTGTGACGGGACCGCGGCCTCGATGTCGTCGTGCATCTTCGATTTGAGCACCTTGGCGGTAATGATTTCGCGAAACTCGTCGAGGGAGTAGCCAGTGCTCAGAAGGTAGCCGCGAACCAGCTCGCGAAGCTCTTCCGGCGTCGGCTCCTTTGGGTGCTGACCGGGGATCTGGCTCGGCATCTCTGCTTCGATCTCAGCGTCGGTGGCCGTGTAGCCGTTGGCCTTCGCCGTCTGGCGCGTGACCTCTTCTTCCTGGATCTGGCCCAGCGTTCTGAGGATGTCCTGCTGCAGGTTCTGAGGGTCGACGATGCCGATGCGGAAGTTGGTTTTGACGCGACGCTCCAGATACGCGTAGTCGAAGCTGCGGTGACCGACGGTGAGCACCGTCTCGTGCTTTGGCTTGACGCGGTCCGTGTAGTAGCCGAAGCCGATGAGGCCGATCGCGAGAAGGATGACGATCGTGATGCCGCCGACGAGGAGGATCGAGTTACGGCGCTCCGAGTCCATCTCGCTCCAGGACGAGAGGGAGAAGGGCAGCGCGCTGGTGCTGCGGCCACGGCGACTCATTGCGGGAAGCCCGGGCTACGCGGAAGCATCATCGGTCAATTGTCGCTTTCGGCGCGGGCGCCGATCAAGCGCGGGTGGGGAAGGCGCCTGAGGCGTGAATGTGCTCCGCCGTGAATGGTAGAAGGGCGATGTGGCGCGCGCGCTTCAGCGCCGTGGTGAGCATGCGCTGGTGCCGGGCGCAGGTGCCGGTCTTGCGCCGCGGCTCTATCTTCGCCCGGTCTGAGAGGTAGCGACGGAGCCGCGACGGGTCCTTGTAATCGATCGTCTCAACCTTGTCGACGCAGAATGCGCAAACGCGGCGCCTGCCAAAGCGACCGCCACCACCGCCGGGACGGCGCCGAGGACGCTCCCCGCCGGGCGCCGGCCTTCCGCCGCCCGTGCTTTCGAAGGCGGGTGGCTGGTTGCTGGTCTCTTCGTTTGCCTCGCTCACTCTGTCTCCTGCTGTTTCTGATTACTAGGCTGGTCGTCAAATGGTAGATCGTTCGGATCGATGTCGCCAGCCGGCGCCTCTGGGAAGGTACCGCCCTGAGGCCTGTCGAGGAACAAGACCTGGTTCGCGACGACCTCTGTACGATAGCGCTTCTGGCCGTCCGGACCATCCCAGCTGCGCGTCGCCAGCCTGCCTTCGATGAAGACCTTGCGGCCCTTCTGCAGGTGCTGGCCGAGAAGCTCCGCCAGCTTGTTCCACGTGACGACCGTGAACCACTCGGTCTCTTCGCGGCGCTCACCGCCGTCGCTGCCGCCGCCGAAGCTCCGGCTCACGGCGAGTCGAAACGTCGTAACGGCGCTGCCGTTGGCCGTGTAGCGCATCTCTGGGTCCGTACCCAGATTGCCGATGAGCATGACTTTGTTGAGGCCGTCCGGCATCGCCTTTGTCCCCTCCCACACAGCCCCGTCCGGGCGCCCCTTGTGCTTTGGGCGGTGCTGTCTACTCGCCTGCTCTGACGATCAGGTGGCGGATAACGTCCTCCGAGATGCGGAGGCTACTTTCGAGGTCCGGTACCTGGGTCGGGTCGAACTTGATCTGACTGACGACGTAGTTGCCTTCCATGTGGCGCTTGATCGGATAGGCCAGGCGGCGCCGTCCCCAGTGGTTAACGTCTATCACTTCGCCGCCGCGGCTGGTGACGCTCTGCTGCAGTCGCTCCAGGCTGCCCGCGATGACATCGTCACCGATATCGGGGCTGAGGACGACTACCATTTCGTAATCGCGTAAATCCGTTGCCAATTTGCCTCCGTAAAACGCACAGGCTCGGGTGCGAGACCCGGCCCTCAAGTCAGGGTCATTTTAGAAATCCAGCAGACGTGAGTCAATGAAACTCCTTGACGATAGGAAGAACGAGCTAAACCGCGCAAGACATCATCGGTGCGCAGACGCGAACGCGGAGGCCCGATCCTTTGACAAACAAGGCGCCGCGCCATGCTAAAATGCAACGTCAATTGCTAAGCCCTATGATCGATAAACCCGGTCGTCTATGAACGACGCAGAGCGCTTCCCCCGCCCCGATCTGCCGCCGACGGCCTGGCTGGTCACAATCGTCGTCCTCGCACTTATCGTAGGGGCGATTGCCGGTGTCGCCGGGGCGCTGATCGTCAATCCGGGCGACGGCGACGGGACGACGTCGCCCGTCGCGAACGAGAAGCCACTTACGGGCGCTGCAGCCCAGGATGCGGCGGCGCAGGCGACAGCGCGCGTCTTGCCCAGCGTCGTCATCGTCGTCGATGACCTCGGCAACGCGATCGGCACCGGCGCCGGCGTGATCGTCGACGAACGCGGCTTCATCATCACGAACGAGCACGTTATTCACGGCCACGGTAAGCTCACGGTTGTTCTGAGCAACGGTGAGAGACGGCCCGCCACGCTGGTGTCAGACGACTTCCCCTACACAGACGTCGCCGTGCTGCGCGTTAACCCGGGAGGGCTGAAGGCGGCAAGCTTCGGCAAGTCGGAACAGCTGGCGCCGGGCGAGACCGTCCTCGCGATTGGCAGCCCTGACTTCGATTACCAGAACACGGTTTCGGCCGGCGTCGTCAGCGGCGTCGAGCGGCGCAAGAAGATCAACGGTATCTTCGCGGAGGACCTGATCCAGACAGACGCGGCGATCAACCTCGGCAACAGCGGCGGGCCGCTGATTAACCTCAACGGCGAGGTCGTCGGCCTCGTCACCTTCCGTGACGTCGGCGGCGACGACGGCCTCGTCAACATCTCGTTCGCGCTCTCGAGCCGCGTGCTGAAGCCGATCGTCGATTCGATCATCAGCCGCGGCGTCTACCCGAGACCCTACTTCGGCATCGAACACATCGACATCGACGCAACGGTGGCAGCGCAGCTGAGGACGCCGATCGACCACGGTGCGCTGGTGCAGCGCGTGTTCACGGACAGCCCGGCGGCTCGCGCGGGCATCCGTATAGGTGACATAATTCTAAGGATGGGCAAGACGGACCTAAGCCCCACCTCGCTGTTCCTCAACGCGCTCGCCAACGTCGGCGTCAACGACCGGGTCCCGGTGCAGATTTCGCGCAACGGCCAGACGATGGACGTGACCGTGGAAGTGTCGCCGCGATGAACGAAGAGCAGGGACCGTTCGATCGGCTGCTGGAGCCAACGGGGCCAGGCGGCCCGGCGGACCAGAACACGCGATACGTGTTCATCGGTCTCGGGCTGCTGGGCTTGTTGCTGCTCGTGCTCGTGCTGCCGCCGATCTCGCTGCTGAGCAGCGGCGGTGGCGGCGATAGCAGCGGCGGGATAACGACGAACCGCAGCACCAGCGGCGCGAAGGCGCCGAAAGCGCCGGAAGGCTTCGAGGCGCTGAGCCGCGCCTACGACCTCGAGCAGCCGAAGGGTACCTCCGGGCCGTACACGCTGACGCTGCCCCTGATCTCCCCCCAGAGCGACGGCCGCAACCTTGCCTTGTACACGCAGAAGGGCGGCAAGTGGGAGCGCGTCACCAACGCGACATTGGTGCAGAACGGCACCGCCGTCACGGCGCAGGTCGACACGATGCCGGATAACGTCGCCGTGCTGCGGCGCACGGATACGGCGGTGGCGCTGAGCGGTTACCTTGCCGCCGGCAGCCAGCCCGACCCGGCGGCGCTCGACATCCTGGCGACGATCAACCCGGTCGACTTCAAGCCGAACGCCGACGGATCGATCGCCGGCACTGCGACGGCGCTGCCGGATGGCAAAGGCAACGTCCTGCCCTCCGTGCGCGCCGTCGATGGCGCCGAAGCGGACGCCGTCAACGCGATCCTCGCCTCGCCGGCGCTGCGCGAAACGCACATCAACGCGCTCGTCCAGCTGGCGCTGCAGCCCGGCAACGCAGGCGTCGACATCGACTACGAGCGCGTCGGCGCGGCGCGAAAGGCCGACTTCTCGTCGTTCATCACGGTGCTCGCGGAGCGCCTGCACCAGTCGAGCCGCTCGCTGAGCGTCGTCCTGCCGACGCCGGCGAAGACAGGCGTCAGCTGGGACACGACGGGCTACGACTGGCCGATGCTGTCGCGCACGGCCGACACGGTGAAGCTGCGACCAGTGCAGGACCCGTCCACCTACTACAAGCAGATGGAAGAAGTCGTCGCGTTCCTCAAAGACAAGGTCGATCTGAAGAAGGTCTCGCTGATCGTCGAACGCCAGAGCATCGAGAAGGGCACGGACGGCCTGCGCGGCCTGCCACTGCTCGAAGGCCTGAGCCTCGCGAGCCAGATCGACGTGCGCACAACCTCGGCGATCACGCCGAACTCGCAGGTCGTGATCGTCGGCAAGAACATCTTTCAGGACGATGGCGCGACCGGCCTGCGCTGGGACGACAGCGCCTTCGCCGTCTCGTTCTCTTACCCCGGCCGCGGCGGCACGCGAACGGTGTGGCTGGAGAACAGCCTCAGCATCGCGTTCAAGCTCGACTTTGCGAAGCGTATGGGGCTCGGCGGAATCGCCGTGACGGACGTGTCGCTGAACGCCCAGGCGGCGTCAATCTGGGACCCGCTGCGCGTCTACGCCGAATCCGGCAGCGTGACGCTGGTGCAGCCCAACGGCGTCGCCTTGCGGCCGACGTGGCAGATCCAGGCCGGCTCCAGCGAGGCGGGGACGAAGGGCAACATCGTCTGGAAGGCGCCGCCGCAGCCGGGCGCCTACGACGTCTCGCTCGTCGTCAGCGACGGCGTGATCCGCGCGATGCAGAAGATCGTCCTGGAAGTGAAGGCGGCCGGCGCGTCGACGACTGCGGCGCCGACGGCGACGACGAAGCCCGGCAGCGTCACACCACCCGCCGGCTCGCCATCGCCGACAGCGACGCGAAAGCCCTAGCGATGCCGCTGCGCGTGATCGGCGGCGCGGCCGGCGGCCGGACGCTGAAGGGTCCGCCGCGCTCCGGCGTTCGCCCCACGGCAGACCGCGTCCGCGAATCGATGTTCGAGATACTCACGGCGAACGGCGCCGACCTCGACAACGTGCTCGACCTCTACAGTGGCACCGGCGCGCTCGGCATCGAGGCGCTGAGCCGAGGCGCCGCGCACTGCGACTTCGTCGAAGCCGACGCGAAGGCCTGCGCCGTAATCCGTGAGAACCTGGCGCGCACCGGCTTCGCCGCAAAAGCGCGCCTGTTTCCGATGAAGGTTGCGAATGCGCTCACGCGGCTGGAAGGGCCTTACGGGCTGGTAGTCGCTGACCCTCCGTATGAGTATGATCGGGCCGAGGAGGAGCTGGCCTCGCTCATCGAAAGAGGGCTGCTTGCGCCGCAGGGTACGCTCGTCGTCGAGCACTCGAAACGTAAGCAATGGCCCGCAACGCTGGGCGGCAGATCGCAGCTCACGAGCCGCCGCTACGGCGATACTCACGTCACCATGTATCGCTAGGAGCCGTACATGCCCACAGCCTTCTTCGCCGGCCGCTTCGACCCCGTTACTAACGGCCACCTCGACATCGCCCGGCGCGCCGCCGATTTGTTCGAGAAGCTCGTC
>DATDPC010000111.1:0-40644 GCA_035292965.1 Dehalococcoidia bacterium | reverse complement strand
CGCCGAGCTGGTCGCGCTGCTGGGCCTCGGCGGCCTCGAATCGCGATTGCCCGGCTCGATTTCCGGCGGGCAGCAGCAGCGCGTGGCCCTGGGACGGGCGCTGGCAGCCCGGCCGCGAGTCCTGCTGCTAGACGAGCCGTTCAACGCGCTCGACGCGCCGATCCGCAACGCCCTGCGCCGCGAGGTCGCGAACCTGCGACGCCGCCTCGGCCTGCTGGCGCTGTTCGTCACCCACGACCTGCAGGAGGCGTACTCGCTCGCCGACCGCATCGCCGTCTACGACGAGGGCGCCGTGCTGCAGTACGGCCCGCGCGACGACGTCTTCCGGCAGCCCGCCTCGGTGCGTGTCGCTCAGTTGCTGGACGCGCGCAACGTCTTCGAGGGCGCCGTTGTGTCGCGCACCGAGGCGTACGTCGAGATCGAGACGCCGCACCTGCGCGCCCGCGCCCGGCCGAACGAGGCGCTGCAGCCCGGCGACGCCGCGGCGCTGTGCATCCGGCCCGAGCACGTCATCGTCCTGCGCCGCGACCGCCCGCACGCCAACGAGCTCGACACGACGCTCGACGTCGAGCTCGAAGACGACGTGGCGACGGGCAACAACCACCGTCTTTACCTCAGGGTGCTCAAGGATGGCGCCCCTACCGACTGCGTTATCGAGGCGGACGTCTCGACGCACCCGTATCAGGTGATGGGCATCGGTGAGCGCAGGGACTGGCGGGTGGCGCTTACGCTGGCGGAAACGGTCGCAATCCCCCGCGGCTCCGCTTAACATAGTCCGGTGTCCTACACGCGACGAACCTCGCCGGTCGCGGGCCTCTGGCTCCTGGTTCTCCTTGTCTCAGCGTGTGGCGGCGGCTCCCAGGCTGACGACGGCGACGACACCCCCAGCGGCGGCGACCATGTCGTCCTCGAAAAGAGCAGCGTCACCCGCTACTACAGCGTCTACGGCGACGCGACGGAGGCGATCTTCTCGTACATCCGCGACCACGGCCCGACCGACGCGATGGGCCGTCGCGGCAACGGACTCACTTCCGTCGAGTGGAGCTACGAGTGGCAGCGCACCAGCAGCCGCAGCAGCTGCTCCGTCGCCTCGATGCGGATAACGATCGACCTCGTCGTCCTGCTGCCGCGCCACGAGGAGCAAAACTCGCTGAGCGCGCCGACCGCGACCAACTGGAAGCGCTTCGTTGACGGCGTCACCAAGCACGAGCAGACCCACGTCGATATCTACGTGTCCGGCGCCGAGCGCCTCAAGGGCGAGATGGAGGCGATCGGCCCGAAGCCGACCTGCGACGAGCTGGAGAAGGCCGTAACCGGCACCTGGGACTCAGAGCAATCGACGATCAACGGCGAGCAGGATGCCTTCCACGCCCAGGAAGACGCCCGCCTCAACACGGCACGCGCGCCGCTGCAGGCCCAGATCGACGCTAACCGCACCAAGATCACGTCGCTGTCGGGCCAGGTCGAGACGCTTGACCGGACGATCGCCGAGCTTCGGGGCCAGCTGGACGCGCTGCAAGCCCAGATCGACCAGGTCAAGGCCGACATCGCTCAGATCGAGAAGGACTTTCCGGATGGCATCCCGCTATCGGTTCGCACGGAGCGCTACGACCCGCTGGTGACGCAGGTGAATACGCTGACGACGAAGTACAACGGCATGGTGGAGCCCTACAACATGGCGCTCAGTCAGCGCTCCAGCAAGGCGACCGAGTATCAAAACCTCATCGCCGAGACGAACGGCCTCGTCGATACGTTTAACTGGACTCGTTAGGCGCGGTTGCGCGGCGAGCGGTAGTAGTCGACCAGGGTCCAGGCGAAGCCGGTCCAGACGCCGGTGCCGCCGATAAGCATTCCGGCGATCCCCGGCCCCTTCGGTAGAAACAAGAACTCGGCGATGACGCTGACGATGCAAAGCGCGCAACCGCCGATCGCGAGTCGAAAGCCGCGCTGTCGCAGGATCTCCACGCGATCAGCTTAGCATCCGCCGGCGAAGCTCAGCTGAGGCTGAAGGGTGGGTACTTGTCGGTCAGCGCAACGAGGTAGCCAATAACTCTGACACACCATCGCTGGTAGCCCACGACAAATGCATGCAATCCTGCCGGGTATGAGCCAGTGAACAAAATCGCGAACGCGGCTATGAACCCCACGATCCCGGCAACGATTGAAACGAAGAAAAGAATAACAAGATGCGGAATGATGAGTATGAGCTTGATGGGGAAGAACGGTAAGTTGAGCCACCGGCTTGGTCGCGCTGAATAGTCCACTTCAAAGTTGAGTGGGACATCAGGTCGTTGGTCTAGATCCATCGGGGGGTATTCGTCAAAGAGACTAGCAATGTAGGAATTGATGTTCGTCCACCAACGAAGGCTCCCCACAACCAGTTTGAAAAGCCCTCTCGGATAACGTCCCGTGAATAAGATCCCCCACATGGAGACATACGCTGCTAAGAAGGATGCATACAAAACGTAATACGCGACGAGAAGACTCGGAATGATCAAGACCAGCCTAATGATCGTTCCGAGGTATAGAGGGAAGTTGAGGAGGCGAGACTGAGTCGGTGGTCGGGCTATGTCGAGCCGGATTGGGTACTCCGGCGTCTCTTCAATCACTGCCGCAGTCATCGTCTCGCTCCCTTGTCGCTAGCGTGCTGTCGCTGCGGCGAATATGGGCCGGTGGCAGGTGGTTGTCAACGCTGTTCATGTTGGCCTTACGATCGTGATCGCATAGATTGCGCCTGTCGAAACGTTCAGCAGGAGGAAGCAGATGCACTTCATCGTCAAAGCAACGATCCCAAACGACGCCGGCAACGACATGCTCCGCAGCGGCCCGAAGATGCAGGAGCTGATTCAGAAGGTCCTGGGCGATGTCAAGCCGGATGCGGCTTACTTCAGCGTCGCGGATGGCCAGCGCACGCTCTTCCTCATCGTCGATATCGCAGAAGGGTATGAGATGGTCCGCATCGCCGAGCCGCTGTGGCTGGGGTTGGAGTGCGACGTAGAGGTGTACCCGGCGATGAACGTCAACGAGTTCGACAAGGCCGGCCCGCTGCTCGGCTCCATCGTCTCGAAGTACTAAGAGACCTGGTCGCCGCTTCGGCCGCTCACCCCGGTGCTAGCCACCGCGGGCGATCACGAAAGCTCGTAGCGGGGCGGCTCCGACCATAGCTCCGTAGGCGGGCTCTCCTGGCGCATGAGGGCGCGACGGCGCGCCTCTTCGCGATACTGGTCTGCCTGCTTGATCACGCCCTGGCGCGCCGCCTCTTCGGCGTCTTCGCGCGCCTTCTCCGCCGCGTCCGCTTCGCGGCGCGTGCCGGGATGCAGCGTGACGCGGCCTTCTTTGACCAGCTTCTCGAGGTGGGCACGCACGTTGGCGTCGGCCATGCGTCGCAGGC
This sequence comes from Dehalococcoidia bacterium, assembly GCA_035292965.1. GTDB lineage: Bacteria > Chloroflexota > Dehalococcoidia > DSTF01 > WHTK01 > WHTK01. Next base: position 37,253 of record DATDPC010000111.1, on the reverse strand, counting down.
GCGGGTCGAGGTTGTCGTAGAGCGCTTCCATGATCTGCCAGGACGTCTTCGCCTCGCCCGTCGCCAGCGCCGCGAGCACCTGGCGCTCGCGCTCCTCGCGATGGGCGATGTACGAATCGATCGCCGCGATCGGCTCGTCGATTAACGGGCCGTGGCCGGGGCAGATGACGCGCAGGTTCGGCAGCACCCGCAGCGTATTCAGCGAATCGAGGTAGGCGGCGAGGTCGGTCACCAGCGTTGTCGAGCCGCCGAGAATCGTGTCGCCCGTGAACAGCACGCCCTCCTCCTCGATGTAGAAGCAGACCGAGTCGGCGCTGTGCCCCGGCGTGGCGATCGTCTGGACTCGGACGTCCGAGCCCGGCGACAGCTCGTCGCCGGCGTCGAAGAGCCGCACGCCGTGGTCCGGCAGGCGCGCGCCGAGCAGCGGCGCCGTCGGCCGGTGCACCAGCGCCTCGACGCCGAGCTCGTCCTGGAGCCAGCGCAGGTTGGCGCTGTGGTCGGTGTGGTAGTGCGTGACGGCGCTCTGAGCTACCTCGGCGTGCTCCATCGCCGCGAGGTAGCCTCGCAGCATCCAGCGGTAGCGGTCGGCATCGTCGCCGGTGTCGATCGTCAGCACCTGGTCGCGCCCGACGAGGTAGATCGTCGTGAACATCGGGTGCATCGGGTTTGTCTCGGGCACCTGGACGGCGCGGACGCTGGGAGAGACCTGCATGAACGTATTGTAGGTGGGAAGACACTAAGGTTGAGGCGGGCTGGCGTCCTATAATCGAAGCGATGAACGAGCAGACGCGGCAGGCCGACATCGCCAAGGTGGTGGACGACGCGCTGGAGACGCTGCGCGGCGCCCGCGGGCGTGTCGAGGAGCGCGGCACGTCGCAAACGCTGCGGGAGCTGGAGACGCGGCTCGGCTACCTGGCGCAGTCGCTCTCGTGGGACATGGACGGCGAGCCGGCGAAGGCGGCGATCGCGCTGCGCCTGGCGCAAGGCCTATCAAAGATCGACGAGCGCACGCTTGAGGAGTACTGGGCCTCCGTCTGGTGGTCCCACTGAGCCACTGGCGTGGCGGCATCCCGCGCGGGCTGCTTATTCCGGCGCTGCGTTGGCTGTGACCGCCCTGCGGGGCCCTCTTCGTCTTTCCCTAACGGGGCGTTAGCGCATCGAATGGCCGGACGTGTGGTCGTACGCGGCTTCGGCCTTGAGGACGGCGGCGGGGTCGGCGTCGAAGTCGCGCTTGCAGCCCTCGCCGCAGAAGTAGTAGGCCTGGCCGCCGTAATCGCTGCGGCCGGCGGCGTCCTTGATCTCGATGTCCATGTGGCAGACGGGGTCGTGCATCGTCTGGTTAACGCTTCGCATGCTTGTCATCTCGACATCTCCTAGCTAGACCGAGTTGAGTTCGGGCAGGAAGTTGAAGTACTGATTCAGCGACGTGAACTCGTTGAGGAAGATCAGCACGCCGACCAGCAGGACGACGGCCCCCATCGAAACCTCGAGCGCCGGCAAGAAGCGATGAAAGCGCCGCAGCGTGCCCGTGACGCTGCCGACGGCGAAGGCCGCGATCATGAACGGCACCGCCAGCCCGGCCGAGTACGCCAGCAGCAGGTAAGCGCCCTGGTACACCGTCGACGACGCGGCGGCGAGCGTCAGGATCGCCCCCAGCACGGGGCCGATGCACGGCGTCCAGGCGATCGCGAACGCCGCGCCGAAGCCGGCGGAACGAGCGTAGCTAAGCGGCGTCGATTGCACCCGGCCGCCCGAAGGTCCGGCGGCGAAGGCCAGCGTCTCTCCCGCCGGCGTCGTCGGTCCGAACTGATAGGTGCGGTACAGCCACGGGATCTTGATCACGCCCATCAGGTTGAGCCCGAGAACGATCAGAAAGACGCCGGCGATCTTCTCCAGCGTCGGCATCTCGTCGTTCACCAGCCCGCCGACGAGGCCGGCGGACGCGCCGATCGCCGTGAAGACGAGGCCGAAGCCGCTGACGAAGGCGAACGCGTGGCTCAGCGTCTCGCGGCGGCCGTTTGGCGTTTCGGGAGCCGTCGTGACGCCGGTCAGGTGCGCGACGTAAGCGGGCACCAGCGGCAGCACGCAGGGCGAGAGAAACGAGACGACGCCGGCGGCGAAGGCAAACCCCACGCCGAAAGGCCCCGTCAGATCGTCCGCCCAGCCCTCGGTGAACACGCGGAATCATGATAGCAAGCACGTGGCGACTGCCCCCTCACGCGCGATAGACTGAAGACGTGGCGCCCGCTAAGTCAAAGCAGCCGTTTGAGGAGCTCTACACGCAGCTCGAAGCGAAGGTCTCGCTGCTCGAGCAGGGCGGCCTCAGCCTCGACGACTCGCTCTCGGCCTACGAGGCCGCCGTCGAGTTGGCGCGGCGCTGCCAGCAGCTGCTCGACGAGGCGGAGCTGCGCATAACCAAGCTCAAGCAGACCGTCGTCTCCAGCGACGCCTATGCAATCGAAGCGCCGCTGGACGAGGCGGACGAGGAACCGCTTGCCTAAGCTCCGCGCCGACTTCCACAGCCACAGCCACTACTCCCGCGATTCGGTGATCAACCCCCGCGCCTTGGTCGACATCTGCGTGCGCAAGGGTGTCGACGTCATCGCCGTGACCGACCACAACGAGATCGAGGGCGCCTTCGTAATCGAGAAGCTGGCGCCGCCGGAGCTGATGGTGATCGTCGGCGAAGAGGTGAAGACGGCTGAGGGCGAGGTCATCGGCCTCTTTCTCAAGGAGCTGGTGCCGCGCGGCCTCAGCCCCGAAGACACCGTGCGCGCGATCCACGAGCAGGGCGGCCTCGCCGTGGTGCCGCACCCCTTCGACGTCTTCCGCCGCTCCGTGATCACCGCCGATGCCCTCGAGCGGATCAAGCACGACGTCGACGCGATCGAAGGCTTCAACAGCCGCAACATCCTCGCCCGCCACGACGCGAAGGCGAGAGCCCTCGCCCTCGACACCGGCAAGCCGACGACCCTCGGCACGGACTCGCACTCGCCCTGGGAGCTGGGCGGCGCGCTGCTCGAGCTCGACGCCTTCGAGACGCCGCAGGAGCTGCTCGAGTCGCTGAAGGGAGGCCGCGTCGTCGGCCGGCGCTCGCTGCCGATGGTGCACTGGATCAGCACCTACGCGAAGATCCGCTGGCGTCTCGGCCTCAAGCCCACCTACGCCTCGCCACCGCGCGCGCTGGTCAGCCGGCCGTGACGGTTCGACTCGCTGTGCTGCTCTCGGGTGGCGGACGGACGCTGCAAAACTTCATCGACCTGATCGCCGCGGGCAAGCTGGACGCGAGCATCGAGGTCGTCATCGCGACGAACCCGCTTGCCGGCGGCATCGAGCGGGCGAAGCGGGCGGGCATCGCCTGCCAGATCGTCGACCGGCGCGGCTGGGGCAGCGACGAGGCGTTCAGCGAGGCGATAACGTCGGTGCTCGACGGCTACGAGATCGATCTCGTGCTGCTCGCCGGGTTCATGCGCCGGTACCTGTTCCCGGAGCGCTTCACGGGCCGCGTCCTCAACATCCACCCGGCGCTGCTACCGAGGTTCGGCGGCAAAGGCATGTACGGCCACCGCGTCCACGAGGCCGTGATCGCCGCCGGGGAGACGGAGTCGGGCTGCAGCGTCCACCTCGCCGACCTCGACTACGACACCGGGCCGGTTCTGGTGCAGAAGCGCGTCCCCGTCCTGCCGAACGACACGCCGGACACGCTCGCCGACCGTGTCTTCGCGGCTGAGTGCGAGGCTTATCCCGAGGCTGTCAGGCTGATGGCGGCGCGTCTAGGCATGGCTTCGAGCTGAGGGGCGCTACTTAACGATCGCGAGGACGATCACGGCGCCAACCGTGGCGATAACGATGCTGCCGATGATGTTCGACGCGCCACCGAGGCCGATCAGCGAGAACAAGACGCCGCCGACAATCGCGCCGACGAGGCCGAGCAGCGTGTTCTTCAGCAGGCCGCCTTTCGCGCCCATGATCTGGCTCGCAAGCCAGCCGGCGGCAAGGCCCACGAGGACCCAGGCGATGATCCCCGGTATCTCGATCGACGTGTCGTCGAAGATGGCGCTACTCCTTCTCGTGCTGCAGCGTCACGGTGCTTAGCCGGAGTATAAGACGACCCGTTCCTTTAGATGGGTCGTCTTATACAGAAGCAACGTAGCGTCCTTCGACAAGCTCAGGAAGAAGAACCAGACGCCTCTCCCATCTTCCTGAGCTTGTCGAAGGACGCTACGCCCCGGTGTCTATCAAACGAGCCGTATCGTCTTCGACCGTAACCGAGGCTCTCCAGCCTTGGCGGCGAGCCTGGAAAGGCTCGCCTACGTTGTCCAAGGTGGTTACGCCAGCTTCTCCAGGGGCGCGAACGAGAGGAGCAGCTTCTTCACGCCGCCTTCGCCCTTGAACGCCACCGTTACCTCCTGGTCGGCGCCGTTGGCGGTCAGCGCCGCCATGACGACGACGCCTTCGCCGAACTTCGCGTGGCGCACGTGGTCGCCGGCGCTGAACGTGGCGCTGGCGCGCAACGGCGCGTCGTCCGGGCGGTCGGCGCGGCCGCTGTTTGGCGTGCCGAAGCTCGACATCGTCGACCACGCCGGCTGGCGAGGACGCATCTGGGGTCGCTGCTGGTCACTCTCGCGGTGGCCGCTGTATGAGTGCGCCTGGTGCACCAACTCCTCCGGCAGGTCCTTGAGGAACCGCGACGGTGGGTTGTGCCCGGAAGAACCCATCATCGAGCGCCGGAATGAGCGCACCAGATAGAGGCGGTCCTTCGCGCGGGTCACGCCGACGTAGGCGAGGCGCCGCTCTTCTTCCATCTGGTCCGGGTCGTCATACGAGCGGATGTGGGGCAAGAGCCCCTCTTCCATCCCGGTGATGAATACGACTGGGAACTCGAGGCCCTTTGCGGCGTGCAGTGTAATCAGCGTCAGCGCGTCGATCTGCTCGTCGTACTCGTCCGTGTCTGACATGAGCGCTACGTCTTCGAGGAAGCGCATCAGGGCGTGCTCCGGCTCCAGCTCGTCGAACTGGCCGGCGACGTTGCGCAGCTCCTGGACGTTCTCCCAGCGCTCCTCGCCGTCGGCGGGGAAGGCGTCGAGGAGGTACTCGCGGTACTGCGTCTTTTCGACGACGACGGTCAGCAGCTGCGAGACAGTGCGCACCGGCGCCTCGGCGATCAGGTCGTTCAGCAGCTGGAGGAAGCCAAGCAGTGCTGTCTTCGCTGCTGCCGAGAACGGGCTCTCGAGGGCGCCGTTGGCGCGGAACTGCTCGAACGAGGTGTAGGCGCCGTCGCCCTCGACGCCGCCGAGCATCTGCAGCGCCGTGTACGCCGGCACCTCCATCGATGACGCCCACGAACGCAGCTCGTGTTGCGTGCGGTCGCCGATGCGGCGCGGCGGCACGTTCAGCACGCGGTCGAGGCTGACCGAATCGAACGGGTTGAGGACGAGGCGCAGGTAGGCGAGCAGGTCTTTGATCTCGCGGCGCTCGTAGAAGCGCGTGCCGCCGACGAGCCGGTACGGTATGTGCTCCGCGACCATGCGCTCCTCGATCGCGCGGGACTGGGCGTTGGTGCGGTACATGACGGCCACGTCGCCGAGACGCAGCCCGGCCTGCTTCGTCAGACGGCGCGCCTCCGCCGCGACGAACGCCGCCTCTTCCTCTTCGTTGTAGGCCTCGTAGAGGACGATAGGGTCGCCGCGGCCTTTCTCCGTCCAGAGGTCCTTCTGCTTGCGCTGCTTGTTCGCGGCGATGATCTTCTGGGCGCCGTCGAGGATCGTCTGGGTGCTGCGGTAGTTCTGTTCCAGGCGCACGACCGTCGCCTTCGGGTAGTCGCGCTCGAAGTTGAGGATGTTGCGGATGTCGGCGCTGCGCCAGGAGTAGATCGACTGGTCCGGGTCACCGACGACGCAGATGTTCGAGTCGGGCGGCGGAGCCAGCAGGCGCGCGAGCACGTATTGCGCCACGTTCGTGTCCTGAAACTCATCGACGAGGACGTGCTCGTAGCGCTCTCGATAGCGCTGGAGGACGTCGTCGTGCTCGCGGAACAGCTCGACGACCTTCATCAGGATGTCGTCGAAATCGAGGGCGTTGTTCTCCGCGAGCATCGCCTGGTAGCGCTGGTAGCAGCGGGCGACGATCTCTTCGAAGTAGGTGTTCACCTTCGTCGCGAACGCCTCCGGGCCAAGTAGCTCGCTCTTCGCCTTCGAGATGACCGAGAGGATCGCCCGCGGCGGGTATTGGCGTGGCTCCAGGTTGTACTCGGCGGCGATGCGCTTCATCAGGGCGATCTGGTCGGAGTCGTCGTAGATCGCGAAGGTTCGGTGGACGCCGATCGCCTCGCCGTCGATGCGGAGGATGCGGGCGCAGACGGAGTGGAACGTCCCGAGCGTCAAACCGCCGCTGATGCTGCCGAGCAGCGCCTCGACGCGGTCGCGAAGCTCCCGCGCCGCCTTGTTCGTGAACGTCACCGCCATGATCGCGCCCGGGCGCACGCCGGCCTCGCTGATCAGATGAGCGATGCGGTGGGCGATGACGCGCGTCTTGCCGGAGCCGGGCCCGGCGAGGATCAGTAGCGGTCCCTCAGCGTGGGTGACGGCGTCGTGCTGGGCGGGGTTGAGGCCTTCGAGGATTGGACTCTCGGTGAGGACTTCGATGGCGTCTTCGTCGGGGCTGTACATGCGTTCGCATGAATTCTACCAGTTGGCAGTCTCGAACCCTTCGGTATTTCTAGCCGTTTTGTAACACGAATGCGGCTCTGGCTAGACGTAACCGCATGCTACAATTGCGCGGTTAGCGCTCTTTTGACCGAAAGGAACCTATGACCTCGATCCTGATCGGTTGGCCTGGCGGTAGCCTCGAATCGGCCCTCAAGCTCTTCGGCTTGCTGCTCGTCGCTTACGCGCTCGTCCTCTGGCTGAGCGCCCTGATCTGGGTCTACCGCGACATCCGCAATCGCACCAACGACCAGTCGTCGCAGCTCTTCGCCATACTCCTCGTCGGCGTCTTCAACGTCCCCGGGCTGATCGTCTATCTCGTGATCCGGCCGCAGGCGACGCTCGCTGACGCCTACGACCAGTCCCTCGAGGCCGAGGCAATCCTTCACGAGCTGCAGATGGTGGCGAACTCCTGCCAGGTCTGCCGCCGCCCGATCGACGACGACTTCAACGTCTGCCCCTACTGCCGCACGGTGCTGCGCGAGCCCTGCCGCGCCTGCGCCCGCCTCGTCCGCACGAGTTGGCTGCTCTGCCCCTACTGCGCCACGGAGCGCGCCCAGCCGCGACCGGCCGTCCAGGCGCAGAGCGCGCCGCCGTCCGCCGGCGCGCAGACAACAGCGCCGCTGACGCCGCCGCGCCGCACGACAACCTCGACGCGGCCGCAGCAACCGACGCAGCCGCCCGTCGGCCGCTAGCTAGCCTTCGCTCTTCCATGCTTGTCGAAGTGCCGGCTGAAGCCAGGCAGGTGCTGGCGCCACTCTTCGAGGACGCTCCTGGCCTGCATGGCCTGGTCAGCGCCGTCCTGTCCGGCAGCATGGGGCATGCCCTCGCGAACGACATCGATAGGCCGCAATATGCCGTGCTCCACCTGGACTTCCATTTGTTTGGCGGGCGTCCGACCCCGGATGCGGTCACTGACCTCGTTGCCAGCCTGCCGGCAACCGGCTGGCTGGTTGTTCCGGATGACTGGCATGCGCCGCTGCGGGCGAAATGCGCAGCCAACCTGACGCCGCATCGTCGCGTCGACTTCGAGAGCGGCGAATGGGACCGGGACAGCCTGCGACGCTTCATGCAGCTTGAACAGGGCTATGAGTTGAAGCGTGTCACAGCGAACGACGTTGAGGCGTATCGGCGCCTGGCGCCTTCTCTGGTCTACAACTACGACTCGCTGGACGACTATCTGTCGCGCGGCGTCGGCTTCGGAGTTAAACACGGTGATCGCTACGTCTCGGGCTGCTCAGCCTTCGCGGTCGGTGGCGGCAAAGCCGAGATCGATATTCAGACGCAGCCGGAGTTTCGCCGTCGCGGCTTTGCTCTAGCTGCTGCGGCAGCGTTCATCGACTTCTGCGTCGAACACGAAATCGAGCCGTGCTGGGACGCGCACAACGAGCCATCTGTGAAACTCGCGACGAAGCTCGGGTTCGTCCGACCTCGGCCATACACGTCCTATAACGTGCACCCGGCACTGGCGAACTGAACCGCGCTAGGCTTCGATCTTCTTCGTCAGGCTCTGAAAGTCGATCTGGTCGCGGATGCGTGCCGCGGCGGCGGTCTTGCGATCGCCGCGGAAGCGCGACGTTAGCCACACCTCGCTCAGCGCTGCCACCGTCTCGGCCGTGCGCTGCGGCGCCAGCAGGATCGTCGTCGCCTCGCCCTGGGCGCGGTCGATGACGTAGGGGCTGGGGTCGCGGCCACCCGTGATCACGAGGCAGGCAGCCTGCGTCTCGATTGCCGCGAGGTGAAGGTCGGTCTTGTTGAACGGCGCCAGCACCGCCTTCGAGGCGAAGCGGCGGAAGTGGGGCTGGGCCGGGTCGGCGTAGATCGGCGCGATCAGCACGTCTTCGACGACCTCACGCTCATTCTCGCCGGCGTAGAGGACGCGCGCGCCGAGCGCGTCGCGAATCTCGTCGACGCTCGGCGCTGCGAGCGTGCGGTCCTCGGTCGTCACGGCGAGCGGGTGCATGCCGGTGTTCGTCAGGTCGCGGCCGACATCTTCGACGGAGCGCGCCGCGACGGCGACGGCGATCGTGCCGACGAGGCGTTCGCCCAGCGACTTCGCGAGCGTCACGTCCTCCGCGGTCGAGGCGCCGCGGACGACGACGATCGCCGGCAGGCCGTCGAGGGCGCCGCCGGCGTCTACTTCGAGGATGACGGTCTCGCCGGCGGCAGCGGGCGCGGGCGTCGTCACGGGCTCGCCGAGGGACGTCGCAAACATGCAGTCGAGGAAGGTCACGGCGTCTTCGTTGGCAGCGTTTCCTGTACCGGCGCGCACGAGTCGCACACGGCCGCCTCGCTCGGCGATGCCCTGCGCCAGCGAGACGGCGACGGTGGTCTTACCGGACAAAGGTCGCGCGGAGACGATCTGGAGCGTCGGCATGACGGCACTATATCAAGGCGGCCCGTTAGGCGCTTTATCCGCTTATTAACATCAATGCAACCTATGCGTCCTATCAAGCGGGCTATGCGCGGTGTAAAGTAAGACGTTGCCTCCACGGCAACGTGGCCGAATCCCTCTTCTTCGAAAGAAGGGGGAACGGGGGAACCAACGGACGGGGTGTGGGGTCGCAATGGCGGCCCGGGGTACTTTCAGACCCTAACCCGACAGCTAACCTCGTAAGCCCCTGAAAGGAAAATGCAATGTCCGTTGCCTGCGGCGGCGTATCTGCCGATCATCCTTACAAGCGATGCTCCTACCCGGACAAAACATGAACGCCGTTGAGAACACGGTTGGCCTCGTCGCGGACGTGCTGTCGGAGCGTCCCTCTGCCCTGATCACCGACATCGACGGGACGATCAGCCGCATCGTCGCGCGCCCAGAAGACGCCGTCGTCAGCGATTCGGCGCGCGAGAGCCTGCGACGCCTCGCGCGCAAGATCGACCTCGTCGCCATCGTCACCGGACGGGAGCGCGACGTGGCGAGGCGCATGGTCGGCCTTGACGACGTCACCTACGTCGGTCAGTACGCGATCGACGACGAGACGCAGCACGAGACCGGCGGCTTCGACGCCGTCGCCGCGGAAGAGGCCGTACGGCCCTTGCTGGCCGACTTCCCCTGCGTCGAAATAGAACCAAAGGGCGTGTCGTTCTCGCTCCACTACCGCAACTGCGATGACGCAACCGTCGGCGAGCGTCTTCTGACGGTCGTGGCGCCGCTGGCGCAGTCGGAGGGGGCGCGTGTCGTACAGGGCAAGCAGGTGCTGGAGTTGGTGCCGGCCGGCCTGCCGGACAAGAGCGTCGCCGTTGCGCGGCTGCTGCGCGACCACGGCATACGCGGTGTCGTCTTCATCGGCGATGACCTTTCGGACGCGGCCGTGTTCAGGGCGATAGCGCGACGGCGCAGCGAAGACGGCCTGCCGGGCCTCGCTGTCGCCGTAACAGACGCAGAGACAGACGCGATGGTCTACGAGGCGGCGGACACAACCGTCGCCGGTGTCGAAGGCGTGGAGGCGATCCTCGCCTCGCTCGCCGCGCAGCTGGAGGAGGGAACGGCGTGACCCAGGCGATGACGAGGCGCAAGCGTGCCGCCGCCGGCAAGATCCTCACCGTCAGCAACCGAGGCCCCTTTGAGTTTCACCGTGACGCCGCGGGCGAAATCGTCGCCGAAGCCGGTACGGGCGGCCTTTCGAACGCCCTGCGCGTCGCCGCCCAGCTCCACCCCGCCGTCTGGCTCTCGAGCCCGCTCACCGACATCGACCGCGCAATCGCCGCGAAAGAGATCGCGCCGCCGCCGGAGAACAACGGATCGGCGCACTTCGTCCTCACGGACCCGGAGCAGTACGAGCTGTTCTACGGCACCTTCGCGAACGAGGTCCTCTGGTTCCTCCAGCACGGTATGCCCTGGCCGAAAGACCTCACCCTGGAGCGACGCCGTCGCGGCCGCATCGAGGGCTACATCCCGGTGAACAAGGCGTTCGCCAAGGCGATCGTCGACGAGTGGGACACGGGCGAGTTTCGCGCCATCGTGATCCACGATTATCACTTCTACCTCGTGCCGAGGCTCGTACGACAGCAGCGCCCCGAGGTCTACCTGCAGCACTTCATCCACATCCCCTGGCCGGAGCCGAAGGAGTGGGCCCGTCTGCGCAACTACACGATGGCGGAGATTTGCGGCGGCCTTGCCGCGAACGACAGCCTCGTCTTTCAGACGCCCGGCTCGGCGCACAACTTCATCGCCACCTGCGAGCGGTTCCTCCCGGGCGCCGTGACCGACATCGAGGCCGGCACGGTCGAGTTCCAGGGCCACACGACGCGCGTCTGGGCGAACGGCATCTCCGTCGACCCGGAGGAGCTCGAGGAGGCGTCCGCTTCGCCTGAGTTTTCGCGCTACCGATACCTGCTGCGACCGGAGCGCGGCCAGAAGACGATCGTCCGTGTCGACCGCCTCGACCCGACGAAGAACGTCGTCCGCGGCTTCGAGGCGTACGCGCTGCTGCTCGAGAAACACCCGGAGCTGCGCGACAAGGTCAGCTTCATCGCCCAGCTGGTGCCGTCCAAGTCTGACATCGAGATCTACCAGCGCTATCAGTACGAGACGCACTCGCTCGCCAGCGAGATCAACCGCCGCTTTGGCAACCTGCACTGGAAGCCGATCCGCGTCTTCTTCGAGCACAACCGGATCCAGGGCCTCGCCGCCATGTCGCTGGCCGACGTGCTGCTCGTCAACCCGCTAGCGGATGGCATGAACCTCGTCGCCAAAGAGGCGCCGATGGTGAATATGCACGACGGCGTGCTCGTGCTCTCGAAGGCGGCCGGCGCCTACGCCGAGCTCGGCTGCGCCGCGATCGGCATCGACCCGAAGGACGTTAAGGGAACCGCGAACGCGCTCTATGAGGCGCTGATGATGCCGATCGAGGAGCGCCACGAGCGTGCGAAGCGCCTGCGCGCCGTCGTCCGCTCGCGCGACCTACGCGACTGGTTCCGCGTCCTCCTCGACGACATCGAGCAGAACGCACCCTCGGCGGCGATTTCGGCGGCCTAAGACCCTACGTAAACAGAAGCGGCTGCAGGCCCGGCTCTGACGGCGCGCTGCCGTTCGCGCGCTTCGGCTTCGCGACGCGGCGCTTGCCGCCGGACGAGACGCGCGTCGCGAAGCCGCCGTCCGCGACCTTGATCACGAGCTCGTCTCCCGTCGTCACGCCAGCGATGCTGCTGACGACACTGCCGCCCTTGTGCACGACGGCGTAGCCGCGGTTCAGCGTCGCCTGGGGGTCGAGCGCGGCGAGCTGCACCCGGCAGCGGCTGATCTGCTCCCGGCGCTGATGGTCCGCACTCATGAACGCGGCGAGGCCACGGCGATCGATGTCGTCGAGCTGCTGGCGCAGGCGCGTGAGGTTGACGGCGGTGCGCTCGGCGCCGGCCGCGAGCGCCGTCACGTCGGCGCGGTCGCGGGCGAGGACCTGCTGCAGCGCCGTGAACGCCCACGAGACATAACCCGCGACGTCGGCTTTGATCTGCTGCATGTCCGGCGCGACGAGCTCGGCTGCGGCCGATGGCGTCGGCGCGCGCAGGTCGGCGACGTAGTCGCAGAGCGTCACGTCAGTTTCGTGGCCGACGGCGCTGACGGTGGGGACGACGCTACGGAAGACGCCGCGCGCCACCGCCTCTTCGTTGAACGTCCACAGCTCTTCGACGGAGCCGCCGCCGCGCGCCACGATGATCACGTCGATGTCGCCACGGGCGTTGAGCTGGTCGATCGCGGCACAGACGCCCAGCGGCGCCTCGGGGCCCTGCACCGGCGTCGGCGCGAGATAGACCTCGGCGAGCGGCCAGCGGCGCCGCAGCACGTTGCAGATGTCGTGAAACACGGCGCCCGCCGGCGACGTGACGACGCCGATGCGACGCGGGAAGCGCGGCAGCGGCCGCTTGCGCGCCGGGTCGAAGAGGCCTTCCTCCTCGAGCTGGGCGCGCAGGCGCTCGAACTGGGCGTGGTGCAGGCCAACGCCCTCCGGCTGCACGAAATCGACGACGATCTGGAGCTCGCCGCGCGCCTCGTAGACGGTCAGCCGGCCGTGGACGATGACCTGCGAGCCCTGCGCCAGGTAGTCGACCATCCCACGCTGCCGGAGCATGGCGGAGCGAAACAGGACGCTGCGCAGCTGCCCCGCCTCGTCCTTCAGCGTGAAGTAGGTGTGGCCGGAGGGCTGCGTGCGCGGGCCCGACACCTCGCCGGACACCCAGACGTCGCCGAGGAGAGAGTCGGTCTCGATCAGCTCCCGGAGGTAGGTCATTGCCTGGGAGACGGTGAGGATCTGCATCGGTGATCGAAGTATAGGACGAGGCGAGGGAGCGATCAGCCTTCAGTCGTCAGCTATCAGCCATCAGGACGCAGCGGTCACGTCGCGGACGGGCCGGTTCTGCAGCAGCGTCTTGCAGGTGCCGCGCCTGAGTATTCAGCTAGATTCCTCCTTCGTCGGAATGACATGGTCGGGCGCTGAAGGCTGAAGGCTGACGGCTGAAGGCTGACGGCTGACGGCTGAAAAGCTGAAAAGCTTTTTTCGCTAAACCGGTTACACGCTTGACTAGATGTGATAGGATGCGCCTAGCTGTGGCGGGCCGAAGTGTCGCCGTTCGGTCAGGCAGCAGATTGGAGTCAATCATTGCCCCGCCGGCTCCACATCTAGCTGTTTTTCGCAGTCCTGACCGGCTTGTGCGGCCATGGTTCTCCTCCCCAACGTTTCGCACAGGTCCGCCACAGCTGCCAAAGACTTGAAAGCCGGGGGGGAGACCCCCGGAACCCCCGCTAAAGAGCGGCGCGTCCGCTCCGCGACGTCTTCATCCCGCGAAAAAGACGCTGCCGATTCGGAACACAGACCGGAGCGGAAGCGCCCCCCGCGAAGCGAGGGGGCCCGGGGGAGCTCCCCCGGCTTAAATATAGGACCCGGGCAGCCGCAGGGTGGCGCGACTAGGCGGAGGAGCTTGGTGAAGCGAGAACCGAGAGGTTCTCGGCCGCCCGGGCCTGGGCTGACGAGACCTGGCCGCGTCAGCTACAGCCTGCGCCTCCGGAGATAAAGGCGGCGTATCAGCCGATCTCGCCGCGATGTTGCAGGCATATCGCGAGAGCGTATACGCGGACTCGGCGCGCTACTCCACCGTCACCGTCTTCGCCAGGTTGCGCGGCTGGTCGATGTCGCAACCCCGCAGCCGCGCGATGTGGTAGGCGAGGTACTGCAGCGGTACGATCGTCAGCAGCGGCTGCAGCAGCTCCGGCGCCGGTGGCAGAAACACCGTGTGCCGAGCGCGATCCGGCACCACCGTGTCGCCCTCGGTCGCGAGCGCGAGGACGATGCCGTCGCGGGCGCGTACCTGCTCGATGTTGTTGAGGATCTTCGCGTACTGCGAATCGTGCACGGCGATCGCAACGACGGGCATGTGCTCGTCGATCAGCGCGATCGGGCCGTGCTTCATCTCGCCGGCGGCGTAGCCCTCGGCGTGGATGTAGCTGACTTCCTTCAGCTTTAGCGCCCCTTCCATCGCCACCGGGTACTGCAACCCGCGGCCAAGGAAGAGGAAGTGCTCCGAGCGGCAGTAGCGCTCCGCCAGCGCCAGCATCGCCGGCTCTGTCTTCAGCGCCTCGCCGATCAGATGCGGCATGCGCGCCAGGTCGTCGAGCGCGGCCGCCAGACGCTCCTCCGTGAGGAAGCCGCGGCGCTGTCCCAGGTTGCAGGCGAGCAGGTACAGCGCCGTTATCGACCCCAGCAGCGTCTTCGTCGACGCAACGCCGATCTCGAGGCCGCAGCGCGAGAAGACGGTGCCATCGCCAACCCGCGTCGCCGCCGACCCCGGCGTGTTGCAGACGGCGACGACGCGGGCGCCGCGCGCTTTCGCCTCGTGCATCGCTGCCAGCGTGTCGACCGTCTCGCCCGATTGGGCCACGGCGACGACGAGCGTCGACGCGTCGATCACCGGCGAGCGGTAGCGGTACTCGGAGGCGTTGTCGAACTCGGCTGGCAGGCCTGCCAACTGCTCGATGAATGTGCGCCCGATCATCGCGCCGTGCCAGCTCGTCCCCATGCCGACGAGGATGACGCGGCGCAGCGACTGCATGTCCGCGTCCGTCAACCCCAGCTCGTCGAGGATGACGGCGGGCGGCTCGAACTGAGCGGCGCCGCGAAACGTGTCGAGCACCGCCTCCGGCTGCTCGGCGATCTCCTTCGCCATGAACGTGTCGTAGATTCCCTTGCCGACGACCTGGGCGTCGATGTCCAGCGTCTGCGGCGTCTTCGTCATCGGTTCGCCGCTGAGGCGCGAGAACGTCGCCCCGCTCGCCGTGACGCGCGCCATGTCGCCGTCCTCGAGAAAGACGACGGTGCGCGTGTGCTCGAGCAGCGCCGGCAGGTCGCTCGCCACGAACGTCTCGCCCTGACCGAAGCCGATGACGACGCCGCCGGCGTTGGCGATGCGCACCGCGATTAGGACGCCCGGCTCCTGCTGTCGCATCACGACCAGTGCCGCCGCGCCTTCGAGGCGTCGCGCCGCCGCCCGCGTCGCCGCTTCGAGGTCGAGCCCCTGGGCGATCTGCATCGCGATCAGGTGGGGGATGACCTCCGTGTCCGTCTCGGACTGGAAGACGCAGCCCTGCGCCGTTAGCTCTTCGCGCAGCTCGCGGAAGTTCTCGACGATGCCGTTGTGGATGACGACGACGTCGCCGGCCGTATCGACGTGGGGGTGGGCGTTGCTAACCGTCGCCTTACCGTGCGTCGCCCAGCGCGTGTGGCCGATCGCGGTCGTGCCCCGCGGCAGCTTCTCGCCAAGGCGCTCGCGCAGGCGCACGAGGCGCCCGACGTCGCGCTCGAGGACGAGGCCGTCGTCGCCAAGCACGGCGATGCCGGCGCTGTCGTAGCCGCGGTACTCGAGGCGGGCGAGGCCATCGAGGACGATCGGCGCGGCTTGCTTATCTCCTACATAACCGACGATGCCGCACATGGGCGCCTCCACCCGGCGGGCGCAGCGTCAGGCACGCCGAACCGGCCGCGGGTCAAAGCGGTTCGCGAATGAAGGGAGGGCTGGTCAGGAGTTAGCGCCCCGATACATCGGGGCGTTGCACACCGGTGGCGGATTTGTCGGGGGCTTGCGCCCGCCGTTTTGTCCGTCCGTAACGACCGTGCAGCCGAGAGGCTCCCCGCCGAGTATTTCGAACAGCCTCTGCCTCGTCATCCTCCACCTCGCCGGTGAAGGACCTGGCGCTTGCGTGGGACAGCCCTGGTTCGATTCGCCTCCGCGTACTGAAATACGGCGCCAGTGTAGCACCGGCAGGGTGGCGCGTCATGATCAAGGCGGGCGTGCGACCTCACCCTGGCTGCCGCCATCCCTCTCCGTCCACGGAGAGGGATCTACGCTGCTCCGTGCTTGATGAGATAGCGGCGTTTGAGCTTCCCCCTCTCTGCGTGCGGAGAGGGGGATTGAGGGGGTGAGGTTCTACGCCCGCGTCAGTTAGACAGCGCTTCTAATCGCGCGACGACCTCGTCGATGACGAAGTCTGGTGTGGAGGCGCCGGCGGTGACGCCGACCTTCTCGTGGCCGGTGAGCCAGGCCTTCTCGATCTCGTCCGCCGTCTCGACGTGGTGCGTCTCGACGCCGCACTCGCGCGCTACGACAGCGAGGTGGCGCGTGTTCGCGCTCTCGCGCCCGCCGACGACGACCATCAGGTCGACCTCGCCGGCGAGGTGCATCGTCGCCGCCTGCTGCGCCGTCGTGGCGTGGCAGAGCGTGTTGAGCACGCGCAGCTCGGAGATGCGGTCGAAGTTGACCTCGAGCAGCCGCTTCACGAAATCGGCGAAGCGCGACTCCGTCTCGGTCGTCTGAGAGAGCACGCCGACGCGGGAGGGGAAGCCGTCCGGCAGCCCCGGCACTGCGTCTTCCGGGTGGACGGTGAGGATGTGGCCCTTGGCCCAGCCCTGGACGCCGCGGACCTCTTTGTGGTTCGGGTCGCCGAAGATGATCACGGCGAAGCCTTCTTCTGACAGACGCTTCGCCCACTGCTGCGAGCGCGTCACGATCGGGCAGGTCGTATCGACGATCTCGACGCCCGACGCTTCGAGGCTCTCGATCACATCGGGGCCGACGCCGTGGGCTGAAATCGCAACCGGCTTGTCGCCGGCGCGCGAGACGTCCGTGATCACGTCGAGGCCCTCGCTGCGCAGCCGCTCGACGACCTGCGGGTTGTGCACGACGGAGCCGAGGCTGACCATCGATCCGCGCTCGCGCACGGCCTCTTCCATCATCTCAACGGCGCGCCGGACGCCGAAGCAGAAGCCCATCTCGGAAGCGCGAATGATTTGCACTTACGCCCCCCCACCGCGAACGGGCAAACTGGCAAACTGGCAAACGGGCAAAGTCGGCATCATCACTGGTTACTCGGTTCCATGTATCCATAATAGCCGCGGTAAGACTCCGGCAACAGCGCGGCGATGTGCTCCATGATGATGCGCGTCCCTTCCTTCGCCGACTCCGCGTTTACGCGCGCCGGCTTCGGCAGATGAAACGGCTTGCCGATCGTCAACGTCACCTTGTCGCGTCGGTAGGGTCTTAGGAACATCAACGGCAGCGAGAGGCGCTGGCTGCCCGTGATCGCGATCGGCAGGACGGGTGTGTCGTTGCGCAGCGCGATCAACGCGGCGCCGGGCCAGCCCTCGAGCAGGGCTGCGCCTCCGGCGGAGCGCGTCCCTTCCGGGAAGATGCAGACGGCCAGGCCCTGCGCCAGCGCCTCGTTCGCTTTGCGCAGGGCCGTCAGGTCAGCCTCGTTGCGGCGCACCGGGAACGAGCCGATCGATCGGAGGAACCAGCCCAGCAGCGGCACGCGAAACAGCTCATCCTTCGCCATGTAGACGACGTGGCGCGGGAAGCGCGTGCAGATCACGCCCGGGTCGGCGTCGTTGAGATGATTGGAGGCGATGACGATCGCCCCTTCGCGCGGCACGTTCTCGAGCCCCGTGACGCGGATGCTGCAGTAGGGAGGGAGCAGAACGAACTTGGAGAACCAGGTGGCGCCCCAGTAGACGGCAAGATTCATCGTCGCCTCAGGCGCCGGCCGCAGCGAGCACGCGCTGCGTCACTTCCTCCAGCGTCAGGTCGTCCGTATCGATGACGATGGCGTCTTCTGCCGGCTTCAGCGGCGATGCGTGGCGCTCGCGGTCCATCTGGTCGCGCTGCTCTAGCTCGCGCAGCACGTCCGCCAGCGGCCGCTCGAGGCCGCCTTCCTCCATCTCGCGATGCCGCCGCTTCGCGCGCTCCAGCGCCGACGCGTCGAGGTAGATCTTCACCGGTGCGTCCGGCAGAACGACGCTGCCGATGTCGCGGCCGAGCATCACGAGGTTGCCTTCGGCGGCGAGCTCGCGCTGGCGCCGCACCATCGCCTCGCGCACGCCGGGCAGCATCGAGACGTAAGAGACGTTCCGATCGACCCCGGGCGATCGCAGCTCAGACGTGACGTCGGAGCTGTCGATGCGGATGCGCATGCGGCCATCCTGCGTCGGCTGGCCGAGCTCGATCTCGGCCTCGTCGGCGAGCTTCGTCAGAGCTTCTTCGTCCGTGACGCTGACGCGACGCTGCAGCGCTAGCCAGGTGAGCGCGCGATACATCATCCCGGTATCGACGAGACGATAGCCCAGCTCGCGCGCGATGCGTAGGCCAACAGCCGTCTTACCAGAGGCGACGGGCCCGTCGATGGCGACTACGGAAGCAGGCGTGCGTCCACTCGCTATGTGAGGTTGCGAAGGCTGGTGGAGGGACGCATCTGGACTCAACTGACTCGATTATATGAGTCGCACGCGGCGACGAACAAGGACGCTATTACTCGTAACACACGCGATGTATAATCCGCGCCGTGAACTCCCTGAGCTGTGGCCGCTGCGGTGTAACCCGCGAAACGACGGACAACTTCTGCCGCCAGTGCGGCCACCAGCTCACCGTCAACCTGCCCGTCGTCAGCAGCGTTTCGGCTCCCGCCCCGCCGTCGCGACAGGTCTCGATCCCGCCGTCGCTGATCGGTAGCGTTGCCGTGCTCGCCGTCGGCACCGGCATCGAGTGGCTCACGCGCCGCTTCGCCGGCTCGATGACGCGCGCCGCCGCCCGCACTGCCGGTCGCGCCCTGATCGGCGGTAGCGACCGCGCCGTCGCCCGGTCCGAAGAGCTGCCGAAGACGATGACGGTCGACGAAGTTCTCTACGTTCGCAAGATCCAACTCCGCCGCTAGCGAACCGAACCTCCCCGCGCTGAACGTCGGATCGCCTCACAGGCGGGAGGAAGGCTGTGGCCGCCGCCAGTATTCGCCCTCGGCTCGCCTTTGCGATCGGCGTCCTCTTGATCCTGCTCGCCGCCTTGCCCGCGGGTGTCTCTGCCGAAGACATCCTCATCGAAGGCTTCGAGGGGAATACTTCCGGCTGGTTCGGCCAGAACTACGGCCTCGATGGCTGCGCCGCGCACTCGGGCGCCCACGCCATGGAGCTGACCTCCACCGGAGGGGCGCCGGGACAGATCGCCATCCAGTTCGAGGGTGATCGGCCGGAGGGCGACTACCGGCTCACCGTCTCGGTCCTGCGGTTGAGCGGCTCCGGCAAGTTCAATGCCCAGCTGACCTGGTACGCCGCCGATGGCCACGAACTGCGCGTTGCGACGATGTACCCAACGCCCGGAACCGGGTCTTATATAACCACGACAGTTTCTGACATCCTCGGCCCGCCGCAGGGCTCGGCCCGCGTCAGGCTAACGCTCGGCCTGCCAGCCCAGAGTCCCGGCAGCGTCTGCATCGACGATGTGACGCTCGAAGGGCCGGCAGAGCAGGCGAGCACGCCGACGCCCACGGCGACGCTGACGCCACAGGCGACCGCGACGCCATCGCCGACGGCGACAAAGCCCGCGACCACCACGCCCTCGCCGAGCCCGACCGCGAAGGCGGCGAGCACGACGAAGCCCTCCGCGGCAGAGGCCGGCGCGGGCCTGGTCAACGGCGGCTTCGAGGACGGGCTGCCGGGCTGGCAGAAGTTCGGCGGCGAGCTGCGCTCCGTCGCCGAACCGCACCACGGCGGTACGAGCGCTGCCGCGTTCGTCAGCACCACCGCCTCAACGAAGTGGGCCT
Source organism: Dehalococcoidia bacterium (assembly GCA_035292965.1). Lineage (GTDB taxonomy): Bacteria > Chloroflexota > Dehalococcoidia > DSTF01 > WHTK01 > WHTK01. The sequence continues at coordinate 17,477 of DATDPC010000111.1, read as the reverse complement.
ATCAGGTCGTCACCGTCGAAGCGGGCGCGGCCTACGTCTTCTCCGGGCACGTAAGCACCGATGCAGGCGTCGAGAGCGCCTACCTGCGCGTCTCCTGGTACGCATCGAGCGATGGCGGCGGCAGCGCCATCGCCCAGGTCGATTCGACATCGAGTGTTTCAGGCGCGAGCGGCGGCTTCGTCGCGCTAACGACGGGCGCGGTGCAGGCGCCCGAGGGCGCGCGCAGCGCCCGCCTCCGCGCGATGCTCGACCCCGTTAGCGCGGCCACGGTGACGCTCTACCTCGACGACTTCGCCTTCGCGCCGGCGCCGGCCGATGCACCGGCACGAACCTCTGCCCAGGCGTCCGGTAGTGACGAAGCCGAAGCATCCGCAGCCAACAACGCTCCGACGGCGATCACCGGCTCCGGCGTGGCGCGCTCGCAGGTGCTTGGCTCCGGCGCGGGCGGCGCAACCGAAGCGCAGGCCGCGGACGCCGCCGAATCGCCGCCAACGGCGCGCATCGGCGACGGCGATTGGTCGGCGACGTACGTCTACTTTGCGGCGGTCGCGCTCTTCGTAATCGCGGGCGGCGGCGCTTACGCGCTCGCGAAACGTTGGCCGTTGACGCTGCGCAAATAGAAAGAGGGCCCGCAGGCCCTCTTTCGTCGAGTCGTAGTTGGGACTAGTGGACGTTCTTCTCGATGAGGTCGCGGATCTCGCTGATCTGCGCGTCGCGCCAGCCGGCCCAGACAGGGCCCTTCTGGAAGGCGGCGTACTCTTCCATCGCCTTGGCTCGCTCCTCCTCTGAGAGGTCCTGGTTGCGCATCCGCGCCGTAATCGGCGACATCTTCACCGGGATTTCTTCGTTAGCTTTCTGGGCGCGCTCGTGCCAGCTGCCGAGCAGGTGCATGTCCTTGTCGTAGAACACCAGCGTCGGGATCGACTGGAACTCACCCTTGTTGAGGTACTCGTTCATGATGTCGAGGTTCTGGTCGCGGAAGAAGATCTTCAGGTCCATACCTGTCGCCTCCGCGAGCTTGGCGATCACGGGCATGCCGCGGAACACGTCCGGGCACCACGCTTCGCCGAGAGCGAGGCAGGTGACGCCGCCGGCCTTCGCCATCGCCGCCTTGATCGCGTCGACGTCAGCCTGGTTGGGCTTTGTCGCCTCGTAGTTGTCGACAAACTTGTCTTCGTTCCGGTCGATCTGCTCCATCCACTGCTCGTAGCTGATGCCCTGCTGCAGCCGATCGGGCGTTACGACGCTTTCCTTCTGAGCGGCCATTGGATTCTCCTCATTAACAACTAAACAATGTTTCGCGTGGGGTTTGGACGAGGCGCAGTATATCATACAGTGCCCCTGGGCTTGCTTCTAAGGCCGGGGGACACCCCCGGAGCCCGGGAGCTGCTTCGAAAAGTCTGGGGACACCCCAGACCCCGCTGAAGCCCGTTCGACTCGGCTGCTGCCGAGCCGACGCGAGCGTCCGTCCTGCGTTGTCAGCCGGTCGCGGCCTTGGCTTCGTTCCAGAGCGCGATCAGCGCCTCGCGGGACATGGCGCGCATGTCGGCGTTGCGATCGCGGGCGCGCGTCTCGACGCCCTCGAAGCGGCGGCGGAACTTGTGGCCGGCCTCGCGCAGCGCCTCTTCGGCGTCGATGCCGAGGTAGCGGGCGTAGTTGGCGACGTTGAGCAGGATGTCGCCGAGCTCGGCGGCCTGCTCTTGCTTCGAGGTTGCGTTCTCGAGCTCGCCCAGCTCTTCGTCCAACTTCTCGATGACGTCTCGTTTGTCGGGCCAGGCGAAGCCGGCGCGCTCGGCGCGGCTCAGCAGCTCGTTCGCGTAGGCGAGCGCCGGCATCGCCGCCGGGACGCCCGCGAGGGCGGAAGTGTCAACGCCGCGCTCTTTGCGCTTGAGCTCGTCCCACTGCTCCCAAACCTGGTCTGACGTCTCGACCTTCGCGTCGCCGAAGACGTGGGGGTGGCGCCGCACCAGCTTGGCCGCGAGGCCGCCGATGACGTCGGTCATCGTGAACTCGCCGGCTTCTTCGGCGAGCTGGGTGTGGAGGAGGATCTGGAACAAGACGTCGCCGAGCTCCTCCGGCAGCCTAGCGACTTCGCCGGAATCGAGCACGGCGAGAGCTTCGTAGGCCTCTTGCAGCAGATGAGGTCGCAGGCTCGCGTGCGTCTGCTCCCGGTCCCAGGGGCAGCCGTCGGGCGCGCGCAGGCGGGCGACGATGCCCCGCAGCTCTTCGTATGTCTGTCTCTCCACGTCTGTGAGCATGGCGCACCCTCGTTATCGGCGGTCGATGCGGGTTAAGATCGTTACGTTACGTTGACAGCTTCCCGCGGCGAACCTACGATACCAGCTAACACCGAGACGTGGCGGGGCGCCTCAGGCCTCGGAGGCTTGTAGTTGGGCGTCGCTCGCGGTCTCGCCACCGTCCTCTTTCTCCTGATGATCCCGGTTGCGCTGATCACGACGAACATCCGCTTCGTCGCGAATGAGCCGCGCGTTTATCGCTACGCGGTCGATGACTTCGGCGGCGTCGCCGCGACGGGCATTTCGCGCAACGAGCTGCTGCGCGCCGGCGGTGAGATCCGCGATTACTTCAACAACGGCGAGCAGACGCTGAACATCCGCGTCAGCCAGAACGGCAAAGAGACCAGCCTGTTCAACCCGCAAGAGACGCAGCACATGAAGGACGTGAAGAGCCGCTTCCGGCTCGTCAACCGGGTCCAGGAGCTCAGCGTCGTCTACCTGATCGCGTATATGGCCGTCGTCGTCCTGTGGGCGGGGGAGGTAACGACACGTCAGCTGGCGGGATACGTGCTCGGAGGGTGCGGCATCGCGATGGCGACCCTGGGCGTCGCCGCGGGCGTTAGCTTCGCCGGCTTCGACAGCGCCTGGACGAGCTTCCACGAGCTGATCTTCTCGAACGACTTCTGGCGCCTGAACCCGGCGACAGACCACCTGATCCAGATGTTCCCGCCGGACTTCTGGGAGAGCATCGTCTTCTTCATCGGCGTGCTGAGCGCGGCGGAGGCGGCGCTGATCATGATTGCGGCCGGCATCTACCTCGGCGCGACCAGCCACCACACATCGCAGAGCCGCTTCGAGCCCACCTACGCGGCGTAACGAAAACGCCGCCAACAAGGCGGCGAAATCTGGATCAGAACCCGGGACGAAAGACTAGCTACGTATAACTGGCGGAGCCCTATGCGCGCGGTGCCAACCGCCTAGCAGCAGTTGCAGCTGCCGCCGCAGCACGAGTCGTTTGATGAGGATGGCTGGTCGATCAGCGCCGTCGCGACGTCCGAGCTGGAGTGGCGCAGCGTGCTGAACATTGAGAGCACGCGGTTGTTCGTCGTGTGACCCTCCGGGCAGACGGCCGGGTGGTCCATCTGGCTGACCGGTCGTAGTACCTCGAACTCGGTGCCGCAAGGCCGACAGTAGTACTCGTACAGGGGCACGGCGCCACCTCCAGACGTAATCGCGACGATGTTAGCGCCGCCGATCGAGGGCCGTCAACCGACCTTTAGGTACGGCGTGGCCCAACCAAGCCGAAGATCATAAGGGAGCAAAGTTAAGCCTACTCCGTCTGGTTGTCGCACTCGGCAAGGCCAGCGGCAATGCAGTGTTTGAGAGGATGCGATATGAACGAGATTGAGCTCACGCCCCTGCAGCAAGCTATGGTCGCCGCCTGGGAGCGACACATCACCGCCGAGTTTGCCGAGAAGGACGTGGATGCCACTATGCCAACCATGACAGCGAATCCCTTCGTCAACCACGTCCCCGTGATGACAGGTGGGGTTGGCTTCGACAACGTACGCAGCTTCTATCGCCGCTTCTTTCTGCCCGGTCATCCAGACGACACGGTCTCCCTGCCGGTCGCACGTACCGTGGGCTCCCAGCGGATCGTCGAGGAGCTCATCCACAGCTTCACTCACGACATAGAAATGCCATGGATCCTGCCCGGCGTGCCGCCTACCGGCAAGAAGGTTGAAGTCGCCCTTGTTGCCGTGGTCGAGTTCGAGGGCGATAAGATCGCCGGTGAGCGCATCTACTGGGACCAGGCATCCGTCCTGGCTCAAGTTGGACTGCTCGATGCGACCGGTCTTCCCGTCACGGGCGCGGAAGCGGCTCGCAAAGTAATGCACCCAGCCTCTGAGCCGTCCAACGCTCTCATCGAGCGCGGTGGTCAAAAGACTCGCAGCGCTGCTGCCTAGCCGGAGCAGCCAGCGGAGAGTCGCTACTGCCGCATCGTGTACGAATGCGCCTGCTGCTATCCTTGCTTGCGTTTGAACGCCCATGAACCCAGGGAGGAAGCGATGCACCTTGCGAACACGAATAACCTCAACTTCCAGCCGCGCACAGGCGCGCCGATCTTCACCGGCGAAGTCAACGGCGCCGGCCTGATCGACGACACGATGACCGAGAACATGCGCATGATGGTGGTCAAGTTCAGCCCCGGCGCGCGCACGAAGTGGCACACGCACAGCTTCGAGCAGGGCCTCGTCATCCTCGAGGGCAAGGGCATCGTCGCGAGCGAGAAGGACGGCGAGCGCGTCGTCACGCCCGGCGACGTCGTCGTCTTCGGCCTCGGCGAGAAGCACTGGCACGGCGCCACTAACCTGACCGGCATGGCCCACATCGCGATCAACCTCGCGGGCCAGAACGAAGTCCTGGAGCCGGTCGAGAAGATCCAGACGCCGGGAGTCTAGCCTCACGTCCACGCGCGCCGTCACGCTGCCAGAGCTCGTCGCGCTCGCCGGCGGCGCCTTCGTCATGGGGGACGACGCCGGCAGGGCGGACGAGCGGCCGGCGCACCGCGTCGGCGTCGCCGCGTTTCGGGCGGCGGTGCGTCCGGTAAGCAACGCCGAGTACGACGCCTTCGTCGCCGCGACGGGGCACGAGGCTTCGCCGTTTCGAGACGACCCGCGCTTCGCCGGCGACGAGCGGCCGGTGGCCGGCGTCAGCTGGTTCGACGCCGTCGCCTACTGTGAGTGGCTGTCGTCCGTCAGCGGCGTCGCGTTCCGGTTGCCGACGGAGGCAGAGCGCGAGTACGCGGCGCGCGGCGGCATCGAAGGCAGCGCCTGGCCCTGGGGCAACGATGCACCGCAGTCGAGGCCGGAGCTGCGGGCCATCGTCTCGCTGGGGCAACCGCACGTCCCGGGGCCGGAGTGCGCCAACGCCTACGGCCTGCGCTGCATGGTCGACAACCTGCACGAATGGTGCAGCGACTGGTACGCGCCGGACTACTACGCTTCGTCGCCGCAGAACGCACCGACCGGCCCGGAGACGGGCCGCCGGCGGGCGAGCCGCGGCGGCAGCTGGCGCCACATGATCAAGTTCAACCGCCTCGCCGCGCGATCAAGCCTCGACCCAACGTACCGTTATAACGACTACGGGTTCCGGGTCTACGCGAACGCCTGAAGCTCGCGAATTCTCGACGCTCCGGACGAAGCCTTCATTGTGAAGACACAACATATAGCGCCGGAGGCTCTTGACAGCACTATATCTTGGGTCTAGTGTGTGCCGTGCTGGTTGCCCGCGTATCGGGCGAAAAGGGAACCCGGTGAGATTCCAGGGCTGCCCCGCAGCGGTAAACAGGAACGAATCCACACAAAGACACTGACCGTCGGACGGCCGGGAAGTCGTGGAGAGTAGGGAGCCTCGCTGAGCGAGAAGCGCCTGTAAGCCCGAAGACCTGCCAGCATCTGCCACCGGAGAGAAAACCGGCGGCAGCTCGATCCTGGAGGCCTCGAGGGAGGGCCAGCCGGCGGATACGAGCGGCGTGGCAATTCGGTTGCCGGGTCGCTTTTCGATCTCCGACCAACCTTCTTCGACGCCACGACGCTGAACGAGGAAGGAAGCGATGGTCAGCCAAACCCCGCCTGCTATGCCCCTGAGTCCCGAAAAGCCGCCGCACGAGGTCGACGTGCAGACGACGATGCGCGTCACGAAGCGCAACGGCGGCAGCGAGCCGGTCGATGTCAACAAGATCGTCCGCGCCGTCAGCCGCTGCTGCGTCGGCCTTGACGACGTCGATGCGATGCGCATCGCCACCAAGACGATCAGCGGCCTCTACGACGGCGCCACGACACGCGAGCTCGACCGCCTCTCGATCCAGACGGCGGCGGCACTCATCGTCGAGGAGCCGCATTACTCACGGTTGGCGGCGCGCCTGCTCGCGACCTACATCGACAAGGAGGTGCGCAACCAGGAAATACACGCCTTCTCCCAATCGATCACTACCGGCCACCGCCTCGGCATCATCAACGATCGCGTCGCCTGCTTCGTCGCCGAGAACGCGCGGAAGCTCAACGACGCGATCGTCCCGGAGCGCGACCGCGAGTTTGAGTACTTCGGTCTGCGCACGCTCTACGACCGTTATCTGCTGAAGCACCCGGAGACGCGCCTTGTGATCGAGACGCCGCAGCAGTTCTTCCTGCGCATCGCTTGTGCCCTCGGCGAGACGGTGGCCGGCGTGCTCAGCCTCTACGACCTGTTCTCGAACCTCGAATACATCCCAAGCTCACCGACGCTGTTCAACGCCGGCACGAGTCACGAGCAGCTTTCGAGCTGCTTCCTGCTCGACTCGCCGGCGGACGACCTGCGCGCGATCTACGAGCGCTATACAGACATCGCCATGCTCTCGAAGTTCTCCGGCGGCATCGGCGTGGCGTTTCACCGCGTGCGGTCGCGCGGCTCGCTGATCGCGGGGACGAACGGCCACTCGAACGGCATCGTGCCGTGGCTGAAGACGCTGGACGCGTCCGTAGCGGCGGTGAACCAGGGAGGCAAGCGCCAGGGCGCGGCCTGCGTCTACCTCGAACCGTGGCACGGCGACTTCGAGGAGTTCCTCGAGCTGCGCGACAACACCGGCGACGAGGCGCGGCGGACGCACAACCTCAACCTCGCGAACTGGGTGCCGGACCTGTTCATGAGCCGCGTCGAAGTGGACGGAGACTGGTCGCTGTTTGACCCGAAGGTGGCGCCGAACCTGACCGACCTCTACGGCGAAGCGTTCGACAAGGCCTACGAGGAGGCAGAAGCGGCCGGCCTGGCGCTGAAGACGCTGCGCGCCCGCGACCTCTACGCCCGGATGATGCGGACGCTGGCGCAGACCGGCAACGGCTGGATGACCTTCAAGGACAAGTGCAACGCCGCCGCCAACCAGACGGCGCTGCCTGGCAGCGTCGTCCACAGCTCCAACCTCTGCACCGAGATCATCGAGGTGACGAACGAGGGCGAGACCGCGGTCTGCAACCTCGGCTCGATCAACCTGGCGCGCCACACCTTCCTCGATGAGGACGGCGCGGTTCACTTCGACTTCGACAAGCTGGCTCGCAGCGTGCGCATCGCCGTGCGGCAGCTCGACAACGTGATCGACCTCAACTTCTACCCGATCGACACCGCCCGCGCCTCGAACAACCGCTGGCGTCCCGTCGGCCTCGGGCTGATGGGGCTACAGGACGTCTTCTTCCAGATGCGCCTGCCTTTCGACGCGCCCCAGGCCCGCGAGCTGTCGCGTCAGATCTCGGAGGAGATCTACTACCACGCCCTCTTCGCCTCGGCCGACTTGGCGGAAGAGAAGGGCGTCCACGCCGCCTTCGCCGAGACGCGAGCCGCCCGCGGCGAGCTGCAGTTCGACGCCTGGGACGTCGTGCCCACGGATCGCGAGCGCTGGGACGGGCTGCGAGAGCGGATCGAGCGCAGCGGCCTGCGCAACTCGCTGCTGGTCGCGATCGCGCCGACGGCGACGATCGCGTCGATCGCCGGCTGCTCCGAGTGCATCGAGCCGCAGGTATCGAACCTGTTCAAACGAGAGACGCTCTCCGGCGACTTTCTTCAGGTCAACCGCTACCTGATCGAAGAGCTGAAGTCGCTCGGCGTCTGGACGGCGGAGACGCGCAACCGCCTCAAGCTCGCCGAGGGCTCCGTCCAGGACTTTGAGGAGCTGCCGGCGGATCTGCGCGCCGTCTACCGCACAGCCTGGGAGCTGCCGATGAGCGGCCTGATTGACATGGCGGCGGACCGCGGCGCTTTCATCGATCAGAGCCAGTCGCTCAACCTCTTCGCCGAGAGCCCGAACATCGGCCAGCTCTCGTCGATGTACTTCTACGCCTGGAAGAAGGGCCTGAAGACGACCTACTACCTGCGCTCACGCCCGGCGACACGCATCGCCAAGGCGACGGTCGAGACTGTGGCGCCCGTGATCGCATTGCCGCCTGCCGTTGCTTCCGTGCCGTTAGCCGTCGTCGAGATGAGTGATGCGGATGCGATCGCCTGCTCGCTCGAGAACCCGGAGACCTGCGAGGCCTGCCAGTGACCACACAATCGTCGTCCGTCACCCGCCCCGAGCACCTGCTCGATCCCGGCCTCTGCCTGACGCTGCGTCCGATGTACTACCCGGCCTTCTACGAGATGTACAAGGCGGCTATCAAGAACACCTGGACGGTCGAAGAGGTCGACTTCTCGACCGACGTGAGCGACCTGCAGCGCAAGATGACGGATCCGGAACGTCACCTGATTCAGCGCCTCGTAGCCTTCTTCGCTACAGGGGACTCGATCGTCTCGAACAACCTTGTGCTCAACCTGTACAAGCACGTCAACGCACCGGAGGCACGCATGTACCTCTCACGCCAGCTGTTTGAGGAGGCGCAGCACGTTGACTTCTACCTGACCTTGCTCGATACCTACATGCAGGAGCCGGAGGAGCGCTTCCGCGCCTTCGCGGCCCTGGAGAACATCCCCTCAATTCGGCGCAAGGGCGACTTCTGCCTGCGCTGGCTTGACTCGATCGACGACCTCGACCGCCTCGAGACGATCGAGGAGCGGCGGCGCTTCTTGCTCAACCTGATCTGCTTCGCTGCCTGCATCGAGGGGCTGTTCTTCTTCGGGGCTTTTGCCTACGTCTACTTCCTGCGCTCGCGCGGGCTGCTGCACGGCCTCGCCGCCGGCACGAACTGGGTGTTCCGCGACGAGAGCGCTCACATGGCCTTCGCGTTTGAGGTAGTCGATACGGTGCGGCGCGAGGAGCCGGCGCTATTCGACGACGGCCTGGCGGCCGCCGTGTACAAGATGGTCGAGGACGCCGTCGACTGCGAGATGCAGTTCGCCGAAGACCTGCTCGGCCTCGGCGTTGCGGGACTGTCGACGCGCGATATGCGGCAGTACCTTGAGTTCTGCGCCGACCAGCGCCTCGCGCGCCTGGGCCTCGAGCGGCGCTACGGCGCGCGCAACCCGTTCTCGTTCATGGACCTGCAGGACGTGCAGGAGCTGGCGAACTTCTTCGAACGTCGCGTCTCCGCCTACCAGGTCGGTGTCGTCGGCGAGGTTGTGCTGGACGCGCCGTTTTAGAAGAGAGGAACCGTTTCTTGAGCTCGAAGCTACGTCTATTCCTGCTCGTTGCCCTGCTCCCGATCATCTGGCTCGGCGCCGCCTGCTCCGACAACGACAACGGCTCATCGCCCAACGCGACGGCGACGATCGCGTCGCAGGCGCAGGTCAAGGGCACCGTCGTCATCGACTTCACGGGCGCGCCGACGCAAAAGGCGAAAGTCGAGGCGCCGTTCGCGATCGCTAGCGACGGCAAGGCGCTGCTGGCGATTCAGCAGGCGCTCGGCTCCGCCAACGTCTCGACGAAGGACTTCGGCGGCGACCTCGGCGTCTTCATCACCGGCTTCTTCGGCGTTATCGCGGAGGGCAACCACTTCTGGGAGTTCAGCGTCAACGGCAAGTCGTCCGACGTCGGCGCGGGCAACTACGTCGTCAAGGACGGCGATGTGCTGTCGTTCAAGTACTCCTCGTTCTGAGGCGCTCGGCGCGCCGCCATCGATGCCTGATCGCGGGGATGGCGGCGCCGCCGATTTTCGCTATGCTGCCGAGGTAAGCCATGACTAAGTATGAGACCCTGTTCGTCGTCCTTGCTCTCGTCGCGATTGGCGTTGCCGGGCGTCTGCTGCCGCACCTGCCGAACTTCGCGCCGGTGACGGCGTCGGCGTTGTTCTGCGGCGCTTACATGAACCGTCGCGTCTCGTTCGCGGCGCTCGGCGTGACGCTGCTGATCAGCGACTACCTGCTGCTCTACGTCAGCCCGTACAGCGGCCTGCACCTGAACCACGTCTACGAGCCGTGGGCGCTGTGGCACACAACGCTGCCGTACGTCTACGGCTCGTTCGCGCTCTCGGCGCTCGCCGGTTGGTTCCTCAAGGGGCGCCGATCGCCGGGCGTGATCGGCGTCGCGACCGTGTTTTGTTCGCTGCAGTTCTTCCTGATCACCAACGCCGGCGTCTGGGCGGCCGGCGCGTACGACCGCGGGATCAACGGCCTCTGGGAGAGCTACGTCGCGGGGTTACCGTTCTTTAGAGGGACGCTGCTGGGCGATCTCTTCTACACGTCGGTGTTCTTCGGCCTCTGGGAGTTCGCGAGCGCGTTTCGACGTGAAGCGGCGGCGAGCACGGCCTACGCGGTCGACTGAACCACGTTCGGCAAGTCGTCTTCAGCCGGCGGGCGGGTCAGCGCCAGCAGCAGCACCGTGATGCAGAGCAAGATGCCGGAGCCGGTGAGGACGGTTCGCTCGCCGTACGCGTCGGCGAAGAAGCCTACGGGCAGGCTCATCAGGTTGATCATCCCCCAGGCCATGAAGATCAGCCCGACAACACGGCCGTAGTAGCTAATCTCGGTCAGGCGCAGGGCGAAGGCGTTGTTCAGCGTCTGGAAGCCGCTGATCCCGCCGCTGACGAAGATCATCGTCAGCGCCGCCAGCGCCAGCGTCGGCGCGAAGCCGACGACGATGAGCGCCACGCCGGCGCTGAAGCTGCAGATCGTCAGGTACAGCGGCGCCCGTCGCGAATCGGCGAGCGACGCGACGATCACGCTCATGACGAAGCCGCCCGCCGCCGAAACGCCGAGCAGCAGGCCGAGGCCGGTGTTGCCGGAGTGCAGCACGTCCTTCGCGAACCCCGGCATGACGACGATGTTCGAGAAGCCGATCACCATGACGAGGTGGAAGCTCAGCACGGCGTGAAGCAGTCGCTTGCGGCTCACCACGTAGCGGATTGCGCCGCGCACGTCTTCGAGGACGCTGGCGCCTGCTCTAGTGACGCGCGGCGGGTCCGGCAGCTTCGAGAGCGTTATCAGCACGAGGATGAAGATCGAGGCGATCAGGTAGTAGGTGCCGGCGGAGCCGATCAGCGCCAGCGCCGGCCCTGCGCAAAACGGCCCGGCGATGCGCCCGAAGTTGTTCGCGACCTGCATCAGCGCCATCGCGTTGCCGATCCGGTTGGGCGAGACCGTATCGCCGAGGAGTGCTGTACGCGTCGGGCCGAGGAACGAGAACATCGTCCCGGTGATGAAGGTGCCGGCCGCGAGGAAGAGGATGCGGATGTGGCCTGTCGTGATCAGGATCGCGAAGGCGAGCATGACGCCGCCGATCACGAGCTGAGCGACGAGGATCAGCCAGCGCTTCGAGAATCGATCCGCGATTGCGCCGCCGAAGGGGTTGAGCAGCAGCATCGAGATGCCCTGACCGAACATCACGGTGCCGACGGCGCGGTTGCTGCCCGTCAGGTCGAAGGCGACGACGGCCTGCGCCGTGCCGGCCATGTTGAAGCTGAGGAAGGCGAAGAAGCTGCCGAGCCAGAGCGTGCGATAGACAGGGAACTGGAACGCGTCGAAGGTTGTCTGGGCCCAGCTGCGTTGCGGCGCGTCGATGACTTCGCCGGCGAGCGCTGCGACCGTCTGGGCCGCCTCGACGGTCGTTCGCGCCATCTAGGTCTGAGGCTCGTCGCCGGGCGGCCCGTCGATCTCGCCCGGGCCCTCGCTGCCGCCCATGCGGCGGCGAATCTCCTCTTCGATCTCGCGCATCTGCTCCGGCGAGATGCCCATCTTCGCGAGCGTCTCCTGCAGCAGGCGCTGCACTTCTTCGTGGTCGCGCTTGATCAGCGCGTCGGCGAGCTCCATCTGCGTCTCGACGGCGATGAAGGCGTCGCGGCGGTCCGACTCGCTGTCCATCGAGAGGATCGTCGAGGCGAGGCGGGCGAAGAGGTTGGTCGTGCGGGCGATGCGGATGCGGTCCTGAGGATGGTCCGGGAACGAACCCGTGACGGCGACCTCGAGGCCGGTGCGCTTATCGGTGGCAACGTACTGTTCCGGCATTGTTGTCCTCGCGCGGCTGGCCGTTGACGTTGGGGTGCTTGGATTGACCAACCGGCGGCGCGCTTTCTGTATGGTTCGATCTTACTCCGAGCGTTCGTGGTGGTCGCGTGTCTAACACACGAAGCGCATCAGACGCCGTGGCGTAACGCCCTTCGACAGGCTCAGGGAGATGGGAGAGACGCTTCATTTCCTCTCCCTGAGCTAGTCGAAGGGCGCCACGTTTCGAGGCTCTCAGACGCCGGCTTCGTCCAGCTGGCGGGTTAGCTCTGACGGGTCGGTGGTCGGCGCCTGGCAGACGTGGCGTTCGCAGAGGTAGGCGGCCGCGTTGCCGTTGAGGGCCGTCTTGTCGGCGAGCAGCGGCGTCGGCGGTGCTGGGTCGTCCGATGGGCCGCCGAAGAGCAGGAGGTTTGGGGTGTAGCGGGATCGGACCGTGTCTAGAAGCGGTGCGGCGCTCCCCTCACCCTGACCCTCTCCCGCGGGGAGAGGGGAACCGGATGGCCAGACGATGGCGAGCTCGTGGTCGCGGTCGAGGTGGAAGTCGAGGGCGCAGAGGAAGCGGCCGAAGCCGGTCGCGGCTTGCTCGACGACAGGGGCGAGGGCGCGCAGGTAGGTCGTGGCGCGCGTCTCGTAGTCAGGCTTGTCGAGGAGGGCGGCGAGGTGCAGCAGCACGTCGGCGGCGACAGAGTTGCCGGAGGGCGTGGCGTTGTCCCAGAAGTCGCGCGGGCGGATGATCAGCGCTTCGTGGTCGCGGCCGGTGTCGAAGAAGCCCTGCGCCTCGTCGTCCCAGAAGAGGTCGATCATCTCCTCGGCGAGCTGCGCGGCGGTAGTCAGGTAGCGCGCCTCAAACGTTGCTTCGTAGAGCGCGAGGAGGCCGTCGGCGAGGCAGGCGTAGTCCTCGAGGTAGGCGATCAGGTGCGCCGTACCACCCTTCCACGTCCTCAGCAAGCGGCCCTCGGGTCGCATGGCGCCGAGGAGGAAGTCTGCGTTGCGAATCGCCGCCTCGCGGTAGCGCGGCTCGTCGAGGGCGAGGGCCGCTTCGGCGAAGGCGCGGAGCATGAGGCCGTTCCAGGCCGTCAGCACCTTGTCGTCGCGGGCCGGATGGACGCGGCGTTCTCGCGTCTCGTACAGCTTCGCGCGCGCCGCGTCGAGGCCGGGCGGTTCGTTCTCCGGCTTCGGGACGTTGAGGATGTTCGCGCCCTCGAAGTTGCCGCCCTGGGTGACGCCGTAGTAGCGCGCGACGGCTTCGGCGTCGGCGCCGAGGGTGGCTTCGAGCTCGGCCGGCGTCCAGACGAAAAAGCGACCCTCCTCGCCCTCGGAGTCTGCGTCCTGGCTCGAGTAAAAGCCGCCGGCCGGGTCGGTCATCTCGCGCAGGACGTAATCGAGCGTCTGCGTGACGATGCCCTTGTAGAACGCGTCGCCGGTGAGCTTGTAAGCATCGAGGTAGCAGGAGGCGAGCAGGGCGTTGTCGTAGAGCATCTTCTCGAAGTGGGGGACGAGCCAGACGGCGTCGGTCGAGTAGCGGTGGAAGCCGCCGCCGACCTGGTCGTACATGCCGCCGCGCGCCATCGAATCGAGGCTGCGGCGCACGGCTTCGAGGACGCTGGGGCGGTTGGTGCGGTGGTAGTGGCGCATCAGGAAGGCGAGGACCATCGCCTGCGGGAACTTCGGTGCGCCGCCGAAGCCGCCGTGTATCGGGTCGTGCGCGGCGAGCAGCGCTTCGGCGGCGGCGTCCAGCACCTCGGTCGTGAGCAGGCGGTCGCCGGGGCGGACGCGTGCCGGCGCGTCGAGCTGCAGCAGCAGCGCCTCGCCGGCGCGGTCGATATCGCCGGGGCGTTCGCGGTAGGCCTCGAGGACGGCGCTGAGGACGAAGGGGAAGCCGCGCATGCCGCCGCGGTCCTCGGGCGGGAAGTAGGTGCCGCCGAAGAAGGGCACACCGTCCGGCTTGAGGAAGACGGTCATCGGCCAGCCGCCGCGGCCGGTCAGCGCCTGCACCGCCTGCATGTAGATCGCGTCGACGTCGGGGCGCTCTTCGCGGTCGACCTTGATGTTGATGAACGATTCGTTCATCTGCCGGGCGATCGTCTCGTTCTCGAAGCTCTCGTGCGCCATGACATGGCACCAGTGGCAGGCAGAGTAGCCGACCGAGAGCAAGATCGGCTTGTTCGCCGCTCGCGCCGCCGCAAACGCCTCTTCGCCCCAGGCGTACCAATCGACCGGGTTGTCTGCGTGCTGCAGGAGATAGGGGCTGGTCTCGTTCGCGAGGCGGTTGGCCATGAAGGCAGTTTAGCCGCTCTGTGAAGAGGGACGCGCGCAGGCGGCATGTCGTCCGCGGATGGTGCTATTCTTGTATGGAAGAAGACGGTACGGGCGGCGCTAACTGCGTAGTTGGCCGGCGCCTCGCGAGGCCTGCGCATAGGCCACACTGGCGTCCTCGCCGAGTTGACACAGATACGCGGCGCTAGTAGCCTTTACGTTTGGTACGCCCTAGACCGCAGGTCTCGGGGTCGAAAGCACCTGAAAGTGACCACGGCAGGCCGTCTTCCTACCCCGTAGGAGGCTCCGATTTGGAGAGGCCGGCTGGCTCAGGAATAAGGCTTTCGGCCTCTGATTGTGACCAAAGCCGTGGCGTTCTTCGTATAGATAGGTAAGGGAATCGACTAGTGCCAACGATCAATCAGCTCGTGCGCAGCCCGCGAAAGGCTCCTTCTCGCAAGACGAAGGCGCCGGCGCTGCGCTGGCGCTCAAACGCACTGCACAACACCGTCGTCTGGACAAAGGGATCGCCGCAGAAGCGCGGCGTCTGTGTCCAGGTGAAGACGGTCACGCCCCGTAAGCCGAACTCGGCGCTGCGCAAGGTGGCGCGCGTTCGTTTGACGAACGGCATGGAGGTCACGGCCTACATCCCGGGCGAGGGCCACAGCCTGCAGGAGCACTCCGTCGTCCTGATCCGCGGCGGTCGCGTCAAGGACCTTGCCGGCGTGCGCTACCACATCGTCCGTGGCGCGCTGGACGCGTCCGGTGTCGCCAACCGCAAGCGCGGTCGCAGCAAGTACGGCACGCGAAAGGCCGGCGCCTAGTCATGGCACGACGCGGAAAAGCAGAAAAACGCGAGATCCCGCCGGACGGCAAGCATCACAGCAAGTCGCTGCAGATGTTCATCAACAAGGTCATGATCGACGGCAAGAAGAGCACGGCGGAACGCGCCGTCTACGCCGCCCTCGACAGGCTCGAGGAGCAGGCGAACCGTCCCGCGATCGACGTCTTCGATCAGGCGCTGCGCAACGCGACGCCGGCTGTCGAGGTGAAGCCCCGGCGCGTCGGCGGCGCCACGTACCAGGTGCCGGTCGATATCCGGGCTGAGCGCCGCGTGTCCCTGGCGATGCGCTGGCTCGTACGCTCGGCGCGCGCACGCCGCGGCCGCTCTATGGCGGAGAAGCTGGCGGGCGAGCTCATGGATGCTGCGAACGGTCAGGGCGCTACCGTAAAGCGTCGCGAAGACACGCACCGCATGGCAGAGGCCAACCGAGCCTTCGTCCACTACCGCTGGTAAGAGATATGCCCCGCCCAATCGCCATCGAAAACGTACGCAACATCGGCATCATCGCCCACATCGATGCCGGCAAGACGACCGTGACCGAACGCGTCCTCTACTACACGGGCCGAACCTACAAGATCGGCGAGGTGCACGAAGGCACCGCCGTCATGGACTGGATGGAGCAGGAGCGCGAGCGCGGCATCACGATCACCGCCGCCGCGACGACTGCCGAGTGGCAAGGCCACCAGATCAATATCATCGACACGCCCGGCCACGTCGACTTCACGGTTGAGGTCGAGCGCAGCCTGCGCGTGCTCGATGGCGGCGTCGTCGTCTTCGACGCGGTCGCCGGCGTCGAGCCGCAGTCAGAGACCGTCTGGCGCCAGGCCGACCGCTACAACGTGCCGCGGATCTGCTTCGTCAACAAAATGGACCGCACCGGCGCCGATTTCTGGCGCACCGTCGACATGATCGCCGAGCGCCTGGAGGCGCGGCCGATCCCGATTCAGATACCGTGGGGCGCCGAAGCCGAGTTCAAGGGCATCATCGACCTCGTCGAGCAGAAGGTTTGGGTCTTCACTGGCGAACGCGACGACCCGCCGACCGAGCACCCGATCCCGGACGAGATGCAGGACGCCTTCGAGCGCGCCCGCGACCGCCTGCTCGAGAAGCTCGGCGAGATCGACGAGCAGCTGATGATCAGCTACGTCGAAGGCCACGAGGTCACCGTCCAGGAGCTGAAGAAGGCGTTGCGCCGCGCGACGCTGCACGGCTCGATCACGCCGGTGCTCTGCGGCTCCGCTCTCAAGAACAAGGGCGTGCGTCTCATGCTCGACGCCGTCGTCGACTACTTGCCGTCGCCGGAGGACGTCCCGCCGGTGGTGGGAACGAACCCGAAAACGGACGCGAAGGAAGAGCGCGCTGCCGACGACGATGCGCCGATGAGCGGCCTCGTCTTCAAGATCGTCACCGACCCTTACGTCGGCCGGCTTGCCTACATGCGCGTCTACTCCGGCAAGGCGACGAGCGGTAAGCCGGTGATGAACACGACGCGAGAGCGCCCGGAGCGCTTCGGCCGTCTGATGCGCATGCACGCGAACAAGCAGGAAGAAGTCGAAGAGGTCTACGCCGGCGACATCGTCGCGGCGATTGGCCTGAAGAACACGTTCACCGGCGACACGCTGTCTGACCCGAACAAACCCCTCGTCCTCGAGCCGATCAAGTTCCCGGAGCCGGTTATCTCCGTGGCGATCGAGCCGAAGTCGAAGGGTGACTCGGACAAGATGGGCGAGGCGCTGAACAAGCTGGCGGAGGAAGACCCGACCTTCAAGATGCGCTTCGACGAGGAGACGGGCCAGACCTTGATCTCCGGTATGGGCGAGCTTCACCTCGAAGTCATCGTCGACCGGATGATGCGCGAGTTCGGCGTCAACGCCAACGTCGGCCGGCCGCAGGTTGCCTACCGCGAGGCGCTGCAGCGCGCCGTCAAGGTTGAGGGACGCTTCGTCCGCCAGACCGGCGGTCGCGGCCAGTACGGCGTCGTCGAGCTCGAGGTCGAGCCGCTTCCGCGCGGCAGCGGCTTCGTGTTCGAGAACAAGACCGTCGGCGGTTCGGTGCCGAGGGAATACGTCGGGCCGACAGAGGCGGGCGTCAAGGACGCGCTGGAGAGCGGCCCCGTGGCCGGCTACCCGGTCGTCGACGTCAAGGTCATGCTCGTCGACGGCTCTTACCACCCTGTCGACTCGTCCGAGATGTCGTTCAAGATGGCCGCCATCGAGGGCATGCGCAAAGCGATGGAAGCG
>DATDPC010000110.1:0-15402 GCA_035292965.1 Dehalococcoidia bacterium | reverse complement strand
AGCTCGCGGGCGGCGCCGATCGGCAACGCTTCGTCGTTACTGAACGAGGCGAGCGCCTTGCGGCCGGCGATCGCGTCGATCGTCGCGTCGCTGATCCCCAGCTCCTTCGCCAGGCGGACGTGGCCGGCCCACTCGAAGCGGGCGTCAACCTCGCGCGCCGCCGAGAGGATCGCGAGCTCGCGGACGTCCTCGGGCAGCGTCGAGTCGAAGCGGATGTAGCTGCCGAGGTGGGCGACGCGGTAGGTCAGCTCCGGGTTGTTGAGCACGGCGGAGAACGGCAGGCGCACGGCGCCGCGCGTCTGCTTCAGGTAGTCGTGGATCTGGCGCTTGTCGGCGGGTAGCGCGTCGCGGTCGAGCACTTCTGGGAGTCGCGGCATCGTGTACCTCCTGCAGGTCCGCGGGGACAGTGAAGCGATTCTAAACGGTTGGTGTGGCGGGAAGAAGCACTGCTGGTTGAGATGGCACTCCATCCTGAAGGATGGAGCATGGGTTTCCGGAATGCTCCACCCTTCAGGGTGGAGTCAGTAAGAAATCTTCGGGATGCGAAATCCGGCGGAGAACCGGCGTCGTATTAAAAGACGGAGGCCACCTTTCGGTGGCCCCGTCCGGGGAGCGCCACTCCACTGCTACTGGTCAGTAGAGGGCGATTTGAGTATATACCTCCCGTCTTCCCGCCATAACCGTCCGGGGTAAACATTCTGTGAATCCGCGCGAATCTTGCGCGGATTCTTGGCGTCCGGCCTATTTCCAGCGCACGACGAGGCGCTGCGCCAAACCGACGAGCCAGAACAGCACCAGCGAGAGCACCGCGATCAGGAACACGGCGGCGAAGACCATGTCCGTCCGGAACGAGTTTTTCATCAGCAGCACGTAGATCCCCAGCCCCTCTCGCGCACCCGACCACTCGGCGATGACGGCGCCGATCATCGCGTAGGTGACGGCGATGCGCAGGCCCGTGAATAGATAAGGCAGCGCCTGCGGCACCTGGAGCAGCCGAAGCGTCTGCAGCCGGCTCGCGCCGAGCGTGCGCATTAGGATCAGCGCCTCCGGGTCGGTCGCCGCGAGGCCGGAGGCGAAAGCGACCGTGATCGGGAAGAAGGTGTATAGCGTGATCACGACGACCTTTGGCGTCAGCTCGAAGCCGAACCAGAGCACGAGCAGCGGCGCGATCACGACGACCGGGATCGTCTGGGAGCCGACGAGCAGCGGGTAGAGCGCTCGTCGCGCCGGCGCGAACAGGTCGATCGCGACCGCCAGCGCGACGCCCAGGGCGATGCTGACGGCGAGGCCGATGAACGTCTCCTTCAGCGTCACCAGCGAGTTGTCCCAGAGGATGTCGCGGTTGCGCCAGGCCGCTTCGGCGATGCGCGATGGCGCCGGCAGCGTCACCGGGCTGATCCCGGACAGCTCTACATAAACCTCCCACGCCGCGAACAGAGCAACGATCACCGCCAGCGGAGGCAGCACCGCCGCCGTCCAGGCTGTCACGCGCTCGATGCGCCCGTTCACGCCGGCGCCGCCTCGAAATGCAGCGCTTCGAGCACCGCCGTCTCTGCCCGCGCCGCCGCCAGGGGGTCGACGTCGCCCGCGGCGCCGCGTTCGACCGCCACCTCTGCGACGATCGCGCCGGGACGGGTGCTCATCACGTAGACGCGGTCGGACAACGCGATCGCCTCGCGCACGTCGTGCGTGACCAGCAGCGCGGCTTCGCTGCCGGAGCGCCAGGTGGCGCGCAGCCACGCCTGAAGCTCGCGGCGCGTCAGCGCGTCCAGCGACGCGAACGGCTCGTCGAGGAGCAGCAGCGGCCGGCCCAGGAGCAGCGTGCGCAGCAACGCGACGCGCTGCCGCATGCCGCCCGAAAGCTCGGAGGGTTGATGCGACTCGAAGCCTTCGAGCCCGAAGCGTGGCAGCAGCGCCCGCGCCCGCGCCCGCGCCTCTGACGCGGAACAGGTACGCGCGACCTCGATGCCCAGGGCCGCGTTCGCGAGGACGTCGCGCCAGGGTAGCAGCAGGTCTTTCTGGAACATGTAGCCGCAGCGGCCACGACGCGCGTCGGCGTCTGTGTCGCCCTGAATCGCGATCGTGCCGGCGGACGGCGCCTCGATGCCGGCGATCAGGTTGAACAGCGTGCTCTTGCCGCAGCCGGACGGCCCGACGATCGAGACGAAGTCGCCGGCATCGAGGCGCAGCGAGACGTCGCGCAGCGCCTCGACGGGACGGCGACCGGCAAACGTCTTCGCGACGCCGCTAACTTCGAGCAGCGCTTCGGCCACCGGCGTCCTAGCCCCGTAGCCGAGGCTTTCCAGCCTCGGCATTCCGGCAGCAGCGTCTCATTTCGGCAGCAAGTCGTTGGTGAACAGAGGCCCGCCGGGCAGGGTCTGGAGGACGCGGTCGCTGCCGTCCGTGACCGTGCCGGACTTGAGCAGCCACTGAGTGTAGGCGTCCCACTTCGCCGCGCCCTGGAAGCCCCAGTGCCTGTCCGAAGCGACGAAAACGGGCGCCAGCATCTCGGTCGAGAGCTTGACCATCTCCTCCTCCGGGAACGTGCCCTTCGGCAGGTAATCGATGAACAGCTTCGCGGCTTCGTCCGGGTGCTCGGCGGCGTATTCGTAGCCGCGACGCGTCACCTCGATGAACTTCACGAGCTTCGCCTGCCGCCCAGCGACCGCATCACCGCGCGCGACGAGGACGACGCCGGGGTAGTCCGGCACGCCGTACTGGTCGTAGCGGAAGGTGCGCAGCTTGATCCCACGCAGCGACGCCTCGATGCCCTCCCAGGCGGTGAAGATCTCGGTGAAGTCGGCGCGCTTGTTGTAGAGCGCCTCGTAGGCGGCGGTCGAGAGCGTCGCGGTCTCGAAGTCGCCCTTGCCGCCGTCGGCGCGGATCACGGTCTGGATCTGGGGCGCCTCGTAAGGCAGGCCGAAGCCGGCGTAGAGCTTGCCGTCGAGGTCGCGCGGGCGCTGGATACTCGACGAGTCGAGCACAGCCAGCTCCGCCATGTGGCGCTGCAGCACCGCGGCGATGCTAACGAGGTCAAGCCCGGCGGCGCGCGAGAAGATCAGGTTCGGCGGGAAGCTGACGCCCACGTCCGCCTTGCCGTTGGCGACGATCTGGTCCGGGTTGTTGTTGACGTCCGTGTACGGCAGCACCTCCACCTTGAGGCCTGCGTCCTTGTACCAGCCCTTGGCGAGCGCGATGTAGATGCCGATGTGGTTCGTGTTCGGCGTCCAGTCGAGTTGCACTTTGACGGTGTCGGCGTTAGAACCGCCGCCGCCACAAGACGAGACGAGCGCCGCCGCCGCGAAAGCAAGCAAGACGCAAAGAGCAAAGCCAGGACGAAGCGAGGCTCTGCGCCGAAAGGCCTGCCCGTTTGCCCGTTTGCCAGTGGTCGGGTGGTCAGTGGTGGGGATGGAAGCGCGCACGGTCAGCCTCTGCTGCTCCCGATCCAAAGGAGGGCGCGAAGGTGGCGTCGGACGATCGATGCGGCCTGAATTGTCCTACCACGCGGCTTCCTCCGCCGGTATTACCCGGGTCAGGTTCGACGGGTTTAATCTCAGGCCGTTTCCGACCACCCCGTGCGCAGCGATGCGAGTATAGCGCACCCAGGTGCTCGAAGCGGCCGCCGTCCCCCCATTGCGAGGGCGAAGCCCGTGGCAATCTTTGACGGAACGTGTGGCGAACGACGGGACGTCAAAGATTGCTTCGCCCCTTCGACAGGCTCAGGGCAGGCTGATGACTGGCTCGCAATGGAGACGAGGCATCGCCCGCCACCGCACGGTAAGTTATCCTGCGCTAGATGAGCGTACGCATCGGCCTCGGCGTCCTCGGCTTCCCGTTCTCCGGCCCGGCCGCCTTCTGGCGCTGGGTAGACACCTGCGAGAACAGCGCCGTCGACTCGCTCTGGCTGAGCGAGCGCATCGTCTCGGCGCAGCCGGTGCTCGAGCCGTTGTCGGCGCTCGCCGCGATCGCCGGGCGGACGCGACGCCTCAAGTTCGGCATGAGCACCGTCGTCCTGCCGATGCGCGACCCGGTGATCCTGGCGAAGGAGTGCGCGACGATCGACTTCGTCAGCAACGGCCGCTTCCTGCCGATGTTCGGCGTCGGCAACGACGCGGACCCGGCCTGGAAGGCCCTCGGCCTCGACTCGAAAGGGCGGGGCGGCCGCTCGAACGAGATGCTGCAGCTGCTGACGCGCCTCTGGTCGGAAGATGACGTGACGTTCGAAGGCAAGCACTTCAACTACCACAACGTCACGATCAGCCCGAAGCCGATCCAGCAGCCGCTGCCGCTCTGGATCGGCGGCAGCAGCGAAGCGGCGATCGAGCGCACCGCGCGCTACGGCACCGGCTGGATCGCTGGCGCGGCGCAGTCGGCTTCGCAACTCGGCGCCGTCGTTGCGGCGATTCGGGAGCGCTCCGCCGCCCTCGGCCGCCCGATCGACGACGACCACTACGGCGCCGGCTTCAGCTATCGCTTCGGCAGCTGGGACGAGGCGCCGGTGCAGCGCGCGGCGCAGGCGTTCGCCCAGCGCGCCGGCGCAGACGCCGACCCGAAGGCGTTCATGGCCGTCGGCGGCGCCGACGATATCGTCCGGCTGGTCGAGACGTTCACTGCAGAAGGCATCTCGAAGTTCGTCCTGCGGCCGATCGCCGCGAGCGATGACGAGATGATCGAGCAGACGCAGCGGTTGGCGGACGAAGTGCTGCCGCGCGTCCACGGTTCGTCCTGAGCGGTTGCGCCCTTATACTTTGTCAACACCGTGACGATTTCGAGTGGAGACCGTGTTTTGCCTGAAGTGAAGTTTGAGCTGCCGAACCCGGCGCTGGAGCAGTACCGCTGGATCCTCTTCGACGAGCACGGGCCGCCCTCGCTGCCGCCTCTGCTCGGCGGCGAGGCGCCCTGGGGCGCCATGGGTGGCCCCGGCTCCGGAGACGTGCCGCGCGCGCTGCGGATCAACGGCTTCCTCTACATGCGCGATGGTCTCATGCCCGGGCAGCAGTCCGGTAACCCCTTCGGCAACGTCGTCGAGCTGAAGACCCGGGAAGACGCCCGCCGCTGGCGCGACGTCTGGCTGCCCGAGGTCGACAAGGTCGTCGCCGCGTTCGAGGCGTTCGACGCCGCGTCGGTCGCACCCGGGACCTGGGAGGCGACGCTCAACGCGCAGGGCGCCGAGTACATGCGCGTCTTCGGCGGCGTCCACGGCCAGGGCGTGCTGCCGTCCAACGTGGCGACGGAGAAGTTCCGCGACGCTTACCTCCAGCGCTTCGGCGAAGCGAGCAACGACGACTGCCAGGCGCTGCTCCAGGGCTCCGTCAACTGCTCGCTCGATCGCGCCGCGATGCTCTGGGACCTCAGCCGCATCGCCCGCGAAGACGCCGCCGTCATGGACGCGATCACGGACGGCTCGCCGCTGCCGGAGTCGCCCGCAGGCCGCCGCTTCGACGCGCTGCTGCGCGAGACGCTCGACCGCTTCGGGTCCACCTCGAACGCGGAGATGCAGGACATGCCGACCTGGCGCGAAGACGCGTCGATCCCGCTCGCCAGCGTCCGCGCTTTCGCGGCCCAGCCGGACGGCCACGGCCCGCGCGAGGCGTCCGAAGCGGCGCGCCGCCGCCGTCTCGAGCTCGAAGCGACGCTGCGCAAGCAGGCTGAGACCGACGCGACCGTCGCGGCGCTGCTCCCGCTGCTGGAGGTCGCGCAGGAGCACCTGCCGACGACCGAGGACCACAACTTCCTCGCGGACGAGCGCATGCAGGCCGCATCTCGCATGCGCTGGCTCAGCATCGGCCGGCTCCTGCAGACGAAAGGCGCGATCGGCGACCCGGAGGACGTGTTCCTGCTGAACCGCCGCGAGCTGCTCGCCGCCCTCGAAGCCAACGTTGCGCCCTCGCGGGACGAGCTGCGCGAGCGTCGCGCCTTCCGTGAGGCGTGCATTCTCGTCGCGGCGCCGCCGGTGCTCGGCAAGGCGACGGAGGCATCGCTGGAGCCGCTCGTGATCCGAGGCATCGCGGCGTCGCAGGGGACGTACCGCGGCCGCGCCGTCCTCGTCGATACGCTGGACGAAGCGGCGGAGCGGCTGAAGCCCGGCGACATCCTCGTCTGCCGCAGCACGACGCCGCCGTGGACGCCCTTCTTCGGCATCATCGGCGCGCTCGTCACCAACTCAGGCGGGGCGCTATCGCACGCCGCCGTCGTCGCGCGCGAGTTCGGCATCCCGGCCGTAGTCGGCACGACAACGGCAACAACGCAGGTCCGCGACGGCGCCACGATCACCGTCGACGGCAGCGCCGGCACCGTAACGCTGGAAGACTAGCCAAGCGCCGCTATACTGCTAGCGGAGGGGTGGCAGAGCGGTTTAATGCGGTAGTCTTGAAAACTATTGTGGCCGTCAGGTCACCGGGGGTTCGAATCCCTCCCCCTCCGCCAGTCTTACGGCAGGGTTTAGCGCTTCTGATCCAGCTCTCGAGCCGAAGTCTCAAACCTAGCCCTTATAGCGTCGAACAGCTTGGCGAAGTGCTCAAGAGTCTGTATGCGGGCTTTGTCCGTATCCTCGGCAGCGTCTTCTTCCGGGCCGTCGCGGAGCCAGTCCGCAACCCGCTCAGCCACCATCTTCTTGGAGAAGCCTCCCCATCGTTCATCGCCTTCGGTGACAGCTTCATCCATCTTCCTAAAATACTCTTCGTAGACTTTCCCTTTACCTTTGGTTGCTACCTGCGGGCGACGACGATTTGGAGTTTCAACTCGGGGCGAAACCTCGTTTAGCACGTCATCGAAGGTCACTTCGCCAAATTTCTCGTATGCCGGATGACCAGGTATCTCCTTGTATGCTTCGCGTGCCAAGCGGTGATAGGTCTCGTCGTCAATGAGGCTTTCGAGGTCAATTGCTCCAGGGACTTCGGAGTCTTGAGCGACATAGGCGATGGCGCTCCCTGGAAAGTAAGCTTTGAGGAGTTTCGCGCCAGCGTTCGTCCCCTCGGTATCGCTATCGAACAGCGCAACGCACACGATCTTCTGGCCGTGGCAGTACTTAGCGACGGGAATGATCTCCGTCGCGCTGCCACCGAACATAATTGCCGTGCGATCCAGGTCGATTGCTGACCGATGCTGCTCTCGTTCGGCAAGTCGCTGTGCCGCTGCGGTCACGATAATCTGATCGTTCACACCTTCAACGATGAGATTCTCGCCCGAAGTAAAGGGTGACAAGCCTGCTGCTATTCCGATAGCGGTCCGAATTGGCTCCCAGCCGCGAGCGTCGGGCGAGTGGTATGGCTTATTGACAATCTGCGTGCCTCGCTCAGCATCACTTGAACCGTTCTTGACGATGGCACGGACGCGCGTTGGATAGTTCTTGCTAATCATGAACGGGGAATGCGTGACATACACAATTTGAACGTGGTCAGGGACTCCTTCGAATTGCTTCACGAGGTCTACTTGCGCCGAAGCGTGTAGGTGAGTCCCTGGCTCGTCCAGCAGCAGAATAGTCTCGGCACCCGTTTGTCTCGGAAGAAGATGCTCAAGAACGAATGACAGGAACCATTGAAAGCCTGGACTATGTTGACTCGGAGCGCCGACGTGACCTTCTACTCCAACGACAAAGACCTGGAGTGTATCCCCTTGGACGTCAAGAACAACCTCGACAGCTTCTTGACTCCAATAGCTGCGAAGGGCCTGCGTCGCTTGCTCGCAACCATCGCGCAATTGCTGAATCTGAAGGTTTCTTTGTGTCGACTCCAGGGTGGCTTGGCTGACCCCGGCCAATTTGAGGAGTCCCCTAATCGCGGGAGAGCCTGCTTTTGAACTTCCGAGCGCGGCAATGCTAACGCTATCTTCAGCGTCAGAAATGTCCTTGTCTCGAAAGTATTGAATTGGCGGTAGCGCCGAGATCAGCGTCTTCGAATCCAAGGCAGGCGTCTCGAAGGACTCCCAAGATGCATCTTTGTCCATTAGTAAGTCGGCCAGGTCACCTGCAATGCGAGACCGCCTCGTACGAATTCCTCGCAGGTCACCGGACGTGCGGCGAACCTTTTGCAGTGCATCCCCTAACTCTTTGAGCGCCGCAAGGTAATCAGCCATCCTGGACGTAGTTGCCTCTTCCGTGGCTTGTAGCGAAAGCGCCCTATCCTCGACGAGAATGGCCAGCCTATCAATGGCACTGGCAAGACTGGGCAGCAATTCTCGTCGTGATTCAATGAAAGTCAGAGCATCCTTCAAAAGCTTGTTTCCGCGATAGCGGAGTCCGGTTAGCGTGTCAGCAAGCCAGTCCGGCGGGCGCTTTCCGGTAGCCGCTTCCAGCGTTGGCTGAATGAGCCGGTAGTCGCCATCCAGTTGACGCGCGACAATAAGCTCTTCTTGATTGGCAAGCGATTCATGAAGTGCTTCGAAGCGGTCGCGGTCTTCGGCGTTGAGTCGAAAGGTAAGAGTGATGACGGGGTGATCGTCCGTCAGATGATCGCGACGCCAAGAACAAAGCTCAGCCTGGATGAACGCGCCACCACTAGAGAATCGAGAGAGCGCTTCCAACACGCTGGTCTTGCCCGCCTCGCTCTTACCAGCCAGGACGGTGACGCGCCCATCGATGTCTAACTCGCAGTCTTCAATCGACTTGTACCCTGATATTCGGGCATGTACCAGTTTCATTGAGCGACGCTCCCGTCAAAACGTTTCCTGACACGTATGCGAGATTGTAACTACCCAGACATTCGTTCTACAAGCGGAAGCAGTTGCATAATTGAAGCCGCGCTAAACCTCGTAGCGCTCAAACACCGTCGGGAAGCTCTCGTCGCGGTAGGGCGCCGTCGGCGAGGGGCCGCGGTCGCGCAGGACGCCCATGTGCACCTCGAGGTCCTCGGCCGTCGTCCAGCGCTCCAGCAGGACGAACTTGTCAGCGTCCTCGCCGCTGCGGAACACCTCGTACTGCTCGCAGCCGGGCTCCGTCTGCGTCTGCTTCGTGATCGGCAGCCAGGCCGCTGCGTACTCGTCGCCCTTGCCGGGCGCCGACCTGAACGTAACCGCGATTCGGATTGCCATTGCTACGTCTCCTCTAGCCTTATCCGATATTTGAGGTAATTCACGTTGACCGGGAATCGTGAGGAGTCTACATTCCAATCGCCTTTCTCGAAAGCAGTGTGTTGCTGTCAGGAGGAGGAGTCAGTTCAGGAGGCATTTCGATGCGAGTAATGGTTAGCTTCCGGTTCCCAACGCCCAGCGGTAATGAGGCACTGAAGTCTGGAAAGATCGGGAAGGTGCTCCCTCAGATTATGGAGGAGTTGAAGCCCGAGGCCGCCTACTTCTACCCGAGCTCAGGAGGCATGCGCTCCGGACACTTCATCATCCAGATCGAGGACGGTCAGCAGGTCCTCGAAGTCGGCGAGCGGCTGTGGTTCGGCCTCGGTGGTGAGGTCGAGATGACGCCCGTGATGACGCCCGAGGACATCCAGAAGGGGCTGGCTTCTATTCCCGGCATCGCCGCGAAGTTCGGCTAGAGCCGCCGTTTCTCTACCTGACGAGAAGGGAGGCCGGCAGCTCTGCCGAGCCTCCCCTCGTCGCGTCCGGCCTCAGGGCTCATCCAGCGTTGCCGCCGCGATCGCCGCGCGCCGGGTCGGCAGCGTCGACCGCCACAGCACGGCGAGGCCGACGAGGCTCACGGGGACGATAAGGAAGAAGTGCAGCGCCAGCGCGTACGCCGCCGCGTCTGACTGCGGCACGTCGAACTTCTGCAGCGCTTCCGTCGCAAACACCTGAAACGGCCCGATGCCGCCCTGCGCCGACGGCAGCGACAGCGATACGTTCGCCGCCGACCCGGCGAAGGCGACGCTGATGAACGACGTCTTCAGGTCGAACGCCTCCGCGATCATGTAGTACATCGAAAGCTCCAGCACCCACGCCGCCGCCGACCAGACGCTCGCCAGGGCGAATCGCGACCAGCTCGTTAGCACCGTGAAGCCGCCGAGGAAGGAACCACCCCAGCCCAGCAGCGTCTCACGCAGGCCGTCGGGCAGGAACGGGATCGATGCCGCCCAGGTGACGATGCCCGGCTTGCGCACGATGACGGTGCAGACGACGAAGCCCACCGCCGCGCCGAGCGCCAGCAGCACGCCGAGCCCCAGGTACGCCGTCCCGACGTCGACCAGCAGCAGGCCCCAGAGGACGAACGTCGCGAGCACGGCGCCGTCGAACAGGCGCTCCATCAGCAGCGCGCCGAGTGTCCGCATCCGCGGCACCGCGAACGCATCGGCGAGGCTCTGCGCGCGTATCAGCTCGCCGGCGCGAAACGGCAGCAGGTTGTTGCCCGCGTACGCCACGAGCACCGACGGCAGCAGCTGGCGCCAGCTCAGCTCGTGCGCCGGCAGCAGAAAGTAACGCCAGCGCACCGCCCGGCAGGCGACCGAGAGCGCGAACAGCGCCAGCGCCGGGATCACGTAGATGTAGTTCGCGTGACCGAGCGCATCCAGCACGGCGTCGATGTCGACGCTGCTGACGAAGATGCCGATGAAGACGGCGCTGACACCGAGCGCGAGAGCGAACTTGAGCCAGCGCCTGACGCGCTCCGACTTGAGCATCGCGCCAATTCTAACCGGGCTCGTCGGTTTATCCCGTAGCTGCAGGTCTTCAGACCTGCCGGGGCGGCGTGGGGCGACGTTGCGTCTTCTGAGGGCGGAACGTCTCACCCGTGCAGCGTCCGGCGCCTCGATGCGGCGAGGCCCCGCCCCAGATTGCTTCGCCTCGCTGCCGCGATGGGTCGCAAAGACAGGGGTCGTATCTTTAGAGACCTGCCTGACGTGCGTCTTCACGGACGCAGCGTCGGGCAGGCCTTAAGGCCTGCAGCTACGACGTTGCTTCGAGCTGGCGCGTCTCGTTCAGCAGGCCGAGGCGGACGCCGCGCGGCGTGAAGTCGAGGATGCTGACGGAGCCCAGGTCGACGCGGAAGCGCCGCATGCCTTCGACGGGCATCCCGAGCGCGGCGCAGATCAGCGCGCCGAGCGTCGTGTCGTGGCTGACGATGATGCTCGCCGCGTGCTCGTCCGACGCCTCGACGTGCCGCGTTACGGCGTCCCAGGCGCGCGTCTGAATCTCGGTCAGCAGCGCTTCGACCTCGCTGTCCCAGGGCCGGCCGGCAAGCTTGGGACGCTTCGGCGGGCCGAAGGCGCCCGCATACGCCGCGTCGACCTGGACCGGCAGGCCGACGTGGACGGCAATCGCTTCGGCTGTCTCGATCGCCCGTCGTGCCGGGCTCGAGAACAGCGTCGTGAAGGGATGGCCGTGCTCGGCCCAGTGGAGGAGGTGACCAGCGGTCGCTTCTGCCTGACGCCGGCCAACCTCCGTGAGGCCGGCCTCGTTAACGGCCCATCCCGGCGGCGAGTCCGGCTCGCAGTGGCGCACGAGGAAGAGGCGCATCAGGCCTTCGTCAGCAAGAGGCGCTCGATCTTCGGGCCCTTCATCAACGCGACGGTGAGACGCTGGTCGTTGACGGCGAGCACCTCGCCCTCCTTCGGTACGTGACCGAGCTCGCTGAGGACGAAGCCGGCGATCGTGTCGTAGGGGCCTTCCGGGATGTCGATGCCGAGCTCGTCGCGTGCCTCTTCGACGCTGAGCGAGCCATCGACCTGGATCGTGCGCTCGTCGATCGTCATTATCTCCTCTTCGGAGGGCCGCAGCTCGTCGCGCACGGGGCCGACCATCTCCTCGAGCAGCTGCTCCAGCGTGACGATGCCGGCCGTACCGCCGAACTCGTCTACGGCGATCGCCATCTGCGTCCCGGACGCCTGCATCTCGCGAAACAGCTCGCCGATCAGCTTCGTCTCCGGCACGAAGTGGGCGGGACGCGCCAGCGTCTCGACCGGCGTATCGGCGTCGACGCGGCCGGCCGTCAGCTCACGCAGCAGGTCCTTGATCCCGAGGATGCCTACAACCCGGTCCGGCGTCTCGTCGAAGATCGGGAAACGCGAGTGGGGCGCCGCGGCATAGATGGCGTAGAAGTCGCGAAGCGGGCTGCCCTTCTCGATCCAGACGACCTCGGTGCGGGGCACCATCACCTCGTGCACGTGGCGGTCGCCGAAGTGAAACACGCGGTCGAGCAGTTCCGCCTCAGCCTCGGCTACAGAGCCCGATTCTGCGCTCGATTCGATGAGCGTCCTTAGCTCTGCTTCGCTAACGCTGGGCACCAGATCCAGGGTCACGCCGAAGATCAGGCGCGAGACCAGCCGGGGGAGCCAGCTCAAGACGGCGATTATCGGCGCCAGAACGCGGGTCATGGCTTCCGCCGGCAGCGCCACGAAGAGGGCAAAGCCGACGCTGGCTTTGGCTCCAAGAACCTTTGGGATCAGGTCGCCAAACTCGGCCGTGATTGCGGCTGTGACGATGGCCGCACCGATTCTGCCCCAGAGGCCCCATTCTGCCGGGGCTACCTCAGATCCGATCGCACCGGCGAAGACGACGAGCGACGTCTGCAGGAACACTACGGCGGCGAAGAAGCGCTCGTGATCGCGCTGCAGGCGTTGAAGCGACAAGGCTGTGCGACTACCGCCCTCGGCGAGGTGATGCACGCTGATGCGATTCGCGGAGATGACCGCGATCTCGACACCGTTGACGATCGCGGCGCCGAGAATCGTCGCTAGTACCGCGGCCAGCCCTACGAAGTTCATGTGGAGGGGTTACTCAAGATTGGTGCCGGTTGGTGCTGTCCGGCGGCAGCCCACTGTGCTCCGTTAAGAGTAGCGCTCTTCTTTCCACGGGTCGCCGCGGATGTGATAACCGTACATCTCCCAGAAGCCCGGCTGCTCCGCCGGCAGAAAATCGAGGCCGCGGATCCACTTTGCGCTTTTCCAGAAGTAGAGGTGCGGCACGACGAGGCGCAGCGGCCAGCCGTGCTCGCGCATCAGCGGCTCGCCGTTGTGCGTGTGGGCGAAGAGGGTGCCTTCGCGGTTGAGGTCGTCGAGCGAGATGTTCGTCGTGTAGCCGCCGTAGGAGTGGAGCATGACGTGCTTCGTTTCGGGCTTCAGCTGGACGTGCTTCAGTACCTCGCTCACGGCGACGCCGCTCCAGACGTTGTCGAACTTGCTCCAGGCGGTGACGCAGTGGATGTCGTTTGTCGTCGTCACCTGTGGCAGCGCCATGAACTCGTCCCAGGTAAACGACGCCGGCGCCTCGACGAGGCCCGACAGGTCGAGCTTCCAGTCTGCCAACTCGATCTTCGGGATGCCGCCGTAGTGGAGGACGGGCCAGCCGTCGGTCGGCTTCTGGCCGGGCGGCAGGCGGTCGCCCCACTTCTCGCGGTCGGCCTCGCGGCGGGAGAACAGGTTCACGCGAACAATATAAGCCATCGCAAGCGAACGTAGGGACGAAGCTTCAGCTCCGTCCGGATCACGCCACCGTATCGCGGCAACCATGCTTTATCTCGGGACGGAACGTCCTTCGGACGCAGCTAAAGCTACGTCCCTACGAACGTGGCAAGAGAGGAGGCCGTGCTACGATCCGAGTATGACAACCAGCGAGCTGGGCGCGCAGGGACGCGACGGCGTCTTAGGTGCGGTCGCGCGGCGGGCAAAGCGCGACCTGCCGTTCTTCCTCGTCGCCGGCGCCATCTTCGTCCTCGACCAGATAACGAAGGCAATCGTGCGTGGCAACCTCGCGATCGGCGAGTCGTGGCCCTCGGACGGCTGGCTGGTGAAGATCACCCACGTTACCAACGACGGCGCCGCCTTCGGCGTGCTCCAGGGTCAAGGGCTGTTCCTGACGATCACGGCCGTCATCGCGATCGGCGCGATCGTCTTCTACTACGCCTTCCCGCCGATGGAGCACGGCCTGCTGCGCATGGTCATGGGGCTTATGCTCGGCGGCGCGCTCGGCAACCTGATCGACCGCCTGCGCTTCGGCGAAGTGACCGACTTCATCGACTTCCCGCGCTACCCCGAGTTCAACGTCGCCGACTCGTCGATCAGCGTCGGCCTCTTCCTGCTCGTCGTCTTCTACGTGCTCAGCGAGCGCAGACCGGAGCCCCAAAGCGACGACTGAGCGCATCGTCGAAATAACCACCGATAAGCCCGGCGAGCGGCTCGATGTCGCCGTCGCGCGCCTCTGCGCGATCTCGCGCGCCCAGGCGCAGCGATTGATCGACGAGGACCTCGTCAGCGGCCCCTCCGGCCTCCGGCGCAAGGCCGGCGACAAGCTCGAGAGCGGCGAGCGCCTCACGGTGCGCCTGCCGGCGCCGGCGCCCGCCGAACCGCAGCCCGAAGACATAGCCCTCAGCATCGTCTACGAGGACGCGCACCTCCTCGTCGTCGACAAGCCGGCGGGGATGTCGGTGCATCCGGGGCCCGGCCACGACGGCGGCACGCTGGTCAACGCGCTGCTGGCGTACTGCAAGGACCTGCCGGGCATCGGCGGCGTGCAGCGCCCCGGCATCGTCCACCGGCTCGACAAGGACACGTCCGGCCTGATCGCCGTCGCCAAGGACGAGCGCACGCACAACGGCCTCTCGTCGCAGCTGAGCGAGCGGCGCATGCACAAGACGTATCTAGCGCTGCTCGAAGGCCGCATTGAACCGGCCGAGGCGATGATCGACGCGCCGCTGGGCCGCGACCCGAACAACCGCCGCCGGATGATGGTGCGCGCCGTCGGCGGGCGAGAGTCGCAGACCTCGTACCGCGTGCTCGAGTACTTCCCGGCGCAGAGCTACGTCGAGGCGTCGCCGGTGACGGGGCGGACGCACCAGATCCGCGTCCACTTCGCGTCGCTCGGCCACGCAATCGTCGGCGACGCGCTCTACGGCAAGCCGTCGCCGCTGGTGAGGCGCCAGTTCCTGCACGCCTGGCGCCTCGCCTTCAAGCACCCGATCGACGGCCGCGAGCTGAGCTTCGAGGCGCCGCTGCCGCCGGACCTGCAGGCGGCGCTAGACGCGCTCGGCGCGAGCTAGGCTGCGGGCCTATCTTGTCTTTTGGAGGCAGTAGCAGTAGCGATGGCGTTTGAGTGTGTGCACTGCGAGAAGACGATCGAAGATGACGCGCTGAAGGTACCGCGGTCCGGGGCGGTCTGCCCTCACTGCAAGCATGATCCGACCGAGGGCTGGAGCCCTTACGTAACGGATGTCGCCGAGGCCGGAAGGAAGCTGGCTGACGAAATGAACCTGCGTCTGCTTATTCAAGAGCCGCCAGTGCAGGACGCGGCGCTGTGGTTTCTAGAGGACCTCGTCATGGAGAGACGTCACGAGGTGAGCATCCGGTTGGGTGCGAAGCCTGGCGTGCCCCAGAAGTGCAGCGTCTGCGGCGCCGATGTGCCGTTGGGAGAGGGATTCCGAATCGAGTTCTACGACCGGTGGCGGGCGACCTACATCGTCGTCGGTCTGTGCGAGACGCATCTCCAGGGCGGGTTGTTCGGCCGCGAGTTTGATACTCACATGAATCATCC
>DATDPC010000109.1:0-24074 GCA_035292965.1 Dehalococcoidia bacterium | reverse complement strand
TCGCCCCGAAGCCCCCCAGCCCGGCCTCTTCGCCGGCGAAACCGCCGACGCCGACCTCGAGCCCGCCCCCAACGCACCCCTCGCCGCCCGCATGCGACCCCGCAACTTCGACGAATACGTCGGCCAAGACCACCTCGTCGGCCAGGGCAAGCTCCTCCGACGCCTCGTCGAAGCCGGCCAGCTCCCCTCCATCATCCTCTGGGGACCACCCGGCGCCGGCAAAACCACC
The DNA here is from genome assembly GCA_035292965.1 of Dehalococcoidia bacterium. Lineage (GTDB taxonomy): Bacteria > Chloroflexota > Dehalococcoidia > DSTF01 > WHTK01 > WHTK01. The sequence continues at coordinate 23,845 of DATDPC010000109.1, read as the reverse complement.
CTCGCCCGCATCATCGCCACCTACTCAGGCGCCAACTTCGTCGCCATCAGCGCCGTCGCCGCCGGCGTCGCCGACCTCCGCCGCGTCGTCGCCGAAGCCCGCGCCCGGAGTAGCTCCGTTCGCCCTGAGCCCGTCGAAGGACGCCGAGGTCCAGACGACGCCCCGTCCGCCCGCACAGTCCTATTCATCGACGAGATCCACCGATTCAACAAAGCCCAGCAAGACGCCGTCCTCCCCTACGTCGAAGACGGCACCGTCACCCTCATCGGCGCCACCACCGAAAACCCCTCCTTCGAAGTCATCGGCCCCCTCCTCTCCCGCTCCCGCGTCTTCACCCTCAAAGCCCTCGACGAACCCCAGCTCGAAAACCTCATCCGTCGCGCCCTAACCGACCCCGACCGCGGCCTCGGCAACCTCAACGTCCAAATCGACGAAGACGCCATCCAAGCCCTCGCAGCCTCCGTCGGCGGCGACGCCCGCATCGCCCTCAACGCCCTCGAAGCCGCCGTCCTCTCCGTCCCCCCGTCGCCGAGCACCCCAAACCCCGCTCGCCCTGAGGCTCTCGAAGGACGCCGTGACTCAGACCACGCCCCGCCGGGCTCCGCTCGCCCTGAGGCACTCGAAGGGCGAACCGCCCCGGACGCCGAAGACACAACATCAGCCGCTTCCCCCTCTCCTCGCATGGAGAGGGGGCCAGGGGGTGAGGACCGCGCGCAGCGCGTTCAAAGTCAAAGGGGGTTAGGGGGTGAGGTCTCTCGCGTCGTAACGCGAGAGATAATCGAAGAAGCCCTCCAGCACCGCACCTACCTCTACGACCGACAAGGCGACGCCCACTACGACACCATCAGCGCCTTCATCAAATCCCTCCGAGGCTCAGACCCAGACGCCGCCCTCTACTGGCTCGCCCGCATGATCGAAGCCGGCGAAGACCCCCTCTTCATCGTCCGGCGCATGGTCATCCTCGCCTCCGAAGACATCGGCCTCGCCGACCCTCAAGCCATGCTCATCGCCACCGCCTGCCAGCAAGCCGTCCACTTCATCGGCATGCCCGAAGGCTTCTACCCCCTCGCCCAGACCGCCCTCTACCTCGCCCTCGCCCCCAAGAGCAACGCCGTCGGCTCCGCCTACAGCCGCGCCCTCGCCGACGTCGAAGCCACCCGCAACGACCCCGTCCCCCTCCACCTCCGCAACGCCGTCACCAGCCTCATGCGCGGCCTCGGCTACGGCAAAGGCTACAAATACGCCCACGACTACGCCGGCGGCATAGCCCCAGACCAGACCTACCTCCCGGACCGCCTACGCGGGCGTAAGTACTACGAGCGCGGCGACCAGGAAGACGCCACGTCGAGGTCAACCGACCTCACCGACCGCTCATCCTGAGCCTGTCGAAGGACGCTACGCCTAAGGAGGGCAAGAGTCTTCTTAGGTTCTCTCAATGCCGTCGAGAACCCAAGACTCTTCGTCCTCATCCATCGAGTAGCGGGTTCGTGTTGTCTTCGTAAGCCGAACGAAATATCGCGCCGGAATAGCCAGCGGGTTATCTAGCGATATCGAGGACATAAGCTCATCGCCAATAGTTCCGTGGATATGCGAACCGTCCTCAAACGCCATGTCAAATGTCCGTCGCTCCTGCTGCAGACCAACAAGCATTCCTGACAATGGCACTTCCAATGTGGTCGCGTCACTCGTGGCCTCAATAGTTGAGGTCAAGTGATCAAGGTCAGGCAGTTGCATGAAGAGTGCTCCGCGAATATTGTCCTGCCGCCGCCATTCCAAATCAGCACCGATCCCGGATAATGAGTGCGTGCGGGCCCACCTATACAAAGCGCGAACGGACGGTGAGCCTAGCCGCTCTGCGAATGCAGCGACGTCAGATGGAGTTTCGGCCTTCGCCATGTCGAAAACTGTATTAATCGCCTCATCGAGCGCCGAGTCTCCGAAGAGTCGCCTCTCATTAGGTACTGTCAATACGAATCCAACCGAACCGGCAAATGTGTAGCCGAATTGCAGACTCGATTCGGCAATTGCATCCGCCGACAAATTGGACGACCCGCGCGGAGCGCGGGTTCTAACTGCTGCGAAGACGTTTGAAATCAAGGTCTGAAATGAGTCGAGAGCACGTCCTAATGAACCAATATTAAGTTGCTCGCTAATCGGCGAAAAGAATCGATACGAACAAACATCGATACCGAGACTGTCAACCTCACTCAGGAAAGTAGCTTCTAGCTCTTGCTGACTAGTTCGCATCGAGCGAACCATGAGTCGTAACGATTCCGAAGTTGGATCTGCAGCTAGAGCACGCTCGACTTCCGAAAGCGTGCTCGTTGCATCCTGAAGCATCTTGCTAAGTTCGCCTAGGCTAGGCATCGGCATCTCCGAGCTGGATTTCAGCCATACCTTTCAAAACGCCATCGCGATTGAAGCCCCATTGACGCATCCAGTACCCATACCAAGTCTCGGCAACCCAATACTTTTCATGCCCATTCGGCCAGTTCGGAAAGACGTAAGCGTCGCAGTTGTGCGTCGCCTTCAAAGCAGGCGTCATCATGTCGACCACTGCCCTCTGGTCCGGCGAGGCAGATTCGTAAAACTCGCCCGATACCCGAAGAACGACGTCGACGTCGCTCGGATCAACCTTTTGAGTGACAAAGCTTCCATCGATCCAAAGGTCCCCTCGTACCCTCTTATCGACCAGCTCTGCGATTACTTGTTCGAGGCCTTCCATTATTGCAGGTCGCGTCGCTGAACGCGGGAACGCGTCCACGCACGTCTCCCGCAATTCTTTAACGGTCATCTGGTGCCTACCTGGCGGAAGCAACGCGGGGTATTCTCCGCTCGCAGAAGGAAGGTGCGTTGACGACATGTCGCCGCATATTACACAGCCTTGACTTCGCCGTCCATACAATAGCATATATGTTCTATGCCCAGCGCCACCCACCCCTCCGCCCTCCACCCCAACCCCGCTACGCGCGCACCGTGACCAGCAACGTCAGCAGGGGTAGCGGGGGCGCTCCTGAGCCTGTCGAAGGGCCATGCGGGGGGAGTCTGAGAGCCTGTCCTGAGCCTGCCGAAGGAGGTCTCCCCTCAGTTCCCTTTTCTTCCAACCTCAGCGGAGCAGCCAAAGCCGCGCAACGCGAGGCTGAAGGATGCGCAGCGACGAGCGCCACCCACCCCTCCGCCCTCCACCCAAACCCCGCTACCCTTACCCCATGACCACGCACCGCCGCTTCGGCTCCCTCTCCCCTTGGGAGAGGGCTGGGGTGAGGGCAACCGACCGCAAACAATCAAACCCAACCGCACCGACGACGACGCCCCGCAGCTTCCAAGCCCCCACAAACGCCACGAAAAACACCCCAAACAATCATTCAATCAAACCACCCGCGCTAGAATGCCCCCGTGACTGAAGCAAAGCCTCTCGCCGGCAAGACCGCCCTCGTCACCGGCGGCTCCCGCGGCATCGGCCGCGCCATCGCCCTCAAGCTCGCCCGCCTCGGCGCCAGCGTCATCGTCAACTACGCCCACAGCCAGGCAGACGCCGAAGCCACCGCCGCCGACATCGCCAGCCTCGGCGTTGCCTCCTGGGCCGTCAAAGCAGACACCGGCGACCTCGACCAGGTCCACCGCCTCTTCGAGGACGTCAAGCAGCACGCCGGCGGCCTCGACATCCTCGTCAACAGCGCCGCCCGCGGCCTCGAGCGCCCCCGCAGCGCCATCGCCTCCCTCCCCAACCACCTCCGCGCCACCTTCGAGACCAACGTCCTCGGCCCCTGGTTCGCCACCAAGGAAGCCACACCCCTCATCGAAGCGCGCGGCGGCGGCTCCGTCGTCAACCTCACCAGCCTCGGCTCGCGTCGCTACATGCCCAACTACGCCGCCGTCGGCGTCACCAAAGGCGCACTAGACGTCCTCACCCGCTACCTCGCCGTCGAGCTCGCCCCCATCGGCATCCGCGTCAACGGCGTCTGCCCCGGCTGGGTCGATGACACCGCCGGCGTCTCCATGCTCCCGCCCGAGTTCGGCGAGACCCTCCGCAAGTTCACCCCCGCCGGCCGCAACGTCGTCCCCAGCGACGTCGCCGACCTCGTAGCCTTCCTCTGCGGCCCCGACTCCTCGATGATCGTCGGCCAGACCATCGTCATCGACGGCGGAATCAGCATCATGGGGCCGGTCAGCCTCGATGCCTAACGCGGCTCGACGGACGACACGCGCGCCGTCTTCAGCGGGGCCCGGGGTGTCCCCGGCTTCCTATGTAAGAGGCGGAATAAGCATCATGGGGCCGGTCAGCCTCGATGCCTAACGCGGCTCCATCCACGGCCCGAACGCCGTCTTCAGCGGGGTCCGGGGTGTCCCCGGCTTAAATGTAAGGAGGCGACATGACCAACCCAACCCACATCCCCAGACCGCAACACCGCTTCTTCGCCTTCGTCTACGGATCCTTCATGGAGAAGGCCGACAAGAAGAAGATGGGGCCGCTCCGCACCTTCGCCGCCGGTGGCGCGACAGGCCGCGTCCTCGAGTTCGGCGCCGGTACCGGCAGCAACCTCGAGTACTACGACTGGTCGAAAGTCGAAAGCCTCGAATTGACCGAGCCGGACCCGTTCATGCTCAAGCGCATCCCGGCGAAGCTTGCCGCCCTGCCGGACGACGCTCGCGCCAAAGTGCACCTGAGCGACGCCCCCGCCGAAGCGCTACCCTTCCCCGACGCCAGCTTCGATACCGCAGTCGTCACGCTCGTCCTCTGCAGCGTCAGCTACCCTGACCGCGCCATCGCCGAACTGCGACGCGTCCTGAAGCCCGGCGGCCAAGCCCGCCTCGTCGAGCATCACCAGGCAGACGGGTTCAAGCGCAAGCTTCAGCGCTTCGTTCAGCCCGTCTACGGCAAGATGTCAGGCGATTGCCAGCTCAGCCGTCGCACCGAGGAGGCGCTACGCGACGCCGGCTTCGAGGTCGAAATCACCAAGCGAGACGCGCTTGGGCCGTTGTGGCCGGTAATTGTCGGCATCGCGACGAAGAAGTAGGAACCCGTGAGCGCACCGCCGGGCATCGTTCCATTCCACGTCGGCATCGCCGTGCACGACATCGATGAGGTGATCGAGCGCTACAAGCGCCTGTTCGGCATCGAGCACTGGCACGTCCTCGACGGCGCCGACGCAAAGCGCGCCTACGGGGGCTACGAGGGCAGAGGTCAGGCGTTCGAGCTGATGCAGCCTCACACGACGGACAGCGAGATCGGTCGCTTCCTCGAAGCGCACGGCGAAGGCGTGCAGCACATCGGGTTCTGGGCGCCTGACCTGCGAGCGGCGCTGCAGCAGGCCGTCGACGGGGGCGCGAAGATCCTGCCGGGCGCCTTCGAGACTCAGAACGGCGTCGTCATCGAAGCCGAAGCGCCGCCAGGAGCGGCGAGGCCCTTTCGCCTCGCCTTCGTCGACTCCGGCGCCGGGTCGATGCGCTGGGAGATCATCGGCGCGCCGTCGGATGTAGGCCTGCGCAACTGGCTGAGGGACGACTACGACGTAATCATCAAGCCGCCACCCTGGTAGCCACCCAAAAGATCCCCTCTCCCTTGAAGGAGAGGGCTAGGGTGAGGGTGATCGACGCCACGAGGTTCTGGACGAAGAGCCGTCAAACAAAGAGCCCTCGTCTCACAACGAGGGCTCTTCCATTACCAACGTTGCGTCTAGCGCGAGGCGAGCGCCTTTTCCTGCGGCACTTCGAACTTCTCGCGGGCGGCGCGCGTCGCCTCCCACCAGTCGACGTCTCGCGGCAGGACGAACTCGCCGGAGCGCAGGCGGTACAACTCGGGCTTGTCGACACCCGGAGGCAGGATGCCCTCGTCGCGCAGCGCCTTCGCCGTCGCGATTAGCTTGCGCCGCGTGCGGATGATCAGCGCGTCCGTCGTCCCAAGGTGTTCATGGGTGCGGTCGTAGATCGGGCCCATCGTCTCGGTGACGGCCATGTCCTGCTGGCGGATGCCGGCGATGCCGCTGTAGCTCTTGTTCGCCTTCTGCGCCTCGCGGTCGATCTGGTAGTCGTTCGCCAGGCTCTGCTCGATGTTGAAGCGACCGTACCAGTCCGACGTGTTCGGCAGGTACTTCGTCCCGGGAGGGCCACCAGCGCGACGCGGCGCGATCTGCTCCGGCGATGCGCTGCCTTCCTCAGCCGGCGGGCCGAAGAAGCTGCCGGGCGCGGCGTGCGGTCGCAGCAGGATCTCCCAATGCATCGTGTGGTCGTCGTCCATCGGCACGTACATGCCGATCCAGCCGGCCGGGATGATCGCGAAGAACGGGAACATCATGTGCGCCGTGCGCCAGTAGTACGTGTCTTCCTCTGCCGGCCGGTAAGCGCCGTAAGAGGTGCCGATGTCCGTGTCGATGACGCTGAACTTCGGCGTGCGCGTCTTGAACTGGTAGTAGTCGAATGTCCCGGGTTCCTGGTCCTCGGCCTTGGAGGAGCCGTAGTGGAGAAAGGCAGCGTGGACGGTGTCCATCTCGCCCTCCCAGCCCTGCATCCAGTTGCAGGGGCGATGGATGACGCTGATCCGGGAGATGTCCGTGTTGCGCAGGTTCTGCTCGATGTCGGGTAGCGGCGGCGGTACTTCGCGCGGCCCCATGTAGGCCCAGATGACGCCGTTGCGCTCCTTCGTCGGGTAGGCCTTGGCGTGGACCTTGCTGCGGAAGTTGCTCTCGGCGGGTTCGGACGGCATGTCGACGCACGAACCGGTCTCGTCGAACTTCCAGCCGTGGTAGACGCAGCGCAGGCCCTCTTCTTCGTTGCGGCCGAAGAAGAGCGAGGCGCCTCGATGGGGGCAGGCGCTCTGGATCAGACCAACCTTGCCGGAGGTCATCCTGAAGCCGATCAACTCCTCGCCGAGGAGCTTGACGCGCAGGGGCGGCGAGTCGGGCGCCGGCAGCTCATCGGAGCGAATCGCCGGGAGCCAGTACTGGCGCATGACGGCGCCCATCGGCGTGCCGGGGCCGACCCGGGTGAGGATGTCGTTGTCTGGCTTGCTCAGCATGGGCGGACCTCTTGCCTGCTAGACGTTATTCGTTCAGGTGTTGCCATTTTAGCGCGTGCAGGCCCGATGGGATGCAGTCACTCGATGACGACTTTGTTGGTCCGTTTGAGTTCGCGCCAGGAAATCTCTTGGTCAAATACGATCCTTCCTGACTGCGTCTTTGCCAATTACACGACCGGTCCAGAAGCGTTCAGCCATGGCAACGCTTGTGGTCTGATGGGGGTTTAGTGAGAACTCAGGCGTCGTCTGATCTGGCTCGAAGTAGATGCTGAGAAAGTCGTCTGTCGAATTGGCGAACGTAAAGCCATCTGTGTGGTCGCATGCAGCGCCGCACACAAGGACTACAACGGTCAGGATGAGAAGCCAGCGTAAAGACCGCACGTTCTACCTACGTCGAATAGCCGGCGCAGGATTAGCCGCGGAATAGCTCTATCGCGTGACCACGCCTTCGGGGGCGGAGAAGACTAGCTTTGCGTATCTGGCGAAGACGCCGGTCTTGTAGTTCGGGGCGGGTGGCTGCCAGGTAGCGAGGCGCTGGTTGGAGAATCGTTCTGGGTTGACATTTGAGCGAGGTGTGGCGTCATATTGCGCTAATGCGTGTACAGATGCGCACTCGGTTCGTCCTTCTTATTTTGCTGGCGCTGGCGCCTCTCGGGTTGGTTGCCTGTGTCGACGTCACTCCCAAAAGCGCGGTCAACGAAGTCGGCGACGTCCATGAGCTTAGCGTCAGCGTCGACACGACTAACGTGGAGGGCCCGAATGGCCCGACCGACTACACCGATCCCTGGACACTTCAGTTCACGGTGATAAGTGGTCCGAACGCCGGCGTCATGAGCGACAGCGACGGCGACTGCAATCCGTCGTGCAGCGGCTCGGGCAACGCCACGGTCAGGTGGTCTTATCGCGGCACAGGCGGCGTCGGGACGGATACGATCCGCGTCTGCAGCGTCATACCCGATGGTGGCGAGTGGAACTGCGAGGACGTGACAAAGACCTGGATCCCACGTGAGCAGAAGAATAACGTCAGCGGCGCTATCGGCGCGCTGGTTGAGAGCCTGCAGCGCCAGCCGACGCCGACGGCGGTGGCCCCGGCGGCAGTTGCGCCCGGTGGAGCCGCAACGCTTCGGCCGCCGTCTACTGGCGACGCCGGCCTGCTCCACGACTAGCCCTATCTAGTAACCGCGCCCTCGGAGGCCGAGGAGACTAGCTTTGCGTATTTGGCGAAGACGCCGGTCTTGTAGTTGGGCGGCGGGGCGGTCCAGGTGGCGAGGCGCTGCTTTAGCTCCGCGTCGGTGAGCTCGACGTCGAGGCGGCGTTTGTCGATGTCGAAGGTGATTATGTCGCCTTCGCGGAGGGCGGCGATGGGGCCGCCGACGGCGGCTTCGGGGGCGACGTGGCCGGCCATGAGGCCATGGGTGGCGCCGGAGAAGCGCCCGTCGGTGAGCAGCGAGACGCTATCGCCGAGGCCCTGGCCGACGAGTGCGCCGGTGACGCCGAGCATCTCGCGCATGCCGGGGCCACCCTTCGGGCCCTCGTAGCGGATGACGACGACGTCGCCTTCCTTGATCTGACGCGCCTGCACCGCCGCCATCGCGTCCTCTTCGCGCTCGAAGACGCGGGCGGGGCCGCGGTGCTGCATGCGCTCGTAGCCCGCGACCTTGATCACGCAGCCTTCGGGGGCGAGGTTGCCCTTGAGGATGACGAGGCCGCCGGTTTGCTTGATCGGCTTGTCGAGGGGCATGACGACGGGCTGGCCGGGCGTTTCGTTGGCCGAGCGCGCTTCTTCGCCCATGGTCCGGCCGCTGACGGTGATGGCGTCGGCGTGAATCAGCTTGCCCTCGAGCAGGCGGTTGGCGAGGACGCGGACGCCGCCCGCCTCGTAGAGGTCGTTGGCAACGTAGCGGCCGCCGGGCTTGAGGTCGCAGAGCAGCGGCGTCCTGCGGCTGATAGCGTCGAAGTCGTCGATGTCGAGCTCGACCTCGGCTTCGCGGGCGATGGCGAGGAGGTGGAGCACGGCGTTGGTCGAACCGCCGCTGGCGCAGACGGAGGCGATCGCGTTCTCGATCGACTTGCGCGTGATCACGTCGCGCGGGCGGATGTTGCGCCGCAGCACTTCGACGGCCGCTTTGCCCACCTCGAAGGCGACGTCGTCCTTCTTCGGGTCCATCGCCGGGACGGAGGCGCTATCGACCAGCGACATGCCCATCATCTCGATCGCCATCGCCATCGTGTTCGCGGTGTACTGACCGCCGCAGGCGCCGGCGCCGGGGCAGGCGACGCCTTCGAGCTCGGTGAGCTGCGCCATCGTCATCTTGCCGGCGGCAACGGCGCCGACCGCCTCGAACACGTCGAGGACCGTGACGTCGTGTCCCTCGAAGCGCCCCGGATAGATCGAGCCGCCGTAGAGGAAGATCGAGGGAATGTTGAGCCGCGCCAGCGCCATGACGGCGCCGGGGTTCGTCTTGTCACAGGCCGAAATCGCGACGAGGCCGTCGAGCATGTGGCCGCGGGCGACCAGCTCGATCGAGTCGGCGATGACCTCGCGGCTGACGAGCGACGCCTTCATCCCCTCCGTGCCCATGCTGATGCCGTCCGACACGGCGATCGTGTTGAACTCGAGCGGCGTGGCGCCGGCGGCGCGGATGCCCTGCTTCACCTTCTCGGCGAGGCGGCGGAGGTGGAAGTTGCAGGGGCCGATCTCGATCCAGGTGTTGGCGATGCCGATCAGCGGCTTCGAGAGGTCGTCATCGGAGAGGCCGGTGGCTCGCAGCATCGCTCGCGCGGCGGCGCGGTCGAGCCCGTCGAGGAGGACGCTGCTCTGGCGTCGCATGTTGTTGTCGCTGGTCATCGGTGGCTCCTGAACCTGAGTCGAATGGGAGCCAATCGTATTACGCGCGCCGGTACGGCGGCAAACTACGACGGCGAGTGTATCGCAAGCGCCACTGCACGGGGAGAAATGCCGCACGACGTTTCGCCTACACTGAATCTGTGCCGCCGATCGTCATCGCCCACCGCACCTGCCCGCCCGACGCTCCCGAAAACAGCCTCCTCGGCATAAGAAAAGCCGCCGAGCTGGGCGCCGACGGCGTCGAGATTGACCTGCGCGTGAGCCTCGACCAGCGGCCCTTCCTGATGCACGACAACACGATGCTACGCACGGCACGCTTCCCCTTGCCCCTGGAGCTGACGCCTTCGTTCCTCGTGCGCTGGCTGCGACTGCAGGGCACGAGCGAGCGCGTCCCGAGCCTGGAAGAGACGCTGGACGCGCTGCCGGAGGGGATGCTGCTCGCCGTGGACGTGAAGACGCCCTGGGCGGTGATCGCCCTCGTGCGATCGATCAAGCGCCGCCGTATCGAGTCGCGGGTGCTCGTCTGGTGCCAGAGCGCGCTTGCCGTGCGCTACGTCGCGCGGGCGGCGCCGGCCGTCGAGGTCGCGTATCTCAAGGACGTCTCGGACCAGGAGCGCAACCTGACGTTCATCAGCCGGGCGAAGCGCATCGGCGCGAAGGCGGTGTCGGCGCACTGGAGCGCGATCGACCGCGAGTTCGTCGGCGCGGCGCACGCGCTGGGGCTGCGCGTCTACTCATGGCACGGCGGCTCCGAGCTGGTGGCGCCGGGGCTCAGCGCCGGCCTCGACGGGCTGATCACCGACTTCCCGAAGCAGGCGCGCGAGGCGCTAGCAGGATTGACGCTCCCGGAGCCGGATCGTATTCTTGACTAAGCCGCTTTACTTTATCCACAAACCCGCAGGAGCAACGTCAGCTTGCCGGAAGCGCCGGACCCTACAACTATCAAACGCTGGAACGAGGACCTCGAAGGCAAGGAGCCGCAGGAGATCCTCAAGTGGACCGTGAAGCAGTTTCAGCCCGGCTTGACGGTCGCCTGCAGCTTCGGCGGGCCGACAGGCATGGTCCTGCTCGATATGGTGATGAAGATCGACCGGACGGTCGAAGTCTTCTACCTCGATACCGACTTCCTGTTCCCGGAGACGTACGCCCTGCGCGACGCCTGCGAAGCGAAGTACGGCTTCAAGCCGATCGGCTACAAGTCTCTGCTGACGCCGGAGGCGCAGGCAGAGCAGCACGGCGAAGCTCTCTGGCTGCGCGACCCAGACCTCTGCTGCGACCTGCGCAAGGTGGAGCCGAACAAGCGCGCCCTCGATGACAAGAAGGCCTGGATCTCCGGCATGCGTCGCGACCAATCGAAGACGCGCGCCGACATCGGCATCGTCGAGTGGGACGCGAAGTTCAACCTGATCAAGCTGAACCCGCTCGCCACCTGGACGGAGCAGCAGGTCTGGGCCTACATCATGGCTAACGATGTCCCCTACAATCAGCTGCATAACAAGGGCTACCCCAGCATCGGCTGCACCAACTGCACGAAGCCGGTGCGTGAGGGCGATGACCCGCGCTCCGGCCGCTGGGCCGGTCAGGACAAAGAGGAGTGCGGCATCCAGGAAGGATCGATTACGATCCTTCAGCACGAAGGCAAGATCAGCACTTTCAGCATCTAAGGAGCGACAACTTAGTGACGGACTCTCGGGGCCCTTCGGCAGGCTCAGGACACGGCTTTACGATCTGGTTCACCGGCCTCTCCGGCGCAGGCAAGTCGACGCTGGCAGAAGCGCTGGAGCCCGTGCTCAAGGCGCGCGGCAAGAAGGTCGAGATCCTCGATGGCGACATCGTGCGGACCAACCTGAGCAAAGGCCTCGGCTTTAGCAAAGAGGACCGTGACACGAACATCCTCCGCATCGGCTTCGTCGCACACCTGCTCAGCCGCAACGGCGTCGCCGTGATCACGGCCGCCATCTCGCCTTATCGCGAGATCCGGGACCAGAACCGCGCCCTGATCGGCGACTTCGTCGAGGTTTACGCGAAGTGCAGCATCGACGAGCTGACGCGCCGCGACGTGAAGGGCCTCTACGAGAAGGCCCTGCGCGGCGAGATTCAGAACTTCACCGGCATCTCCGACCCTTACGAGGAGCCCCTGAACCCGGAAGTCACCGTCGACACGGAGAAAGAGACCGTCGAAGAGAGCATGGCGAAGATCGTCGCCTACCTCGAACAGCGCGGCTTTCTCCAACCAGCCACGAAAGCCTAGCAGCGAATCGGATGACGGGAATCGAGAAAGCAAGCCAGTCTGCTCGCTGGTTTGTCACAAACTCCCACCGCCTTAGACTATTCACGACAACTGCTCCCAAACCGCTCCTAGAGGAGGCCCCCCATTGAGCACCGAAGTAGCCGCTGACGCCCTGATCGCGCCCCACGGCGGGAGCCTCGTCAACCGCGTTGCCGAAGGCGCCGAGGCGCAGGCGCTCGCAGAGAAGGCGCGCTCGCTGCCGAAGCTGACGCTGTCGATGCGCCCGCTCTCCGACCTCGAAATGCTCGCCGTCGGCGCATTTAGCCCGCTGACCGGCTTCATGACGAAGCGCGATTACCAGCTCGTCGTCAGGAACATGCACCTCGAGTCGGGCTTGCCGTGGTCGCTGCCGGTGACCGTCTCCGCTTCGCGCGAGGAAGCCCGCGGCCTGGAGGGCAAGCAGGTGGCGCTGGCGGACGAGGCCGGCGAAGCGCTCGCCGTCATGGACGTCGCAGAGGTCTACGACTACGACAAGCAGGAAGAAGCGCGCCTCGTCTACCGCACGGACGAGGAAAAGCACCCCGGCGTCGCAGCCGTCTACGCCCAGGGCGAGCTGCTGCTCGGAGGGCCGGTGCGCCTGTTCAAGCGCCAGGGACATTCAGAGTTTCTCGAGCACCGCCGCGACCCGAAGGAGACGCGCGCCGCCTTCGCCGAGCGCGGCTGGAAGACGATCGTCGGTTTCCAGACGCGCAACCCGGTGCACCGCGCCCACGAGTACATCCAGAAGTGCGCCATGGAGACGGTCGATGGCCTGCTGCTGCACCCGCTGGTCGGCGCGACGAAGGACGACGACATCCCGGCGCCGGTGCGCATGGCCTGCTACGAGGCGTTGATCGCGGGCTACTACCCGGACAACCGCGTCCTGCTGTCCGTCTTCCCAGCGGCGATGCGCTACGCCGGCCCGCGCGAGGCGATCTTCCACGCCCTCGTGCGCAAGAACTACGGCTGCAGCCACTTCATCGTCGGGCGCGACCACGCCGGCGTCGGCAGCTACTACGGCACCTACGACGCGCAGAAGATCTTCGGCGAGTTCGTCCCCGGCGAGCTCGGGATCACGCCGATGTTCTTTGAGAACAGCTTCTTCTGCCGCGCCTGCGGGAGCATGGGCACCGCCAAGACCTGCCCCCACGGTGACGACGACCACGTCTCGCTCTCCGGCACGAAGGTGCGCGAGATGCTCGCCGCCGGAGAGGAGCCGCCGCCGGAGTTCAGCCGCGCCGAGGTCGCCCGCATCCTGATCGACGCCGCCCGGAGCCGCTAGATCACCCTCGAAACCGAGCGCGAGGGCCGGCTGATGGCTGTGAACCCTCCCGCCCTCGTCGAAAAGCGCGGCAGCGTCCCGCTCGGGGCGCTGATCCGCGCTGCCGCCGTCATTGGCGCGCTGTGGTTGTTCATCCTGGCGCTGCAGCTGATCAAGACGGGCGCCGGCGGCCTCCGGCCGATCCTCGACGACCTCTCCGCCGGTGGCATTCTCGGCCACTTCGGCATCGGCTGGCTGGGCGCCTACATCGTGATGAGCGGGTCACCCGTCGCCGCTGTGGCGATGAGCCTATTCGCGGGCGGCGCGACGACGGACCTCGAGACGTTCGCGATGATCAACGGCTCGCGCATGGGCGCTTCGCTGATCGTCCTCGTCGTCGGCTTCGTCTCGTACGCGACCGGGCGGCGCAACCCGGACGGCCTCTACATCGGCGTCGTCGCGCTGCTCACGGCTATCACGCTGTGGGCGCCGGCGATGCCCCTCGGCCTGCTGATCCTCGACCGCGGCTGGCTCGATGGCGTGCAGATCGATAGCCCCGGTGCGCTGACCTCGGTCGTCGGGACGATCTCGGACCCGATCGTGAACCCGCTGCGAGACGAGCTTTCGCGGCTGCTCCTGTTCCTTTGCGGCATGGGCTGCCTGATCGGCGCCTTTACGCTCTTCGACCGCTCGCTGCCGAGCCTGGAACGGCCCGGCCCGCGCATCGAGGCGCTCTCGAAGGCGCTGCAGCAGCGCTACGCGATGTTCGCCTTCGGGACGTTGATCACGCTGGTCACGCTCTCCGTATCGCTCTCCGTGACGATCCTCGTACCGCTGGCGCTGAAGGGCTATGTCCGCCGCGACCGCGTCATCCCCTACGTCATGGGCGCCAACATCGCGACCTGGATCGACACGCTGCTGGCAGCGCTGCTGCTCGATTCGCCGCGCGCCTTCACGGTCGTCCTGACCGAGATGCTGGTCGGCGGTTCGATCTCGCTGTTTGTGCTCTTCGTCCTCTACGAGCCGTATACGCGGGTGATCCTGGCGGCGGCGCACCTCGCCTCCAGCAGCCGGCGCAACCTCCTGGTGCTGATCAGCGTGCTGTTTGCGACGCCGGTTCTGTTCCTTCTGGTGAATCCTTAGACGGGAATGCTACAATTGTTGACAGGGTTACTTAACAATCTGGATGGAAGCGCAAAGAGGGGCTGCGTCAGCCGGTTAGCTCGCACGCCAGGTTCAGCGCCAACCTCCGCGTAGGGCAGAAAATGAAAGTTTCGATGAAGGGCGATTACGGCGTGCGAGCGCTGGTTGAGCTGGCTCACCACTACGGTGAGGGGCCGATCCAGAGCGCTACGATCGCCCACCGCCAGTCGATCCCGGAGCCGTACCTTGACCAGCTGCTGACCTCGCTGCGGCGCGCCGGCTTCATCCGCAGCGTCCGCGGTCCGCAGGGCGGCCACGCCCTGGTGCGTGACCCGCGCGAGTTGCGCCTCAGCGAGGTGATCGCCGCCCTCGAAGGCTCCCTCGCGCCGATCGCCTGCCTGGACGACCCGACCGGCTGTCGAAAGACGGTTACCTGTTGTCTTCGGCCGGTCTGGCAAGAGGTCGAAGCGGCTACACTTCGGATCCTCGAAGGGATTACGATCTATGACCTGGCAGAGCGAGAACGCGCCGGGAACGTCGAACGGTACGCAATCTAAGAACCCATTTGAACAACATGATGCATCGCCACAACGACCTCTCCCCCTCAATCCCCCTCTCCGCACGCAGAGAGGGGGAAGCTCAGCCATTGGCACGCCGTCAGCCAAAACAGGATGCGAATTCGATCGCCTCTCTGTGTACGGAGAGGCGACGGAGGCAGCCAGGGGAGAGGTTGAAGACGCCGCATCTCACAAGGGACATCTCTGGGGCGAGAAGGATGGCGGTCTGATGCAAGCACGTACTCAAGGACTCATCGCAAACAACGCCCTCGAACTCGTGGGCAACACGCCGCTGGTGCGGCTCGAGCGCTTGACGCCGGCGGGCAGCGCCGAGATCGTCGCGAAGCTCGAGTCGATGAACCCGGCCGGCAGCGTCAAGGACCGCATCGCCCTCGCGATGGTCGAGGACGCGGAGCGCAGCGGCGTCCTCAAGCCCGGCGCGACGATCGTCGAGCCGACGTCGGGTAACACGGGCATCGGCCTCGCGATGGTCGCCGCCGTGAAGGGCTACAAGATCGTCCTGACGATGCCGGACGACATGAGCGGTGAGCGTCGCAAGCTGCTGCAGCGTTACGGCGCCGAGCTGGTCCTGACGCCGGCGATCGAGGGCATGACGGGCGCGGTCTTCGCCGCAGAAGAGCTGGTGAAGAAGAACCCGAACTACTTCATGCCGCAGCAGTTCAACAACCCGGCGAACCCGGAGGTCCACCGCCGCACGACGGCGCAGGAGATCCTCCACGACACGGACGGCCGCATCGATGCCTTCGTCGCCGGCGTTGGCACCGGCGGGACGATAACCGGCGTCGGCGAGGTGCTGAAGGCGAAGCTGCCGGGCCTCGTAGTAGTCGCCGTCGAGCCGGCGCGCTCACAGGTGCTGGGAGGCGGCCGGCCCGGCCTGCACGCGATCCAGGGCATCGGCGCCAGCTTCGTGCCGAGCGTACTCAACCGCGATGTCTACGACGAGCTGATCGCCGTGAAGGACGAAGACGCGATCGATACGGCGAAGCGCTTGACTCGGACGGAGGGGCTGCTCGTCGGCATCTCGTCCGGCGCTAACGTCTTCGCGTCGCTGCTGGTCGCCAAGCGCCTGGGCGAGGGCAAGCGCGTGGTCACGGTGCTGCCGGACACGGGCGAGCGCTACCTGAGCATGAGCTTCTAGCGCAGTACAGAATAAAGTGTGTATGTTGAGCATGCGGGAGGTCTTTGAGTAATGGTCAGCGTCTATATCCCGACGCCGTTTCGCAGCTTCGTCGGTAACCGGTCGAACGTCGAGGTTGACGCCGAAGACGTCGCAGAGGTCATCGCCAACGTCGATGCCCTGTTCCCCGGCTTCCGCGACCTCTGCTGCGACCAGGACGGCACCATCCCGCGCCATATCAACATCTACGTGAACAACACGGAGATCAGCGCCCTGGACGGCGCTGCTACGAAGGTCAAGGCCGGCGACCAGGTCGCCGTGATCCCGGCGCTAGCGGGAGGGGCGGCGGGTGTTGAGCTGACGCCGGAGCGCGTGATGCGCTACTCGCGCCACATCATCATGGCGCAGGTCGGCAGCATCGGTCAGCGCAATATCTTCGACTCGAAGGTGCTGATCGTCGGTGCCGGTGGCCTCGGCTCGCCGGTGGCGCTGTACCTCGCGCTCGCCGGCGTCGGCACGATCGGCATCGTCGACTTCGACATCGTCGACCTCTCCAACCTGCAGCGTCAGATCCTTCACCAGAACGAGGACGTCGGCAAGCGCAAGGTCGTCTCCGCCCAGGAGACGCTCAACGCCTACAACCCGGACGTGAAGGTCGTCGCGCACGAGGAGCCGCTGCACTCCGAGAATGCGATGCAGATCATCAGCCAGTACGACATCATCGTGAACGGCGCCGACAACTTCGCCGCGCGCTACCTGGTGAACGACGCCTGCGTGATGCTGAAGAAGCCGCTCGTCGACGGCTCGATCCTGCTGTTCGATGGCCAGGCGACGACCTACCTGCCCGGCAAGGGCTGCTATCGCTGCCTCTACCCGACGCCGCCGCCGCCGGGTCTCGTCCCCTCCTGCGCCGAAGCCGGCGTCCTCGGGGCCCTCTGCGGCACGATCGGTTCGATCCAGGCGACAGAGGTGCTTAAGCTTATCCTCGGCATCGGCGAGAGCCTGCAGGGCCGCCTGATGCTCTACGACGCACTGTCGATGGAGGTGCGCCAGGTGCGCATCCGCCGCGACCCCAACTGCCTCGTCTGCGGCGATAACCCGACCGTGACGGAGCTGATCGACTACGACGAGTTCTGCGGCACGGCGCCCGCCTGGCTGGAGTAACTGAGTGAGCATAGAAGTACGAATGACGTCGGTGCTGCAGCGCGTGATCGGCGCGAAGAGCGTCCAGTCCGAAGGCAAGACGATTGCCGAGGTGCTGGAGCAGATCAACGCGAACTACCCCGGCTTCAAGGAGCAGATCACCCAGGAAGACGGTTCCTTGCACCGCTTCGTCAACATCTACATCAACGATGAGGACATTCGTTATCTTCAGTCGCTCGACACGCCGGTGAACGAAGGCGACGTCGTCTCGATCCTGCCGGCGCTCGCCGGCGGTTGCTCTTACATCGAAGCTGGGGGGCGCCCCCAGACCCCCGCTGAAGCCGGGCGCCTGCGCTCCGGTCAGCCGGATCGATGACAGCCGCTTACCGCGTCATGCTTTACCGCAGCATGCTCGACCTGATCGGCAACACACCGCTGGTCGAGCTTCCCAACCTGTCACCATCAGCATCGATTCGTTTCTTCGCCAAGCTGGAGGGCCAGAACCCCACCGGCAGCGTCAAGGATCGCATCGCCAGGCTGATGATCGAGGACGCCGAGCGCGATGGGCGCCTGACACCCGGCTGCACAATCCTCGAACCGACCAGCGGCAACACGGGCGTCTCGCTCGCCTTCGTCGCGAAGCTCAAGGGCTACAAGGTCAAGGTCGTCATGCCGGACAACGTCAGCCTCGAGCGCACGCAGCTGCTGCAGGCTTACGGCGCCGAGATCGTCTACTCGGAAGGCCTCAAGGGCACGAACGGGTCGATCGAGGTAGCGCAGGAGCTTGCCGCCGCGGACCCGAGCCTTGTCATGCTCTACCAGTACGGCAACGAGGCGAACCCGCGCGCCCACTACGAAGGCACCGGCCCCGAGATCCTCCGCGACCTGCCGGAGGTCGACGTCTTCATCGCCGGCCTCGGCACCGGCGGCACGCTGACGGGGACGGGGCGTTACTTGAAGGAGCGCAAGCCGGGCGTCAAGGTGATCGCCGCGGCGCCGCACCCGGGCGACCTCGTGCAGGGGCTGCGCAGCCTCGAGGACGGCTTCATCCCGCCGGTGCTCGACCAGTCGATCCTCGATGGCCGCATCGTCGTCGATTCGCGCAGCTCGTTCGCGGCGACGAAAGAGCTGATGGACAAAGAGGGCGTCTTCGCCGGCGTCAGCGGCGGCGCCGTGCTGAAGACGGCCCAGAAGGTCGCCGACCGCTTCGAGCACGCGAACATCGTCCTCCTGCTCGCGGACGGCGGCTGGAAGTACCTCTCGAGCGGCCTCTGGACGGCGGACTATTCAGACCTACCGGACGACATCGACGCCAAGGTCTGGTGGTAGGGATTGCCTCCCGCGCATAGGGGCTGTCGCTCTCCCGACGTAGCGCTTCACGAATCACGCCTCGGTCATCTTGATCGATGCGTCTTTGTGTCATTGCGAGGCGAAGCCGAAGCGATCCTTGACGAACCGTCCGCGGACTACGGCACGAGCTTGAAGACGCCGCCCGCGGCGTCGTGCTGCAGCACGTAGAGCTCACCCTGCGCGTCGACGGCGAAGGAGCTGATGAAGAACGGCGCGTCCGCGATCAGCCCCTGCTGCGTCAGCTTCGTGCCGTCGTAGCGCAGCGCCCAGACTTTGCCGCTGCAGTAGTCGGCGTAGACATAGGCGCCTTGCAACGGTGCAATCGCCTGGCCGCGGTAGACGAAGCCGCCGGTGACCGAACAGTCCTCGCCGTTGGCGTAGTCGATCACCGGCAGAGTGAGGCCGCTGCGGTTGCAGCTGGCGCCGCTGAGGCACTGCGCGCCCTCCATGATCGACCAACCGTAGTTGCCGCCCCTCGTGATGATGTCGACCTCTTCGCGCGTGTCCTGGCCGACATCGGCGAGCCACAGCTGCCCCGTCTGCGCGTCGAACGAGAAACGCCAGGGGTTGCGCAGGCCGTAGGCCCAGATCTCGGCGCGGGCGTTTGCCTGGCCGGCGAAGGGGTTGTCGGCCGGGATCGAGTAGGCGAGGCCGGCGGCGGCCTTCGAGACATCGAGGCGTAGCAGCTTGCCTAGCAGCACGTTGCGGTTCTGGCCGTTGCCCATCGGGTCGCGGCCGCTGCCGCCGTCACCGAGGCCGAGGTAGAGCATCCCGTCCGGCCCGAAGGCGACCTGACCGCCCTTGTGGTTCGCGAACGGCTGCGCGATCTCGAGCAGCACCTGCTCGCTGCGAGCGTCGGCGACGCCGTTCGAGGCGCGGAACCGCGATAGCACCGTGTGACGCGAACCGGAAGCGGCGGCGTAGTAGACGTAGAACGTGCCGCTTTGCGCGTAGTCCGGCGCGAAGGCGAAGCCGAGCAGCCCTTCCTCGTTACCGGAAGTGCTGACGCGCTCGGTGATATCGAGGAACGACTGCTGCTCCGTCGACCCGGCCGACGCGAAGGCGATGACGCGCCCCGCCTGCTCCGTGACGTAGAAGCGACCATCCGGCCCGGCGTACATGCCGGTCATGCGCGCAAAGCTAAGCGATGGCGATACGCGCTGCAGCTTGACCGCCGGCAGGCCGCCCGTAGCATTGGGCGCCTCAGGCGTCGTAGCGACCGTGCTCGTGGGCAACGAGCCCGATTCGTCCTTGTCGTCGCCGCCGCAGGCGACAGCGAAGGCGAGACAGGTGAGAAGGATCAGGGGCGCGACCGGGCGGATCACGCTAACAGATTGCCTTGCGCGCGAGCTTCGCGTCCATCAAGAGATGCCATCTCAAAGTTAAACGTCCGCAAAGCGGGTTAGGTTCCGTGCGATAGCATCTGCGCATGCACGGCAGGCGGTTTGACTACGCGATCCTGGCGCTTGGCGTTGCCGTCGTCAGCACGGCGGCGCTGCTGATCCGCGAGGCGGCGGCGCCGGCGCTGGTCATCGCCGCGTACCGGTTGTGCTTCGCTTCGGCGCCGCTGCTGCTGTTCGCGGCCGCGCGCAAACGGCCGCTGGCATCGACGCGAGCGAAGGCGGCGCTTACGGCGCTGGCCGGCGTCTTGCTGGCGCTGCATTTCGTCTTCTGGGTCTCGTCCGTGCAGCAGACGTCCGTCGCGACTTCGGTGTTCCTCGTGACGGCGGCGCCGTTGTTCGTCGCCGTGGCGTCGGGGCCGCTGCTCGGCGAGCGCACGCCGCCGCGGGCCTGGCTCGGCATCGCGATCGCCGCTGCCGGGGCCGCGATCATGGTCGGCGACGACCTCGGCGCCGGCGGCGATACGCTGCGCGGCGACCTCTTCGCCGTGCTCGGGGCGCTGTTCGCCGCGGCCTACTTCCTGGTCACGCGCCGGGTGCAAACGAACGAGAGCAACTGGCTCAGCTACGTGACGCTGGCGTACTCGGTCGCGGCGGTCGTGCTCGTCTTTGGCGTCGCTGCCTCCGGAGATGGCTTCTTCGGCTACTCGGGGCGGACGTATCTCTTCTTCGTGCTGCTGGCGCTGGGGCCGCAGCTCGTCGGCCACACGGCGGTTAACCGCTCCCTCGGGTATTTGCCGGCCGTGGCCGTATCGATCGCCGTGCTGGGCGAGCCCGTGGGCGCGACGCTGCTCGCGTGGGCGTTCCTGGACGAGGCGCCGAGCGCGCTCGAGCTGGCCGGCGGCGCCTGTCTGCTCTGTGGCGTCTTCTTCGGCTTGGGCGGTGCTCGCGACGAGACGAACGTGGCGCCGTTGGCCGATGCAACGTTGTAGGGGCCGTTCGCGAACGGCCCCTACGTGGCGTTTGCTGGCTGAGGCTTCTTAGCTGCGCGCGCTTGGCTGCAGAATCTCGTCGATGAAGCCGTACTCCTTCGCCGCCTGGGCGGTCATCCAGAAGTTGCGGTCGAAGTCCTGGCGAATACGCTCCTGGCTCTGGCCCGTGTTCTTCGCCAGCAGGTCGCGGATCTTGTCGTTGATCCGGATCGCCTCGCGCGCCTCGATCTCGATGTCGGCGGCCTGGCCCTGGACGCCGCCCATCGCCTGGTGCATGTGGATCGTCGAGTTCGGCATCGCGTAGCGCTTGCCCGGCGTACCGGAGCTGAGCAGGACGCCCGCCATGCTGGCGCAGATGCCGACGCAGTAGGTGGCGACTTCGCAGCGGTTCAGCTCCATCGCATCGAGGATCGCGAGTCCGGCGTGAACCTCGCCACCGGGCGAGTTGATGTAGATCGAGATGTCGCGGTCCGGGTCCTCGCGCTCGAGGTGCAAAAGCTGGGCGATGATGCTGTTCGCCACCTGGTCGAAGACCGGCGTGCCGAGGAAGATGATCCGCTCCTTCAGCAGCATCGAGTAGATGTCGTAGACGCGCTCGCCGCGGGGCGTCGTCTCGACGACGGCGGGGACGATGTTCTTCAGGCTCGAGATCGCCGGCAGCGCCGCCGCGAGGCCGCTCCAGTTCTCCGTGCCGCTGCTCTGCCAGATCAGGTTGTTCATGTTTGGTTCCCCCAAGACCGCGCTACGGTTGGCGCGGCTCTTCCTTTGCTTCATTCAGCATACGAAACCGTTGCGGCAGCGCAAATGGCCGCTGCGTGTCGCCGGACGATTGGCGACGCCGCTCCGTCTGCTCCCGCTCGACCCGTTCGAGGAAAATGGCGAGGCGCCGCTCCGAGACGAGCCACTTACGGCCCAGCTGCAGACCGGGCAGGCTACCCTCCTGCAGGTACTTGTACACAGTGTTCTTATCGACACCCAGCTGCTCGGCCACCCACTCCGGGTCGCGGTAGTCGAGTTTGGCCGCGTCTTCACTCATCGAACATCTCTGAGCCTTAACAAGACACGATTAGCTTATCTGAACATGGGGAGAGCAATCAAGGGACCTTTTCACTCCACCGTGAACGGTGGAGCATAGCCGCGTCTTCATACTCCATCCTTCAGGATGGAGTGACCAACGCCCGCATACGGGAACGCCCCGATAGATGCTCGTCAATCCCCTGCCCTAGAATTAGCTCCCGATTCATGAATAGAGGTTCGATGAGCGAGAGCACAGACGGCCTTACGGCGGTCGAAGAGGCGGTCGAAGAGGTCGAAGAAGACGTCGAGGCGCTACGAGAGCTTTCGCAGCGCAGCGGCTGGTTCCGCGTCGAGTACGCGATCCTCGGCCTGCTGTCGGCGATGTTCCTCGCCTACGTCATCGCCTACTTCGTTCTCGGCGCCAACCTCGAAAGTCTCAAGGACTGGGGTTACCTCGGCATCTTCCTCATCGCGATGGCCGGCTCCGCGACGATCGTCCTGCCGACACCGAGCACGGTGGCGATCTTCAGCGGCGGCGTCCTCCTCGATCCTGTCATGGGCATACCGGCGCCGCTGCTCGTCGGCCTCGTCGCCGGCCTCGGTGACGCGATCGGTGAGCTGTCCGGCTACGGTCTCGGCTTCGCTGGCGCGGATTTGATAAAACAGCGGCGCATCTACTCGACCTTCGAGCGCTGGATGGGGCGCAACGGCATGCTGACGATCTTCGCGCTTTCGACCTTCCCCAACCCCTTCTTCGATATCGCCGGCGCCGCGGCTGGAGCCTCGCGCATGCAGGCGCCGAAGTTCTTCGTGGCGACGCTGGCGGGCAAGATCGTCAAGGACCTGTTTCTGGCCTATGGCGGCAGCTTCTCCGTCGGCCTGGCGAGCGACGTGTTATGACGAGTAACCAGTTACCAGTAACCAGTAACCAGTGGGCCCTGCTTGTTACCAAGGGGGAGGCCGAGGGGTGGCCGTAGGCGCGGTTATCGTCGCGGCGGGGCGCAGCGAGCGCATGGGTGGAACCGACAAGCTGCTGCAGCCTCTGGGCGGCCGGCCGCTGATCGGCCACTCGATCGCGGTCTTCGCGACGCATTCGGCGATCGATCGCCTCGTCGTCGTTGTCTCCGAGATGAACCGGCCCGAGATCGAAGCGATCGTCAGCGAGCTGGCGCCGCGCGCGACCGTCGTCCTCGGCGGTAAGAGGCGTCGCGACTCGGTGCGCAACGGCCTCGAGGCGCTGGAGGGCTGCGACTACGTCCTGATCCATGACGGCGCCCGGCCGCTGGTGACGCCGGCGCTGATCGACGCGGCGCTCGAAGGCGCGCGAACGGCCGGCGCCGCGCTCTGCGCCGTACCGATCACGGACACGATCAAGCGCGCCGCGGCCGACATGCGCGTGCGCGGCACGATCTCGCGCGAGAACCTCTGGCGCGCCCAGACGCCGCAGGCGTTTCGCCGCGACCTGCTGCTGCACGCCCACGCAGCGAGCGACGTCGACGCGACGGACGACGCCGCCCTCGTCGAGCTGATCGACGAGCCGGTGCTGCTGGTGCCAGGCTCGATCCGCAACGTCAAGGTGACGCTGCCGGAAGATTTGCGTCTCGCCGCCGCCTGGCTCATCGCGGGCGAGAGCTAGCTATACTCAGGCTGCAATGCGTATCGGCCAGGGCTTCGACGTGCACCCCTTCGAGCCGGGACGGCGCCTCGTCCTCGGCGGCGTCGTTTTCGAGGGCGAGACCGGCCTCGCCGGCCACTCCGACGGCGACGTGCTG